>CAZIUM010000066.1:0-14079 GCA_964542285.1 uncultured Lentisphaerales bacterium
ATTTTCCTTTCCCCCCCACACACTCACGCACCCACACGCCCTTCCGCGGCCTGCCACAGGACCTGCGACAGTTGCCGGGCGACCTGGCGGCGATCGAACCGGGATTCCACGGTTGCGCGGGCCGCATGAACCAGGCGACGGCAGAGGTCTTCATCCGCCAGTAATCGGCCCACCGCCTGCGCCAGCGCATCCGGATCGTCCGGCGCCACCAGCAAACCATTGACGCCGTCCCGGATCGATTCTCCGGCGGCCCCCGCCGGAGTGGTGATCACCGGGGTTCCCAACGCCATGGCCTCCAGCAGGACATTGGCCATGCCGTCACGGTCGCCATTGGACATTCTGCGGCTGGGCAGCACACAAACGGAAGCCGCGGCCAGCCATGCGCGCGTGGTCCCTTCATCCAGCCAGCCGGGCATGTCCACCCGCCCCTGCAATCCCAGGCGACGGACCTGCCGGAGCAGGCTTTTCGCCTGGCTCCCCCACCCCGCCACGCGCAAGGAAACCTCCGGAAAAGCGGTCTGAATGCGCGGCAGGGCCTCCATCAACACGTCGAAACCCTTCTTGGGTTCCAGCCTTCCGACCGCGACAATCGAACGCGCCTTGCGCGGCTCCGCATCGAAAGGAAAGTTCTCCAGGGGCAGGCCATGGTGCACCACGGCAACCGGCGCCGTTACGCCGGCGGCCTTGACGGCTTCCGCCGCCAGGCGCGAACAGGCCACGATCCCCCGGGCGCCCGCCAGACGTTTGCGCAACATGCGAGGCGACTGAACAAAAACATCGTTGGCATGCACGGCACAAACCCAGGGGCGGTCCGCCACCGCCGCGGCCACGGCGGCGGCATCCGCGGGCAGCCAGGCAAACTGTGCCAGAACGAGATCGCAATCCCGTGCCAGGGCCGCGGCCTGCGCCACCCGTCCCCCCCGGCGCAGCAAGGCCGCCATCTGCCGGGGCGAGCCAAGATACGCCCGGGCCCGTTCTCCCAGCATCCGCCACAGGACCGGGTCCCGCGGCCAGGGGACACCCCCGGACGCCAGCGACTGAACCCTGACCTGCCATCCGCACCCTTCGAGAGCCGCCAGGTCGCGGCGAATAAAGGTCTCCGACGGCGCCCCGGCATCGGCGACAACCACCAGCAAGCGCCCGCATTCAGGAGCCGGCACGACGGTTTCCGTTTGGAAGTGCATTCATGACACCGTTTATTTCTGGCGTCGAAACAGAACGATCCCGATCAGCAAAAACAGGAGGTTGGGCAACCAGGCTCCGACCCCGATCGAAATCCAATCCTTCTTGGCCATCGCCATACAGAAGATTGTCAGAGCAAAGTAGGCCACAAAGGAGGAAATGGCCATCAAAACCCCCATAAAGACGCTCTGCCGACCGGACGCCACCCCGGCCGGTACGGCCAGCAATACGATCACGACACAGGCCCAGGGAGAAGCCAGGCGGGCATAAATGTCATATCGCCAGGCGACCTTGTAGATGCGAGGAAGCCGCGGACGGGCCTTGACGTAGCGGATCATGTCGCGCAACGAAAAATTGTGCGATTCAAACTCGCTTTGCATGACTTCCAGCAGAAAGTCCCGCGGCGCTTCGTTAAGCTGCGGCATGGGCACCAGGTCGCGGTTCATGCCAGGGTCCTCGATCCCGGTCAAGGGCTGCCCCTGGTCGTCGTAATGCGTCACGGAAGGCTGGTGGAACCACCAGGTCCCGTCGAGGTATTCGGCACGTCGCACGGTCATGACACTCTCCGGGACGCCGGAGGGACGGCTGGTCGTGATGCGCACATTGTACATCTGGTAGCCGTCGGATTGGGGCTCGAAGCGCGCGATGCGCCAAGCTCGCCGCGCCGCGTAATTGTGGTACGGCACATCGAAGAGCACCTCTTTGGGAGGCGGCTTGAAGCGGTTATCGAGAATGCGGTCTTTGACCCGGCTGGCGCCCGGAGCGAAGAATTCGCTGTTGGCTCCCGACAGCAACGCCAGCACCACGCCGGTCCACAACATGGGCGCGGTGATGGTCAGAAAAGGGATGCCGCTGGCCCGCATGGCGGTGATCTCCGCATGACGCGCCAACTGCCACATGGCGTACAATCCGGCCATCAGAAGGGCCGCCGGCAACAGCCATTGCATGTAGACCGCCAGGTACCCCGCGAAATAACGCGCCAGCATCGTCATCGGCGGACGCGCCGCCAGAATGCGATCGAACTGGCGAAACAGGTCCAGCACGATGAAGATCATGGACAGGCCCAGGACGCAATAGTTCAGGGGAACCAGGAATTCGCGCAGAACGTATTTCGTGAGGATTCGCATGACACGCTGGATTCACTTGGCGAGATAATTGCCGACGTAATCCATGACGGCATCCTCCAACGACACAAATCGATGCCGGCACCCGGCCGCCCGCAATCGGGCCAGGTCGGCTTCGGTGTGGTACTGATACTGTTCGCGCACCGCGGACGGCATGTCGATGAACTCGATTTTCGGGACCATCCCCATGGCCCGAAACACCGCATGCGCCAGGTCCAGCCAGGTGCGCGCCCGCCCCGTGCCGCAATTGAACAACCCCGACACTTCGGGGTGGTCGTAAAAAAAGAGCGTCACGGCCACGGCGTCATCCACGTAGACGAAATCGCGCCGCTGCTCGCCATCCTTGAAATCGGGGCGATGGGACCGGAAGAGGTTCAATTGTCCCGTCTGCCGGATCTGCCCGTACGCCTTGTGCACAACCGAACGCATCTCTCCCTTGTGCTCTTCGAAGGGTCCGAAGACGTTAAAGTATTTAAGACCCGCGATTTTCCGCAACCACCCCTTCCGCAAGGCCAGCAAATCGAAATCCTGCTTGGATTGCCCGTAGAGATTCAACGGCTTCAACCGCGGAATCGACTCCTCGGCGTCGCTGTATCCCAGGCGTCCGTCGCCGTAGGTGGCGGCGCTGGAGGCGTAGACGAAACGGCTGTCATGCTCGATGCACCATTCGCAAAGCTCGCGGGTGTAGGCCGTGTTGTTGTCGGCCAGGTAAGCGGCATCGCTCTCGGTCGTGGAACTGCATGCACCCAGGTGAAAGACCGCGTCGACCGGTTCGATCCGTCCGGAACGCAGCTCGGCGCGTAGTTCGCTTTTGTCGAGATAGCGCTCGAAACGCACCTGGTCCAGGTGGTTTTGCTTCTCGGAGCGATCGACATGGTCCACCGCGAGAATGTCTTCGCGGCCGCGCGCGTTCAGCGCCGCCAGGAGGCGATTGCCAATCAGGCCGGCCGCACCGGTCACGATAAATCGGGGCATCGTGTCAATTCCTTTAATGTTTTCAAGCAGGGGTCCATTCGCCATCGAGGTTTCGATAGCAGCGCAACACCCGGTTGCCAAAGGAACACATGATATCGTAAGGATGCGTTCCTTTCAAATCGGCCCAGGTGGACACGGGAATCGCCCGGGGACCTTCGCCTCCCAGGCAGATAACTTCATCGCCCACGGCGGCGCCGGGCGCCCGGTCCAGCGCAATGGTGGTGTAATCCATTGACAGACGTCCCAGGACGGGACAGGCCCGTCCGCCCACCAGCACGTGTCCGCGATTGGACAGCGCCATGGGCAGCCCGTCGGCATAGCCCGCGGCAAGAGTGCCCACGGTGGTGGCCTTCGGCAGGCGATAGGTGCGTTCATAACCGATGGTATGTCCGGCCGGCAGGCGACGTATCGCCACCAGGCGGGTCTTGAGCGTCACCACCGGACGCAGCGCCAGGCGCCGCGCCTCTTCATCGTCCAGGGCGCCGTAGAGATTGATGCCCATGCGCACCATGTTGAAAGGCGCCGCGTAGGCGCGCGAAATGTGGTTGACGGCGGCGCTGTGGGCGATATGGCGGATTTTAAACGTCCGGCCTTCCCGCGCCAGGTCCTCCAGCAGCCGGACGAACCCATCGATCTGCGCACGGGTGCCTTCATCGTCCAGGCGACAGGTCATCGGCAGGTGGGAATAGATGCCTTCCGGAACCAGGCCGGGAATGTCCCAGGCGGCACGAATGGTGGCCAGGGCCTCCGGCAAGGGAATTCCCAACCGTCCCATGCCGGTGTCGATTTTAAAATGCGCCCGCACCTTGCGACCGTGCCGACGGGCGGCTTCCCCGATCCGCCGCGCGGAAGACAGGTCCGTGAGGGGCCACACGACATCGTGCGCAACCAGCGCGGGAATTTCCGCCGGCAGAACCCCGCCCAGAATCTGAACGGGGAGTCCAAGGTCCAGCAGCGACAGGGCTTCCTCCGGCGTAGCCACGCCGAATCGCGCCACGCCGACTTCCGCCAGCGCCCGTGCCACGGGCCTCACTCCCAGGCCATAGGCGTCGGCCTTGGTCACGGCCATGACCTCGGCGGGAGCCACCGCCTCCATGAGGCGCCGGCAATTCCCACACAACCCGGGCAGATCGATCTCCGCCCAGATACGCGCCCGTTGCAGCCGCGTCCGGCCAGGATTTTCGGCTTGATCCCGGTCCATCCTCATCGTGCGCGATCCATCGCGCCAACAGCCTGCAGGGCCGCAATTCCCGGCAAATCCAGAGAAACAACGACTCCACGCAAAACCGCAAAGGCAACCTCCGACCCCGCCACTTCCACGGCAACCCGCTCGCCGGCCATCAGCCGGACCAGGCCCTCGCGCGTTTTCCGGTCATATTCCTCAAACCCAGCAAAGCCCTTGTAGTGCGCGGCACGTCGGAATCGCTTCCCATCCTCCTCGTCGGTTTCATGATGAAGCAGGGCTTTTTTGGCCTTGGCCTCCAACCCGACGATATCGCGCAAGCGCACCACGATCCGGCCCTTCCCCTCGGTGCGACCGTACTCCGCCATGGCGGTATTGACGCGCACCCCGAGTTGGGCCTTGCTTTCGGTCTCGATTCGCACGCGCGTAAAGCCGGACATGGCCTCCGGCCCCGGCAGGAAGGAACGCATGGCATCGACCGCCACCGCCTCGGCGGCCGGGGCGTTGCTTTCGGCCTGTTGTTCAAGTTGCGTCATGGTCGCAACCATGACGGTGGCGGGATCGTCCGCCGCCGCCATGGTTGCCGCACCGACAACCAGCGCCCACCAGGGCCACGATATCATCCGCCCGCAAAATCGCTTCATTCCTCGTCCCGGACCTCGGCATCCTCCGACTTTCCGCCGCCGCCCAGCAGTCCACCGACGCCCTTGAGGGCGCCGCCCACCGCCTTCACGGCCTTGCCGGCCTGCTCGCCCACGGCTTCGGCTCCCTCGCCCACCAGCTTACCGCCGGCGCCCAGGCCATCGCCCACCAGCTTACCGCCGGCACCCAGGCCATCGCCCACCAGCTTACCGCCGGCACCCAGGCCATCGCCCACCAGCTTGCCACCTTCGACAACTCCTTTGCCCACGGCCTTGGCCCCGTCCAGCGCCAGGTCACCCGCCGCGGCCACGACCTTGGTGATCGAGCCCAGGATGGCGGTCATCACGCGGCGCACCGCCTCGACGGGCGACAACCCGTCCGGGTCGTCCTTGCCGATGTCCTTCAATTCGATCGACGGCAACGGCAACTCTCCGCCGATTCCGACTTTGAGCCCGATGTGCCCTTCCTTGACCAACAAACGATCGATGACGACGGGTTTCGCTTCCTTCTCGGATTTTTCCTCGTCGGGTTCGGGTTCCGCTGCCTGCGCTTCCAGCATCTCCAGCAGTTTGCCGACATTGCTGTCTCGCAGTTTGCGTTCATACCAAACGTGCGGGCCGTTGATGACGATCGATTGGATTCCGATCTTCCCGCCCATGATCTCGCGCATCTTGAGGTCGACATCCAGCGATTCCAGCCGGAAAAGATGCGGCGTGGAAAACCCCTCCGGGTTGCCGATCGCCAGTTTGGTCAGGCGCATCTTGCCGCTCAGCGGATTGATGTTTACATCCTCCACCGAGACGGGCACTCCCAGCATCGCCGGCCCCAACCCGTTGACCGCCGTCTTGACCGTCGGTCCCAGCCGCAAAAGCAATATGCCCACCAGGATGACCAACACCGCCAACACCACCAACACAATCTTGCCCGCTCGTTTCATGATTATTGTCCTCGTTTTCCAGCTTGTTGCTTCCTGTCCCCCGTCAAGCAAACGGTGTCTTTTTCCGCGCCTCGGCGATGATTCGCATCACGTCGACGGCCTGATCGAGAGTTACAGGAAAAGGCTTGTTGCGCCGGATGGTGGCGTGCAGGTGGTACCACATGGCGTTCATGGACGCTTCCTCGGTGGGCGCCACGGGAAGCGTCTCCTCGATCCAGGGCAAATCTTCCCGCGTTCCGAACGTGCCCAGCGGCGGGGTGCGCACACTGGCTCGCCGACGCGGCAGCTTGACCTTGGGGTCCAGGTAGCGCAGCTTGATTTCCTGCCCCCGCAACACCAGGGCGCCGCGCTTTCCCGTGATGACGCATTCGGGCTCGGGAACAACCCGTCCGCCCGAAATTTCCAGGTCCACGGTGAGTCCGGAATGATTGCGCAGCAGGATGCGCACATAATCCTCGGCATCGCCCACGGCGGCCACGCGCTTCAAATCCGCCCAGATATCGACCGGCGGCGTGCCCAGAAATTGCAGGGCATGGTCCACCAGATGCGGGCCCCAGTTCAGCAACTGCCCGCCGCCGCATCGTTTCACGGTCTGCCAGTCGTCCCGGCGCTGATACGAACCCCGGCGCAGGCGAATGTCGTAGATGTCGCCCAGGATACCACGTTCAATGACCGCGCGGGATTGGACGAATCCCGGTTCGAAGCGCCGATTGTGACGCACAAACAGTCGCTGCCCATACTTGGTCGAGGCCGCACGCAGTTTGATGGCCTCCTCGTAACGCAAGGCGATCGGTTTTTCCACCAGGACCCATCGACGCGTCTTCAGCGCAGCCAGGGCATGGGAAAAGTGATCTTCCGACCGGGTGGCGACATCCACCAGTTCGATTTCGATATCCGACAACATGTCCTCGTAGCGGCGATAGGTGCGGCACCCCGTGGCTTCCTCCGCCATGTCGCGCCGCTTCTTGTCGGGATCGCACGCCGCGACCACTTTGAACTTTTCGGGAAAGTCCGCCAACTCCTTGATGTGCATGCCCAAACCGGCACGGCCCAGGCCGGCCAACCCAATGCGGATCGGACCGCGAGAATCGTTTTCCATTTCATGCTCCTGAATTGCAATGATTGGGGTTGCGATTGCACCCAAACCACAATTTCATTATCTTATGCGTTCAAGGCAAACATGGCAAGCAATATTGAAACAAACAAGCCGCTGCCGCGCAAACCGCCCTGGCTGCGCGTCCGGGTCGGCGGGGGCGAAACCTTTAATACCACCAGCACCCGTCTACGGTCACATGGACTACACACGGTCTGCGAGGAAGCGCATTGTCCCAACCAGGGCCATTGCTGGTCGTACGGACGCGCCACCATCATGATTCTGGGGGACCGCTGCACGCGCGGCTGCCGTTTCTGCAACGTCGACAAGCGCCCCGTGTTGCCGCCGGACCCCACCGAACCGGAACGCGTGGCGGACGCCATCCGCGAAAGCGGCTTGCGCGAGGTGGTGCTGACCTCCGTCACGCGCGACGACCTGCCGGACGGGGGCGCCGACCTGTGGGCGCAAACCATCCGGAGAGTGCGCCAGGCCGTTCCGGGCATCGTCATCGAGGTTCTGACGCCGGATTTCGAGGGACGCGCTCGCGACGTATCGCGCGTGCTGGATGCCGATCCCGATGTCTTCGGTCACAACCTGGAAACCGTGCCGAGGTTGTATCCCGACTTTCGTCCCCAGGCGCTGTATGCGCGTTCCCTGAAGGTGCTGCGCCAGGCCGCCGACGCGAATTTTATCGCCAAAACCAGCCTGATGCTGGGCATGGGAGAATCCCGCGAAGAGGTCGAAGCCGTCATGCGGGATGCCAGGGAAGCCGGCGTCGAAATTCTCTACATGGGGCAATATCTGCAACCTTCCCCGCGTCACCTGCCGGTGGCGGAATACATCACACCGCACCGGTTCGATGACTACGCCGGCATGGCCCGCAACCTGGGCTTCGCATTCGTAGCGAGCGCCCCGCTGATCCGCAGCTCGTACCATGAGGAAGGGCAGGCGAAGTACGTGCGCCAACGGCGCGCCGTCCGCGTCAACCAATCCTCCGTATCGGCCGGTCCGGACCGCGCCAAGGAACACGTCGAATGAAATTGGCGGGCTTCTTTTTCCGCCTGGCAGGCGTCCCCGTCGAGGATACCGACCAGGACAGCGGTCGCGCCACCGACGGCACCATCATCGTCGTGGGCAGCCCCAATGTCGGCAAAAGCGTGCTGTTCAACCGCCTGACGGGGCGTCATGTCATCGTCTCCAACTATCCCGGCACCACCGTCGAGGTGACCCGCGGCTACCTGCGGACAAACGATGGCCTTTTCGAAGTCATCGACACCCCTGGAATCTACTCGCTGAATCCCATCACGGCGGAGGAACAAGTCACCTTCGACTATCTGTTCGATCGCGAGGTCAAGGCCGTCATTCATGTGCTGGACGCCAAGAACATCGAACGGATGCTGCCGCTGACACTGCAACTGGCCGAAGCGGGGCTGCCCTTGCTGCTGGCCCTCAACATGGCCGACGAGGCGGCGGACCTGGGCTTTCGTTTTGACCTGGCCCGGCTGCGGGAACACCTGGGCGTTCCGGTGGTGCGCACCGTGGCGACCACCGGCGCCGGCATCCGGCGCCTGATCCGCCTGCTGCCGGAGGTTCATCCAGCACAACCCCCGCGCATCGATTACGGCCCCTGCATCGAAAGCGCCCTGACGGAGCTGGACGGTCCGCTGCGCGCGGCCGGCAACGGACGGCTCTCCCCGCGCACCCTCGGACTGCTGCTGTTGCAGTCCGAACGCGCGGCCTTCGAGCGCCTGCTGCCCTCGCGCCCCGTGGAGGAGGTCGCCGGAATTCTGCGGGTGGTGGCCGCCACGCAACGGCAGCTCGACCATGCGCCGCACTGCTACGCAACCTTTGCGGTCAAGAAGCTGGCCGCGTCCATCCTGGCCCGGACGGTGCGCTTTCCCCCGCCCCGCGAAGCCCGTCCACGCGAGCGGCTGAGCCGCGCCCTGATGCGACCCGCCATCGGCATTCCCGTACTGCTGCTGGTCTTGTACTTCGGTCTCTACAAATTCGTCGGCGAATTCGGCGCGGGGGTTCTCGTGGATGCCATTTCGGGCGCCTTCGAACGCTGGGTACAACCTGGAGCCACGCGCGCCGTGGCCGCCATCCTGCCCTGGCAGAATGCGGTGGCCGGCTCCCTGCGCGAACTCCTGACCGGGGAATACGGGATCGTCCCGCTGGGGCTGAACTATGCCCTGGCCATCGTCATGCCGATTGTCGGCACCTTTTTCCTGGCCTTTTCGATCCTCGAAGACAGCGGCTACCTGCCGCGCCTGGCCATGATGATCGACCGGGGATTCAAGCGTATCGGACTGAACGGGCGCGCCGTCATCCCCATGGTGCTGGGTTTCGGCTGCGGCACCATGGCCGTGATGGTCACCCGCACGCTCGAAAGCCGCCGCGAACGCATCATCGCCACCCTGCTGCTGGCCCTGGCCATCCCCTGCGCCGCGCAAATGGGGGTGATCCTGGCGTTGCTCGCCAGCCACCCCGGCGGACTGGTGCTGTGGATCGTCTTCATGTCCCTGGTTTTCCTGCTGGCCGGTCTGCTGGCCGCCCGGCTGATGCCGGGACGCAGACCCGATTTTTACATGGAGCTTCCGCCCATGCGCCTGCCGCGTCCCAGCAACATTGTCGCCAAGACCCTCAGCCGCATGACCTGGTATTTCCAGGAGGTGCTGCCGTTGTTCATCCTGGCCAGCGTGTTGATCTGGATCGGACAAATGACGGGCGCCTTCCAGTTTCTGATCCGTTGCATCGAACCGGTCGCCGGGTGGATGGGACTGCCGCCCCAGGCCGCCAAGATCTTTCTGTTCGGATTTTTCCGTCGCGACTACGGCGCGGCCGGACTGTATGAACTCCAGATGGGCGGGGTGCTGACCGGCAACCAGCTCACCGTGGCCGCCATCGCCCTTTCGCTCTTTCTGCCCTGCATCGCCCAGTTCCTGGTCATGGGCAAGGAACGCGGATGGCGCACGGCCTTTGCCATCGGCGCAACCACCCTGGCGCTGGCCCTGGTGGCGGGATTGACGGTACACCATCTGCTGCTGTTAACGGGGATCGAACTATGATGACCTGCAGCCAATGCGGCCACCGTTTTGACGAGCATCGGGCTCGGGAAATCCACTGTCGCAATTGCACTCTCTTCGGTGGCTGCCGCAATGTGTGCTGTCCGAAATGCGGGGCCGAGATGCCGCGCGAGCCGGCATTTGTGCAAAGACTCTTTGGCCGCAACCGGGCCGACAAGAAGGTGAAACATGTCCGCAAAGATCAGTGATGCCGTCGAAATGCTGCTGCAGCATTTGTATGCGCTGGACGCCGACGACTCCGCCGCCGCATGCCATGGCGAACAGAATCCCGACGACGCCACCGTCAAGGAGGCCGCCGAGGCCGGCCTGTTGACGCTTGAGAACGGCGCCTTCCGCCCCACCCCCGCCGGACTGGAACTGGGACGCGATGTGCTGCGCCGCAGACGCCTGGCGGAATGCCTGCTTTACGATGTGCTGAGCGCCACGCCCGAGGCCGGCGACGAGGGCGCCTGTGAGTTTGAACACATTCTCAAGCGCGGACTCGACGAAAGGGTCTGCTCCCTGCTGGGCCATCCCCGGCGCTGCCCCCACGGCAAGCCCATCCCCGAAGGCGCCTGCTGCCGCCAGGCCCGGGCCGACACCATTCGCGAGGTCGCCCCGCTGTGCGACGGCAAACCGGGCGAACAGGGCTACGTGGCCTACCTGGCCACCCGGGACGACCGCCAGGTGCAGAAGATGATGGCCCTGGGCATCCTGCCGGGCGCCCGCATCCTGCTGATCCAGCGTTTTCCCTCTTTCGTGTTCGAAGTCGGCGGCTACAGCCAGTTCGCGGTGGATCGTCCCCTGGCCGAAGTCATCTACGTCCACTGGACCCCACCGCCCGCCACCCCCTGACCCCGCCTCGCGTTTTGACCCCCAGTCACAAAAAAGGAGCCCACCACCATGAACGAACAACGACTCGCCGCCGCCCGTCAAACCGCCGCGCTCATCGGCACCCGCGTCCAACTGACCCTTCCCTCCGTGCTGGCCACGGGCGAACCCTTCTCCCTGCGAATCAGCGTCACCGGCGCGGATGCCCTGCCGCGCGACGATCTGCCCCTGCGCCTGCAATTCGAACCCCGCGGGGGGCTGGAGGGGCTGCCGGCGCAATGCGAAATTCCGACCGGCGCCTCCTGCGTCCGCATCGAAAACCTGCGCGCCACGTCCCCGGGCGCGGTCTCGATCGGCGCTACCATCGGCCGCACGGATGTCGCCACGACCGAGGGACACCTGTTCTCGAACCCCGCCTGGATTTTCGACACTCCGCCCTGGCGTATCTACTTTGGGGACCTGCACGTTCACACCGTTTACTCCAATTGCTCCGGCTGGCGCTGCCTCGATCCCGCCTGGTGCTACGAATATGCGCGGGATGTCTCGCTGCTGGATTTTGCCGCGCCGGCGGATCATCTGCGCGGCATCGCCGCCGACGACACCCGCTGGCCCCGGCTGCAGCAACTGGCGCGAGAATTCCATCGCCCGGGACAGTTCGTATCGTTCCTGGCCTTCGAGAGCTCGCATGCCCAGGGATACGGGGGCGACAACAATGTCTACTATCGCAACGATGACGCTCCCTACTTCTGGCTGGAGCGCGAGGACATGAAAGGCATCGCCCCCAAGGTGCCCATCCGCGACCTGTGGCGTTGGCTGGATGGCAACGACCAGCCCTACCTCACCATCCCCCACCACACGGGACGCGCCCAGAAATACCGTTCCTGGGAGGAACCCACCTACGATTCCCAGCGTGAACCCCTGTTCGAAATCCACTCCAGTTGGGGCTCTTCGGAAATGCGCCATTCGCGCCTGCCGATCAGCGGCGGCAACAACGACGCCCCGGCCTACTTCGTCGACGCCCTGCGCGCCGGGGCCCGCTTCGGGGTGATCGCCTCCAGCGACGACCATGCCACCCTCCCCGGCAGTACGCATCATTTCCGCATCGATCCCTACCGGGTGCCCACCTTGAACGGGCATGCCCACAAGGGCCTGGCCGCCATCCGCGCATCTTCCCTGGAACGCGGACAGCTCTTCGATGCCATGCAGCGCCGCGAAACCTTCGCCACCACGCACGCCCGCTCGCTCCTCGACCTGACGCTGGAAGACGCCGGCATGGGGTCCGTTCTCCCGCTGGACCGTCAGACGCGCCGAGAACGCAATCTGCGCCTGCGTTACACCCTGGATGGTGCCTCGGGAGCCAGGGTGACCCTGATGCGCAACGGGGAGCCTTTCCGCAGCGTCGACGTACGCGGTCCCGAACTCATGCAGCGCATCAACGAAGTGGCCTTCGAGGATACGGAGGACTTCGACAGGATCGCGCTCAGGGACCGCCGCTATCACGCCGACCCCTTCGTGGTCTACTACGCCCGTATCGAGGACGTAAACGGCGACCACCAGTGGAGCAGCCCCATCTGGATCGAGGGACGCTGATCAAACGCCGGCGACCTCACGCAATACCCGGTCGGTGTCGTCGACCATCCGGCGCAATGAAAACTGCCGCACACGGTCTCGGGCGGCCTCGGCCAGCGCGCGGCGCCCCGGCGCGTCGGCCAGCAGGTCGCCCAGCGCCTCCGACAGCGCCGCGGGATTGTCCGGCGGCACCAGTCGGCCGTCGACCCCCGAGGTGACCACGTCCGCCACCCCGCCGACCTCCGAGGCCACCACCGGCGTGCCGGCCTGCATGGCCTCCAGTAACAGGTAGGGCAACCCCTCCCAGCGCGAAGGCATCGCCAGCACCCGGCTCTCCAGCAAGAGCTTCCAAACCTGTTCGGGAGCCGCCGCCGGCAGCAGGACCAGGTCGGTCTCCGCCGCGGCCAGGCGTTCCAGGCGCCGGTCTCCGTTCCCCATCACCGCCACCCGCAATCCCGGGTGACGCCGCCGGAGCGCCGGTAACGCCGCCAACAGCACGTCCAGGCCCTTCTGACGGCAAAAGCGTCCGGCAAAGGCCAGGTCGTATTTTTCGGTTTCACGGCGCGACCCCGCCGCGGGAGGGGGCGGCACCCCGTTGGGAATCAGCGCAATGCGCTCCGGCGCATACCCCAGGGCCCGCGCCGCGGCATGTTCCGCCCGCGACACCGCGATCACCTGCTGACCCCAGGGACGAGCCAGCCGCTCCATGGCGCGGTACATCGTCCGCAACCACGGGGCGACCTGCATCTCACAGGCAAAGAAATGCGGCGTGTACACCGCCGGCACGCCGCGGCGATGCGCCGCCAGCCGCGCCAGCATGCCGCCCTTGGCGCTGTGACCATGCACCACATCGGGATGCGTTGCCCGGATCAGACGCTCCAGCGCCCCCAGCGCGCACACATCGGCCAGCGGAGCCGGACGACGCAGCATCCGCACCTCATGCACCCCCACCCCGTGACGGACAAACAGGTCCAAGTCGCACGTGAACGCGGGATCGCGTCCGAGGGCATAGGCCAGATCGACCTGCCAGCCCTTCTCGACCAATCCCGGCGCCAGCTCGCGCAGATGACGCCGCGTGCCGCCGATCGTGGCTTCCAACACATGCAATACCCGTGGCATGGATTTTCTGTGGTCCTTCGTCGTGGGGTTCGTTGTCGCGCACGGAAAAAGCCCGCGCCCGCATGTCGCCATTATTCCAACATGCGCCGCGCCTGGCAATCCCAAGCGGGTGTGATTCGATTTTGTTGAATCAACCACATTCCCCGCATTTTGCTTATTGATCCCGTCGTTCATTCGCGGTATCCTAGCGCCCATTCTTTCAACGGGAGAGGTGACCGAGCGGCCGAAGGTGCGGCACTGGAAATGCCGTGTACCCTACCCGGGTACCGGGGGTTCGAATCCCCCCCTCTCCGCCAATTTGAGAGGGGATGAGAACCTCCGAAGGGGGTTTGGCTGCCGTAGGCAGGACGGCATGGCCC
>CAZIUM010000067.1:0-14039 GCA_964542285.1 uncultured Lentisphaerales bacterium
TGGAACCGTTCCAGGAGGAATCGGTTCAACGCCTCTGGTACACTCATACAATACCATACGGAAATCGCAACATACAACAGACAAGTCTCTGCGGCCCGGTATCGGTATCGGTATCGGCGCACGGTTCATCGGCTGCCGGTTCGTCGGCTTGTTGCCAACTTCTTGTTGTGCGATGATGACCTGCGTCCTGGCGTTGACCGAAGGGGCTGGACCTGAAGTGCATCCAAAGGGAACCTGACGATGCCGTTGATCGATAACTTGAGAACCGGTTTGATCTGCCGTAACCCGAAACCGCACGTGCGCGGCATTCACGCTTATTTTCCCTCCGTGGCGGTGTTGCCCGGCGGCGAGTTGCTGGCCACGGCTGTGCTGGGCGAGGCGTTCGAGGCGGTGAATCTGCGCACCCATCTCTTCCGCTCGACCGACGGCGGCGAAACTTGGTCGCCGGAAGGCCCCCTGTATGATGGAACGCCGGGGCGGCTGACTTCGGATTGTGCGCGGTTGGCGGTTCTTCCCGACGGCGATCCGGTCGTCTTCATGATGCGGCATGACCGGTCCGGTCACCCGGAGGATGGGCTCACGAATCACGACACCCTTGGGTTCGTTCCCACGGAACTGTTGCTGTTGCGCTCGCAAGACCGCGGCCGCACCTGGTCCGGTCCGCATCCGATTGCCCCTCCGCTAGTCGGCCCCTCGTTCGAAATGTGCTGTCCGGTCACGATTCTACGGGACGGCCGCTGGCTGATTCCGACCCAGACCTGGCCGGGTTGGGACGGCGACTGCCCGAACGGAATCCGTATGATCGCCCTAATTTCCCATAATCAAGGCGCGACGTGGCCGGAATACCTGGACGTGATGCGCGAAGCGGAAGGCGCAGTGTATTTCTGGGAATCGAAAATCGTCGAACTGGTCGACGGCCGCCTGCTGGCAACGGCTTGGGTTTACGATGACGTCGCCAAGAAGGACCGCCCGAACCAGTATGCCCTCAGCCGCGACGGGGGGCGCAGTTGGTCCGCGCCGGCCTCTACGGGTCTCCAGGGGCAGACCCTGACGCCGTGGGTACTGGATGATGGGCGCATCCTGTGCGTGTTCCGGCGGATGGACCGGCCCGGGCTTTGGGCAAATCTGGCGCGGATGGCAGGCGACCGATGGGTGAACGAGGGAGAACAGCCGTTATGGGGACACCAGGGGGCAGAACTCACCGCGTCGACGAACAACATGGCGCATAATTTCAACGTGTTGCGCTTCGGCGCCCCGAGCCTAACGCGGCTGGCGGACGGCACGGTGTTTGCGGCCTTCTGGTGTTATGAGGATTGTGTTTCGAACATCCGCTGGTTCAAGTTCTCGGTTTCGTGATAAAACTGGACCTGGTAATTGACTCTTGCGTTTTTTACGCGCCCACAATACATCTTCCAACATGGCACCCCGAACATGAACCTAATTCCCACGACAGAACATGCCATCGACAACCGCACGTTTCGTGCGGCCGGGTCGGGGCTCGTTTCGCCGGAAACCGCGTCCGACTCCGGCCCGATCGCGGGTCGCACGTCTTGCCGGAGGGGGGCCATCGTGTTGGGGCTGAGCCTCGGCCTGGCCTTGCTTGCGTTCGGGTGCCGGATCCCGGGCGCTGCCGCCCCGGACGCGCGGGTACCCGTTGCGGCCGCCGTGACGGTCTACCGGCACAATTCGCATGCGGACATCATCGTCAGCCGGCTGCTGCTGACCCATACGCTCGACGGCAAGGGGCCGGAGT
The DNA here is from genome assembly GCA_964542285.1 of uncultured Lentisphaerales bacterium. Lineage (GTDB taxonomy): Bacteria > Verrucomicrobiota > Kiritimatiellia > RFP12 > JAAYLN01 > CAZIUM01. Next base: position 1,754 of record CAZIUM010000067.1, read on the forward strand.
CTCCCCTGCGGCTCGCTTCGTTGTACACGGATCAAAGACCGCCGAACGATACCAGTCGCCTTCTCGCCGCGGCCCGGCGTTTTCCCGTCTTCGATCGCATCGGCGATGCCCTGACCCTGGGCGGGAACCGGCTGGCGGTCGAAGGCGTGCTGCTGATCGGCGAACATGGCGAATATCCGCGTTCGCCCACGGGAAACACCCGGTATCCCAAGCGGCGCTTCTGGGACGAAACCGTGGCCGAGTTCCGGCGTTCCCAACGGGTTGTGCCCGTCTTCATGGACAAGCATCTCGCGGACAACTGGCAGGATGCCAAGGCGATTTACGACGAGGCCCGGGCGCTGGACATCCCGTTGATGGCCGGCAGTTCCGTTCCCCTGACCTGGCGAAAACCGGCCGCCGACGTCCGGCGTGACGCGGAACTGGATGAGATTGTCGTGATCACCTACGGTTCGACGGATTCCTACGGGTTTCATGCGCTCGAAGTGGCACAGGCGCTGGCGGAACAGCGACGCGGCGGCGAAACGGGAATCGAGGCGGTTCAGTGCCTGACGAATGACGCGGTTTGGGCCGCAATGGATGCGGACGTGTTCGACCGGGAGGTGTTTGACAAGGCCTGGAACCGGTTGCCCCGCCATCTGAACCGCGGACGTCCGCTGCGGGATGCCGTGCGTAAGCCGGTACTTTTTTTGCTGAATTACGCGGATGGACTGCGCGTGGCGATTATCGAACTGAACGGGGCGGCCGGCGAATGGTCCGGCGCCTGGAAACATGCCGATGGCGCAATCGCATCCTGCCATTTCTGGACCCAGGAGGCGCGTCCGGGCGCGCATTTTTCGCTACTGTTGAACGGAATCGAGCGGATGGTCCTGACGGGAAGGCCCGCGTGGCCGGTGGAGCGTACGCTGATGACCAGCGGGGCGCTCGACGCTTTGCTGGAATCGCGCCGCAAGAGCGGCGAACGGCTGGAGACGCCGCACCTGACCTTTGCCTACCAAAGCGCCTGGCGCTGGCGCGATCCGCCTCCACCCCCTCCCGGACGCCCATGGACCGAGCAATAATTTCTGCCGCGGCGTTTCGTCAGCGGTACCGGCTGTTGGGTTTGGGGTCAAAGGCGTCGCGCAGCCCTTCCCCGACCAGCACGGTCAACAACATCACGGTGAAGAGCATCAGCGAGGGGTAGAGAATCAGCCACCAGGCTTCGCGCTCCTGTTGCGCCTGCTGCAGCAGCTCGCCCCAGCTCGGGGTCAGGGGGGGCAGTCCGAAGCCCAGGTAGTCGAGGGCCGTGATGGCGGCGATGGCGCCCACCAGGCTGAAGGGCATCAGGGTAATCAGCGGGGTCAGGGCATTGGGCAGCAGATGCCGCCAGAGGATGCGCGAGACGCCGAGACCCTGGCAGATGGCGGCTTCGACGAAGGCGCGACGGCGAAGCCGCAGGAATTCGGCCCGCATGTAGTAGGAAATGCCGATCCAGTTGAACAGGCCGTAGCACAAAAGCAGCAGCATGAAACTACGGCCCGCCACGGCTCCCAGCAGGATCATGACGTACAGGAACGGCAAGGCGCTCCAGATTTCGATCAGTCGTTGGGCCGTCAGGTCCACCCAGGCGCCGAAGTATCCCTGGACGGCGCCGATCGTCACGCCAAGCAGCATGGCCCAGCCCACCAGCAGCAGTCCGAAAGTCAGGGCGGTGCGTGTGCCATACACCATGCGCGCCAGCACATCGCGTCCGGCCACGTCAAGGCCCATCCAATGGCCCCGCACCGGTCGGTGGGGCCAGGCCACGGCGTCCAACCGGCAGGTAACGTCGAAGTCGACCTTGCGGTTCCGCGAGGTGAGCGTCAGGTTGGTGGATACGGGCGAGGGTGAAGTGAAGGCTCGCTTGAGCAGCGGGGCAAGGGCCGGCGCCAGGGCGGGCGGCAGCTGGCGGCGCGAGCGGCGGTTTGCAGGCTTGAGATCGCGGTCGAAACGCAGGGTGATGGCCTGCTGTTTCATGGCATCGGGCGGACGCAGGCCCAGGCGAACCGTGCGCGGCGGGATGGGACGAGGGGTGTAGTCGGTCAGCACCACCCGCAGGGTCGCGTCTTCCGTTGCGGACGCATCGCTCCGGGTGGAGTTTACGACGAGGTCAAGGGCCGGTGCGGGCCGGTTCGCAAAACGCAGCCGCAGTGCGTTTTGGAGCGCGGGAGGGACCTCCCAGAATCGATCGAACTCGGCGCCATCCCATTGGATTCCGGGAGGGAAAAAGGGCTCGCATCCCAGCGGACGGACGATGGCGCCTTCGGGGGTCAGGTTGAGACGTCCGATCGCCACGTTGGGAGACAGGACCACCGTGGCACGGCGATAGCGTTCGAATTCGGACGGATCGGCCACCTGGTGGGGACCGTAGGGCACTGGGGCGCGCAGGATGAAATTGCCGCGGCAAGACGTGAACTCGGGCGCTTCGTCCAGGGTGGCGTAATCCACCGGGTCGGACTTGTCGTTTCCCAACACCTGGTGTTGCGAGTAATGGCGCAGGAAAGGAAAAAAATGGCTTCCATTGACGCGCAGGTACAGAGGACGTTCGTTGCACAGCAATTCCGCCGCCAGGCTCAGTACGTAGAGGACTGTCAAGGCCATCAGGGCACGCCAGGCGCGTTTGTGGTTGCGGAAACGCCGCCAGCGGGCGCGCATGATCGAGCTGTCGCGGGAGGAGCGGTCCATGGGGAAGTCAGCCATTGGCCAGGGAGGATGGCGGCGACAGATTGAGCACTTCCTGTATCTTCTTTGCCAGCGTGTCGCGCGTGAAGGGCTTGTGCAGGAAAAACTGTTCGTTGGCCAGGGCTTCGGCGTTGGCAATCCCCGAGGCCGCATACCCCGACATGTAGAGATAACGAGCGTTGGGCCGTTGTTTGCGGAGACTCAGGACCAGGTCGGTGCCGCTGATGTTTGGCATGACCACGTCCGTAAGCAGCAGGTCGAACTTGACATCGAGCCGCTGGATCTGCTCCAGGGCGCTTTCGGGCGAACTGGTGCTGATTACTTTGTACCCCAGGGATTCGAGGATGCGCTGGGTGGTCAGCAGGATGGTCGGTTCGTCGTCCACCACCATGATGGTGGCGTTCAGATGTCGCTGGGTTCGGGGTTTCTCGGCGGGCTGTTTTGTAGACTCGATCTGTTGGGTATTGCAGGCCAGGCAGGGCAGGTAAAGGCTAAAGGTGCTGCCCTGGCCCGGTTGGCTCTTAACCCGGATGCCGCCTCCAAGCTGCTGCACGATGCCGTAGAGGGTGGAAAGCCCCAGGCCGGTGCCGCCGTGGGCCCGCTTGGTTGTGAAGAATGGTTCGAAGATGTGCGCCATCTTTTCGGAATCGATTCCGCAGCCGCTGTCTTGAACGCTCAGGACGACATAGTCGCCTGGAGGGGGAATTCCAATCATATCGCGCATGGTCTTGTCCAGACGCGCAAACTCCGTTTTCAGCACGATCTTGCCGCTGCCGTTGATCGCATCGCGCGCATTGACGCACAGGTTGGTGACGATCTGGTCGATCTGGGTGGCGTCGGCCGTGATCATGGCGCTCTTTGACGCGGGGCGCCATTCGACGTCGACGGCACCGCCGATAAGACGCCGCAGCATGCCGATCATGCCACCCACGGTGCGGTTCAGGTCCATGGGACGCGGCGAGGCGGGTTGCTTGCTGGAAAACGACTGCAATTGACGGATCAAGATGGCGGACTTTCGCGCCGTGGTGCGGATGCCGGAAAGGTCGGAATGCAGCGGCGAGTCGGGTTTCACCTGTTCGAGAGCCATCTCGGTATAGCCGAGGATGGCCTGCAGCATGTTGTTGAAGTCATGCGCCACCCCGCCCGCAAGGCGACCGATCGATTCCATCTTCTGGGACTGGAACAGTTGCTGCTGGAGCGATTCGCGCTGTTCGTTCTCGCGCAGTTGGTCGGTGATGTCACGCTTTACCGATACGAATTCCACGATGTTGCCGGTGGCGTCAAACGTCGGGGTGATCGTGGTTTGTTCCGTGAAGAGGGTGTTGTCCTTGCGCATGTTGACGATCTGTCCGCGCCAGGTCTGTCCCGAGGTGATTGTCTGCCACATGGCGCGGAAAAATTCCCGGTCGTGTTTGCCGCTGCCGAGGAACTTGGGGTTGCGTCCCAGGGCCTCTTCGCGACGGTATCCGCTGATGGCGGTAAACGCGGGGTTGACGTAGGTGATTACACCCTTGCGGTCGGTGACGATGACGCTGTCGGTGGACTGTTCGATGGCCCGCGCCAAGCGTTCGCGTTCGAATTCCGCCAGCTTGCGGTCGGTGATGTCCATGACGAAGCCCTCCAGGGCCATCACCACGCCGTTTTCGTCGTAGACGCCGGCACCGCGTTCCAGCACCCACTTCAGCCGGCCGTTGCGCGTGCGGATTTCGTATTCGACATCGACATGATCGTGGTTGGCGACCGCCTTTTGCCACAAGTCCCAGAGGAACTCTCGGTAGCGGGGAACGATCAGGTCATTATAGGAAAGCGTTCGATTGTCGATGAGGTCGCGCGGTTCGTACCCCGTCAGGATTTCCGAGCCGGCGCTGACGAATTGCATGGTCCAATCGCGATCGAACTGGCACCGATAGGCCATGCCGGGCAGGTTGGTCAGGAGCGCTTCGAATTGCCGGCGGCTTTCCCGCAATTCGGTTTCGCTGTTTTTTCGATCCGTGATGTCGCTGAAGACGGCGGCGATCTGGTGTGTGGCGGGACGAAACGCCACGGCTTCGATGAATTTTTCGGCGGTTGAATCGTAATACTCGAACGACGCGGGGATGCCTGTCGTGGCGACGCGGACGAATTCCTCGAGGGTGCGGGTCTGGGGGGCGGCGTGCACTTCCAGCAGCGTGCCGCCCACGATGTCGGTGGCCGGACGCCCCGACAGGCGTTCGAAGGCGGGATTGACCGTCAGGTAGCGAAAATCGAACGGATGGCCCCTTTCGTCCAGCAGAACTTCGTAGACCGCCACTCCCTCCAGCATTTCCTTGAACAGCAGCCGGTAATCGCGTTCCATGCGGCGCCGATAGATTGCTTCCCCGATATGAGACGCGATATCTTCGAGCACCTGCACGGTTTCCAGCGTCAGTTGTCCCTTGCGGCGGTCGACGAATTGAAGCAATCCCTGAATTCCCCCCTGGTTGCGAATCGGGATCATCGCCAAGGTGCGGTACCCGTTGTGGATACATTCGCAACTGGCGTCCTTCAGCCCGGGGGCCAGGAGCAGTTCGGACGAATCGGCGGTCCAGAGGCTGCCGCTGCCGGTGAAAAGCGAGATGTCGGGATGGGTCTTTCCGCCCAGTACCAGTCCGCACAGGCACTGCAACTGGATGTCGCCATCTTCGTCGCAGACGGGGGTGTCGAGATCGTTGCGGACAATCAGGTCCTTGGTGCAGGGCTTGTCGAGTTCCGATTGCCCGTCGAAGGCGACAAAGGGATAGCCATTGAGACTGCGCAAGCGGATGCCCACGCCGGCAAAGTCCGATTCCCGCCGCAGCGTTTCGGCCAGGATCCGCAAGACCTGATCGAGGTCCTCGGGTTTCCCTAGAATTTGCAGGCTGTGCTCGATCATGCCGCGAAACTTTTCGAGGCGTTTGCGTTCCGTGATATCCCGCGTGATGCCATGCACTTCGACCTGTCCGGTATCTGGATTGAGCCAGTAACTGGTGATCATCTCGGTACGCAACAGGCTGCCGTCCTTGCAGATCACCTCGACTTCTTCGGTGAAGAAAGACTCGGAGCCGATGCGTCCGGCCTTGAGGGCATCGGCGCGCGAACGGATGCGGCCAAGCATTTCCCGGCGATTTTCGGGGGGGAAACTCTCGTCGATGGTGTCGGACAGTTTTTCCTCGGGCGAAAAGCCGCGTTGCTGCCAGATGGCCGGGCTGATGTACAGGAACCGCATCGTTTCGGCATCCAGCGTCCAGACCACGTCCCGCATGCTCTCCGCCAGGGAGCGGTAGCGTTGCAGGCTGGCGGTGAGCGTCGCGGTGCGGTCGGCGACTTTTTCCTCGAGGATGAAGCGTTTGCGGCTGAGGATATGCACCAGCAGGGTCATGGCGCCTGTCAGCAGCAGTCCGGTCAGCAGAACAATGGGCCCCAGATAACTGCTATGGCGCTGCATGAAGGCCGGAGTGGGCTTGGCCATCAGGGCATAGGCCCGGTCGAAGGCCAGAATGGGGCGGGTGAAGTTCCAGCGACGGTTCGCACGCGAAAAACTCCAGGAACCCATGGAAGGATAGGCCGCATCTTCACCCAGGGGCATGGACGGGGCGTTCGGCAGCAATTCGAACATTCCGATCGGCAATTGCAGCTCGCTGCTGAAATCGGAAGCGCGCATGGCCTTGAGGATGTCCATGGGGTCAATTGAGGCCATGACAAGTCCGCTTGGGCCGTCGGCATGGATGGATTGGACGCGTCGCAAGGCCACGATTCGGTTCCAGGAGGCGTTACCGCGTGAAAATCGCAGCAAGGGGGTGGCCCGTGAGCATTTCCCCCAGGGTTCCCGCAGCAGGGAGGCGACTTCGGGGATGGATGCCAGGTCGAAGCCGGTGTCCGGCTGCGATCCGGAGTCGGTCGTCGACTGTAAAGCCAGCATGTATTGCACGGGATAATAGCGGTTTCGTTCGCCAGCGGGACGCATCTCCCCCGTGTCATCCAGTTCCCAAATGCCCCTTTCGGGCAGGGAAGCCGCGCGGAAGCGTTCGCGTTCGTCCGCGGGCACCTCCGGCGCCCAGGCCAAGGTCGCGGTCATTGACGCGGAATCGGCGAGGTGGCTGACAAAGGTCGCGAAATCCTCTGGGGTGACGTCCTGGCTGCTGGCGAAGTAGCTGGCCAGGCTTTCCAGGTACACCTTTTCAACCCGATGAAAAACCCGTTGGGCCTGGAGCGTATTGAGATGGGCGACCGATGTGAAGGCTTCGTATTTGTGTTGCCGCTCGATGGTCACGGCGATCCAGAGCGCCAGGCAGGTCAGACAGAAGCCCAACGCTGCCGTGGTTAAGATTTCCGGATGCACATGATGCAGTAGCCCCTGCCGTTGTTTCTGCTGCCGCTGCGCCAGCCGTTGCAAGCACGCGGCGACCAGCAGGACCAGCAACATGGCGCCGGTGGCGCTCGCGGGACCGAAAACCGCTTCGCGAGTCATCTTGCGCCATTCCGTCAGCGCGACGTCAACGCCCAGCATGGCGACAAAACGCCGGTCGTTCCCGACGTACACGGGGGCCAGCGCCGTGATCCAGGCGCCCCAGCGGTCCCGGATCGGTCCCACCACCGCGGGCGTGCGACGATCGAACGCCGCGAGGATCTTGTCCGAGGCTTCGTGGTAAATGGATCCGGGCTGCGTCGCGAGGTTTGAATCGTCGCTCTCCGAATCCGCCAGAAAAACCACCTGGCCCTGGTCATCGAGGTTCATCAGGTAGACCCAACGCCAGGCCGGTTCGACATGGGTGACCGCCACCAGTTGCTGGCGGAGCCATCGATAAGGGCGCGAGTTGGTGTCTCCGTCCGCCATGGCCCGTTTGACGCTCTCGATGCGGTCCGTCGGCAGGGTTTGCGCCAGCGTCACGGCCTGGCGCAGGAGGTCCTCCCGCATCAGGCGGTCTTCGCGCATCAGCGACCAGACGGACAGCATGGCCCCCAGGGCCACGATAAAAACCGCTAAGAATATGACCCGCGGACGCCAGACTTCCCGTGCTTCCGTTGGATTCCGTGAAATGTCTGGTCGGGTATTCAAAAGTTCGCCTGCAGGCCCAGGGTGAAGGTGTGTTCCGAATAGTCGCGCAGGAAGTTTACGTTCAGCGAGGCGAAGCCCTCCAGCTCGTCGATCCATCGCTGTCGATAGGTGCAGCCGATTCCCACGAACATGTCGCGGTCGACATCGGGGTCTTCGCCGGGGTACCAGTTGCCGTCGGCATCGGCCTGGGCCTTGAGTTGCCGGTAGGCCAGGCGGTCTTCGGGGCGTCCTTTTTCGTTTTGCCACCCCAGGCGCGCGTCGAACTGGAAGAAATAGCCTTCGTAGGCGCGTTTAAAACGCAGGACGCCCGCGAAGCGGTTGTCCCAGTAGGGAGTCCAGTAGTAGTCCGAGGCGTCGTCGGCGCTGTGAGTCGAGATTTCGAGACCGCCCCAGATGCCCTGCCGGGCGAACATCAGCCAGAAGGTGTCGCCGCCCAGGAAGACCATGGCATTGTCGTCGTCGTAATTCCAGTACCGTGCGTTGCAGCCGACCTCCCATTCGTCCGAAATCAGCCAGCGGGTGTCGAGCGCGAAGGCGTCGTAGGAGATCAGTCGGCGCGCCGAGGGCACCAGGTCGTGCTGGTAAGCGGCCACGAGTTGCAGGGGGCGGTAGGGGCGCCAGGCCACCGACAGCGAGCCCACGAGCTCCGAATCGTCGTCATGCGCGCCGGTGTCGCGGTCGCGGAAGGTGAGGGTTTTTTGGCCCAGCGATCCGAACAGGGTGGCCTGGTCGCTGACGCGAAAGCTCAGCGACAGGCCGACTTCGGCGATGTCGGCCTCGTATTCCCGCCGCACCTGACGGTTGGTTTGCACGTTGCGATAGGTGGTGGACCGCACGATGCTTTCCGTGGTTTCCGCGCCGCCGGGACCGATCGCCGTGCGGGACTCGTGCGATTCGGTCGTCTCCGCGCGGCGGACCTGGTACCAGACGTTGGAGGTCACCGTCTGGTCGATGCGTCCGTAACGGTACAGCCCGGTCACTCCCAGCCGGGCGCTGAGATTCAGACCGGCGCGCCCTTCGAAGAAACGCCAGAGAATTTCTTCGTTGGACTTGTTTTCGTTGTAGGAGCCGGAAACAAAAAAATCCGAGGGTTGCAGTCGGTCGCGCCCGCCATCGACGCGGTTGACTTCCTGGATCGGCAAGGGGGCGGAGGTGTTCGGCAGGCTTCCTTCGACCATGGCCGTCAGCTCGCGCAGCGCTTCGTCGGGATAGCCATCGCGTCGCAGCAATTCGATCTGCCGCTGCGCCAGGTAGGGCTTTTGCATCAGGGCGGCGATTTCGGCCCGCATACGGCGGGCCATGAAGACGGGATGGTTTTCGAGCGCATGCCGCACGACCTCTTCCGCCGGTTCCGACCAGCTAGGTTCGTAGCGGCGCACCATCATCAGGTTGTCGCCAGGACAGGTGTAGCCGTGGCTGTCGAGCACGAACCCGACGTCGAAACACCGCGAGGCTTCGGTGGCGATGACGCGGGTGGGGTTAACCAGGTGGGCGACGTTGCAGCTTTCCTCCTGACCGATGTCTCCATAGGGATAAGCTACGGTCAGGGACGCTTCGGGATCGAGTCCCAAACGCTCCACCAGGACGTCGCGGCTGCCCTCGAATTCGTGGCGCACGCGCCGGGTCCACTCGCGCATGGTTTCCCGTCGGTTGCGTTCTGGCCGCCAGATGCGGTTGGGCAGGGGATACACCAGGGTTTCCTTGTCGGGATGCACGGGCTTTTCGATATGCGCATCCAGCAGGTGACTGCCAATCTCCCACAGTCCCGATTCGTGATAGGCACGGATTTCTTCCCAGCCCGCGTACATGGGCGCGTTCAGCTCGTCGATGATGCCAATGATGTACATGCCGAAAGGCACGCCCAGGTCTTCGGCGATGGGGGAGCCCAGTTCGAAGGAACTGCGCTGGCCGTCGTCGAACGTCACCACGGCCACCTTCGGGGGGGGCGGGGCTTCGATGGCATTCGCTCCGTGCCTGCCCGTCAGGGCATGACGCAGGCTGTCGATCTGTCGTGCCAGCCAGGGTTTCGAGGGGTTGGGAGGGTGAGGATCGTCCCGGTTCCGCTCCATGTAAGCGGGGATGTCCGACGGCGCCAGGAAGGTAAATCCCGCCCGGCGCAGGGCCGTCAGGTGTTCTTCCAGACGGCGGGTGGAGGTCTGCGCCACCCATTCGCTTTCGGTAAGACCGTGGTACAACAGGGTGAACACCGCGCCGCGGCGTCCGGCTTCCTCCAGCTTGTCGAGTGCCTCCAGGGCTTCCTGGTAGCGCCCCTGTTGCACTTCCAGCCGCGCCCGGTCAACGAAGCGGTAGGGATCGTTGGGTTGATAACGACGCACCATCTCGGACAATATCAGCTCGGCTGCGTTGAAATCCTTGTCGAGCAGGGCCAGCTCGAAGCGGGAACGCAGTGCATGGCGGTTGTAGGGGTTGACGTCCCGCAGGATATGGTCGACCACGCGCCGGGCCTCGACGGTCTTCCCGGTCATCAACGCCAGGCCCGAGTACTGGTTCAGCCAGGAAACGTTGTCGGGAATCCGGTCGATGGCCTCGGCATACTGTTCCAGGGCCAGGGAAAGAGGCCAGCGCTCGGGGTTTTTATTGTGCAGGATCGTGTAGCGGGCGGCGAGCCGCGCGTGCAGGCGCGCCTTCTGCTCCTCGGTGGAGGTATCCTCGATTAAGGCACGCAGGGTCTCCACAACCTGGATGTCACTTTGCGAAATTTCGGCGATGTCGGCGCGCATACCGAGAACCGGCCAGCGGGTGGGGTCCTCCGCCAGGATGGCGCGGGCCTGTGCATCGGCTTCCTCGAGACTGCCGGTCATCAGCAAAGCGCGCGCGAATTCCGTGCGAAAATCCAGGTTTTCCGGAATTTCGTCAATGATTTCCACCCATAAATCGAGGGCGTCTTCATAACGTTGCCGGATGGTATAGGCGCGGGCCAGGTCAATTTTGACGTCGAAGCGGTAGGCATCCACCGCCACCAGTTTTTCGAACTCCGGCAGGGCTTCGCCCAGACGCCCCAGTCGCAGGAGGTTCTGGGCGTGCCAGTAACGGATGTCGTAGTTTTCGGGCTCGAGTTTCAGGGAGCCCTTGAGATATCGGTCCGCCATGCGCCAATCGCTGCGTTGGATGGCAAGCTGCGCAAGCATGCTGTGGGCCTTGGGAGATTCGGGGCGCAAGGTGAGGTACTGCCGCCAGAGCGTTTCGGCCTCGTCCATGCGATCGGTGTGGATGTAGCACCAACCGAGCGCCTCCCAGACGGGTTCGAGCGTAGGATGGCGTTTCAAGGCGCTTTTGAGCAGGGGAATGGCTTCCTGGTAGCTTTCCTCCTGGATCAGGACGATGGCTTCTTCGAGAGCCTGGAATTCCTGGGAAGTCAGGGCCGCATCCTTGGCCTGGGCCAGTTCCTCCGCCGTGGTTTCCGGTGGCTGGGCCGTGATGACAAAAGGCGGGCGGGAACGTCCTTGCCGTTCCCCCTGCGCGTTTTCGGCCGGTTCGTTCGGAACCTGCGCCCTGAGGGTGGTCAAGCCCACCATGGACAGGAAAACGATGCGTGGGATGTGTGCTTTCCTCGGATCGGCGGACATGGGCCTCCTTTGGGCAGTTTAATCAATGCCAGTATTGCTTGACGAGATCGCGGGTCAGCAGGCGCGCCCCCTCGGGGGACAGGTGAATGCCGTCGATTCCCCGCACGCGAATCGAGGCGGCCGTGCGCGGGTCGGTCAGGCGTTCGCGGTACCCGCCGGTGCGACGGTCGGACACCAGCGGGCTGAAATCGTGCGCAATGACGCCGGGACGGCTCTCGGCCTGTTGCAGGACAATCTCGTTCACGACCCCGGCGTGTTCGTTCATCGGCGCATCCCGCATGGGCGGAAGCAGCAGCCAGATCACCCGTTCGCATCCGCCCGTCAACAAAGCGTCCATGGCCTTGCCGACGCGATCGGCGTATTCCCGTTTCCATTCGGGCGAACCCGGTTGCACAATTTCGCGCGAGGGATTCAGTTGCATCGGTTGCCGGTCGTTGGCGCCCAGCGCCACAACCGCCACCTTGGGCTTGTGTTCCTGGCAGAGCCCATCGATTTTCCCGAGCCAGTCGAAGGCATCCAGCCGGGCCAGGCCCGTGCCGATGTCGGCAAACGTGTGGGCCTCGACCCCGTCAAGGCGGGTCAAAGCGCGTTTCATGGCGATCCCGGGCAACTTCATCATGGAGTCGCCCATCAACAACACCGGTGACCGGGACGGGGATTCCCCGTCCGCCGCGAACACCGTCGTGCAAACCAGCGTCAGGGCCACCGTCGCGAGGGCGGGAAACAGTGTGACGCCAAATCCATTGGAACGCATGCGGGTGCTTTTCATGCGTGCTATTATAGGTAGATAAGGTTCGCATGGCAACCGTTCGAAGCGACCCGTTTCTTCATCGACGTCCATCGACGTTTCTCCAACATTCCGTCATTTCGTCATTCCGTAGGGGAGTTTTGAGCAGGGTTGAGGGTTGAGGGTTGAGGGTTGAGGGTTGAGGGTTGAGGGTTGAGGGTT
>CAZIUM010000068.1:0-13791 GCA_964542285.1 uncultured Lentisphaerales bacterium
GGCATGGGCTGGGTGAACGGCGATCTGCGCGCGCGCGCCCGGCGCATGGCGGACTATCTCGATGCCGGATTGGATGGCGGCTGGTTCTGGGACGCGGAATCGGTGATCGGCAGCGAATGGGAAGCCATGCGGCGCTTTGGCGACCGGGAGGCGCTGGAGCGCATCGTCCGCGGCGAGTGGCCGGGAAAATCGGTCCACGAAACGCTGGCGATTCATGACCTGGTGGTCGGGCGTTACAATCCTTGGCATGCGTATTAAAAGGAAATCATCATGAAAGACGCCATGGCACATTCACCCAATAATCCGATTCGCTTTACCAACTTGTCCGTTCATGGGATCGGCCGATTCAGGGCGCTGGCCCTGACCCTGGCAGCGGTTTGCCTGGCGGGTGCTGCGCGCGCCGCCGTCGAGTGCCGCCTCGTGCGCGACGGCACGCCGCTGCCGGTGGTGGTGTCGCCCGCGGCGGACGCCTCGGTGCGCAATTCGGCCGGGCAACTGACCAATCTGCTGGCGCGCATGCTGGGACAAGTCGTGCCTCTTGAAACCGGCGACGGACGGCAGGGACTGGCCGTCGGCTTTCCCGGCGATTTTCCCGCTCTGCGCGAGAAGCTATACGGCGACCGGCTGCCGGAACGCTGGGATGAATCCCAAAACCTGGCGCAGGCCCAGCGCTACGTCCTGGTGAGCCATGCCGAGGGCGTGGCCATCGTCGGTGCCACGCAGCTCGCGGTCGAATACGCCGTCTGGGATTTTCTGTACCGGTTGGGCTACCGCTATTTCTTTCCGAGCAAAACGTGGGAGGTCGTTCCGAAGTTGAGCCAAGGGCAAGCCGTGGTTTCGCTGGACGAGGATGAGACGCCCGACTACTTCGACCGGCGCCTGTGGGGGGCGATGACGCCGGAGTGGAGTTTTCGCAACCGCATGAGTCATCACGGCTGGCGCACGAATTTCCGGCCCGCGATGGACAACCGCTGGAAAGTGTCTCCCATCAACACGCATCACATGTACCAGGCCATCATTCAGTTCAACAAGGAGGAATTCGAGCAGCATCCGGAATACTATGCGCTGGTGAACGGCGAACGCCGCGGAACCAAGCTTTGCATTTCAAATCCGAACGTACCGCCTCTGGCCCTGCGCTATGCGCGGGACCGGCTTGCGCGCAATTCTGCCAGTCTCAGTATTTCAATGGAGCCCACCGACGGCTACGGATGGTGCGAATGCGAAGCGTGCCAGGAACTCGGTTCTCCCTCGACCCGCATGATACACCTGGCCAATGCCGTGGCCCGGGGCCTTGAAGAAACCCATCCGCATGTCTTGCTGGGCGTGCTGGCCTACGCGCATCATGCCGAACCTCCCGCGATCGAGGTGCATCCGAAAATCGCCGTGCAGTGCGCCACCCAGCTCAGCGGTAAGATCCCCTTCGAAGAACGCCTGGCCGGTTGGAGCGCAAAAGCGGCGACCGTCGGGGTGTACGAATACTATGGCGTCACCCAGTGGCACCGGAGCCTGCCGGGCCGCATGAAAGGCGGCAACCTGGCGGTGCTGCGCAAGACGATTCCAGCATTTCATGCGCTCGGCGCGCGTATGATGAATGCGGAATCGGGCGACTCCTGGGGCGGAAACGGACTCGGCCACGTGGTGGCGGCGCGCCTGCTCTGGGATGTCGATACGGATGCGGATGCAGTGATTGAAGATTTTCTCATCCGGTCGTTCGGCTCCGCCGCGGCGCCCATGCGGAGGTTTTACGATCTGATGGATGCCAGTCGCAATGTCGATACCGCTGGGGACCTGAAGCCTGGATCGTTGGAATATTTCGAGGATCGAGCCGTGCGCATGTACGCGACGCTTTTAGAAGCACGGGGTCTGGCTGGGGAGGACCGGACCATTCTTGCGCGCCTCGACGACCTGCTCCTGTATGCCCGCTATGTCCAGCTCTGGTGCGCCAATCGAAGGGCCAAGGCGGACGCCCAGGACGAAGCGCTCCAGCGTCTCGTGCGCTTTGCCTACCAGATTCGGGAGACGCGCATGGTCCACTGGGGGCTGCTGCGTCAGTTCATTGCCGGGGCGAACAAGGTGGACCTCAAGTCGCCGCCTCCCTGGCTCGATGAAGAACAGAAGGCCGCGTTCGATCCCGCGCCATGGGCCCGCGTCACCCCGGCCCTCATCGAAGCGACCTGGCGCGAGGCCGCCGGTTTGGGAACATCGGGGAAATGATGGAATCATTCGCATCTGTGATGCGCAAGGGACCGCCGAAAGTTTTTTGAAACGTTGGAAATAGGAAAACAACGTGCTGTCAGCTTTGACAGAACGATGCGCAGGGAAAAGGAGATCATGATGCCAAGGCAACGGGACGCAATGGATGGAACGGCCCTCCACGGTCGATCCCGCCACGCGAACCATCGCCGCAGAGGGTCTGTCCGAACTCGGCCAGTTTATTGTCGGTCGGATTGTGCTGCCAAGGGGGACCCTGCTGAACATCTTGTGAACATTTTTCTGGTCGAGAACGTGAACGACTGTGGGAACTCATTATCCTACAATCAGACGTTGAGGCGGCCACGGGGTAATGCCGCGCACGGGCGCGGCAGAGTGCCGCCCAGCGCAAGGAAGAAGAATTATGGATTTTGATGTACGACAATTCGGCGCCGTGGGCGACGGCGCGGCCCTGGATACGCCCGCCATCCAGGCGGCCATCGACCGCTGTCATGCCGGGGGCGGGGGACGGGTGGTCATTTCCGCCGGGCGCTATCGTTCCGGAACGATCTTCCTCAAGGACAACGTGGACCTGCACCTGGTGGCTGGGGCCACGTTGCTGGGAAGCCCCGACCGAAAGGACTATGACGAGTGTGCCGCTTTTCCGGAAAGCATCGGCAATGTCGTCGAGAAGTCGTCCGGCGCCCACCTGATCGTGGCCTACCGGGTCTCCAACGTGGCCATCACCGGACGGGGGCGCATCGACGGCAATGCCGAGGGGTTCTTTTTTCCCCTTTCCCCGGACGAACGCAACCCCTGCTACGCGCGGCGTCGGTTTTATCGCGAGGTCGACACCTGGCGACCGGGGCAGATGCTCTGGTTCTGCCGCTGCCGGCGGGTGGCGATCCGGGATGTGGAGCTGGTCAATCCACCTTACTGGACCCTGTTGTTGCTCGGCTGCGAACAGGTGCAGGTCCGGGGAGTGGTCTGCGACAACCCCTCCGAAAGCCGCAACGGGGACGGGATCGACATCGACTGCTCGCGGAATGTGACCGTCAGCGACTGCATACTGCGCACGGGCGACGACTGCATCGCCTTGCGCGGAAACGCGCGCTTGTTGGGCGAGACGCCGCAGGCCTGCGAAAACGTCACGGTCACGAACTGCGTCTGCTCGACGCCGACCTGCGCCATCCGGGTCGGGGTCGGCGATGGAACGATTCGCCGCTGCTCCTTTTCGAACCTGATCGTCCAGGATGCCCGCACGGGAATCTGCGTCACCTCCTGCTATCGCAAGTCACCCACCTGTCGCCGTGGGGTGCATATCGAACAGATATCCTTCTCGAACTTCACGATGGATTGCATTCTGCCGATCGTCATGACCGTGGGGCCCGAGGCGGAGGAGGGCGCGGTCATTCAGGATATCCAGTTTCGCAATTTTGCCATTACGGCCCGCGGCGGTTCCCAGATGATTGGACATCCCGGCATGCCGGTGCGTCGGGTGTCGCTTTCCCATATCGAGTGGCGCTTGCGCGAGGGAACGCCGAACCTGGAATGCCGCGAGCAAAAGCCCGAGGTGTTTCCCGTGGACGGTTTTAAGGCCTACGATGGCCAGCCGGGCCTGCCGGCCGCTCTGTATGGCGTGGAGCTGGAAGATTGCCGGTTCGAGCATGTCCGGGTCCGCTGGGAAAATCCGGGGGCGGTGTGGCGCGACGGCTTCTATTTCGAGGATTCGCGTCGCCTGGCTTTCCATGCGCTCGATATCCCAGCGCCGCATGCCGGGCAGGGCCGTGGTCTCCAGCTCGAAAACGTGAGCGCCGTGCACGGAGAGACGCCCTGTGGCACGGAGGTCGCCGACGTGCGGGCAACCGGCTCCCCATGGACGTAAACTTCACGAGGCGCCGATCGATCCAACCCCATGGACCAGGGAAAACGAAACTCATGAACCATTCATCCAATCCCTCCGGCGTCGGGCGGGAACCTTCCGCTTCTTCCGCGGAGGCTCCGCTCATTCCCGAGCGGTCCGACGCGGACCGCGCGATTCACGATCTTTCCCGCGCACTGCCCCACGGGGCCCTGTCGGAATCCCATCAAAGGGGTCGGTGGAAAATCGTCCCCTATCGAATGTCGGATGGGACGGAAGGCAAGAGCCTCTGGGCGCATTCGAACGCCCAAGCGCCGGACCTGGAAATTCCCTTGAATGCCAGGGGGTGGCATGCGGTGTATCTCGGGGTGGGCGGCGCCGCCGTGCCGGGCCACCCGAATCCAGCGCGCCATGGCATACGGGTCAAGCTCTCCGGCGATCGCATCTACCAGTATCGCGGCCATAAGCGCGGAATTTGCGAGGATGTCCTGTTCGAGTGCGCCGACCTTACCGGGCAAACACTGTGCATTGGCCAGCAATCCGCTGGGCATGCCCTTCCGGCCAGCCTGTATTATGTACGTCTGGTCCCCCTGGCGCCGGAAACCGTGGAACGTCTGCAACGGGAGCGTTGTCAATCGACCGATCGACGCCTCATCGGAACCATGGACGGCTTCAGCTTTCTATACCAACATGCCCCGACCACCCGGGACGAGCTGCTATCGTTGTTCGAGCCCTTTCGATATTCGGACTTCGGCACGATCTGGTGGCAGTATGTCGGTGCGGACCTGGTGAACTACCGCAGCCGGCTGGGAACCCTTCCGGGGGCCTTTACCGATTTGCCCCCCCGGCCGGGCGATGGCTATTTTGTCAGGGCGGTTCACGAGTTGATGGCGAATGGAGTGGACATTACCCGCGCCGCCGTCGAGGCCTGCCATGAGCGGGGCATGAAAATCCATATCGCCATGCGTCCCGCCGCCTGGCGCGCGATCATCCCCTGGGAGGACTTCTTTGTCTCGGCGTTTTACCGCAACCATCCCGAATGGCGTTGCCGGGATCGCGACGGCACGCCGGTCGCGCGCATGAGCTTTGCCGTGCCCGAAGTCCGGCAACATCTGCTGGGCATTTTCCGGGAGGTGCTCGCGGCGAACCCGGATGGATTGAACGTTCTCTTTAATCGCGGGACGCCTCTTGTGCTTTGGGAGCCGGCCTTTTGCGATCGGTTCCGGGAGCAATTCGGCGAAGACCCCCGCGAGATTCCCAAGGACGACCCCCGGATATATGCCCTGCGGTCGGATATCCTCACGGACTGGATGCGGGAGGTGCGGAATCTGCTCGATGAGCACCGGCGTGAAACCCGGTGCAAGGACCGGCTGCAATTAACGATCATGTGCCTGGCGACGGAGAAGGACAATCTGCAGTACGGCATCGATCCCGCGCGTTGGGTGCGCGGGGGATGGATCGACCAGATCGGCATCTGGCACTCTCCGGGATCGCCCATCGATTTGACGTGGTTTCGCTCCATGGTGAACGGCACCGGGGTTAAATGGTTCCCGGCGCTGGTAAGCTGGCAGATGCCCGACGTCGAGACCGTCCGCCGCCAGGCACTGGAGTGGTACGATGAGGGGGCGGACGGAATGGTGGTCTGGGACCCCGAAAGCCAGGTCGGCGATGCCCAGTCCTGGCCCGTTTATCGTCGCCTGGGACATGTCGGGGAAATGCGACAGCGTGCGGCCAAAGAGAAGTCGGATGTTGCGCAGCCGGTCTTCGAACACGTGGGCGACGAACCGCCCACACGCTGGTCGCCCCAGACGGGGTTCTGAAATAAAACGACAGGCAACGGAGACCGCGATGCAAACGAATAATTTCCGGAGTTTTTTTAGTCGGGCGAACGTGCGGTTCGAACCGCGGACACGGTGAATAGAGAACAGGAAACCCAAATGACTTCCCAAACCGGAATCTCGGTCAACATCGATTGCAATACCTTCTTTATCACCCATGCCGAGGCGGAGATGAACGCGCGGACGGTGGACCACTACGCCCGGCTGTTTCACGGCACGGGCGTGGATGAAGTACTGTGGAATCCCAATGCAAAAACAACCGCCTATGCGAGCAAGGTTTTCAGTCCGTTCTGGGAGGGCTACGATCCGGAGGGCGGTCCGGAGCAGCCGTTTGTGATGAAGTATCAACGCCCGCATCAACGGGAGATGTTCCACGGCTATGTCGCCGCGGCTTTGGCGCTGCAACGGCAGGGCATTGATCCCTTCGAACGCTGGCTCCGGGTGACCCGTGAGGGAGGGATCAAGGCCTGGCTGACCATGCGGATGAATGACGACCACGGTTCCACCCATCATGAGTGTCCCACCCACGGCCGTTTTTGGCATGCCCACCCCGAATTCCGCCGTGCGATGTATCGCATGCAGGGGCGGGGAAGCCATGTGTTCGACTATGCGCATCCCGAGGTGAGGGATTACCACTTGGCTTTGATCCGGGAGTTGCTCGAACGTTATGACTTGGACGGTCTTGAACTGGACTGGATGCGCCATGAACATTATTTCCAGCCTGGACATGAGGCGGCCGGAATTCCGCTCCTCAACCTTTTCATGCGGCAGGCAAGAGACCTGGTCCGCGAAGCGGAGCAGCGACAGGGTCACCCGATCGCCATCGGTGTCCGTACCGCGACCACCTACCGCACTGGCTTGGGGCTGGGCTGCGATCCCGTGCAATGGGCGCGGGAAGGACTGATTGACAGGCTAATCGTGAGTCCCTACTGGGAGACCTGCGATGCCGACATCCCCCTCGAGGAATGGCGCATCCTGCTGGCCGGCACGGAGGTATCCCTGGGTGCGGCCATCGAGGCCAATCTTCGACCCCATCGAGAAACGGCCCAGCGTCGCAATTCACTGGAGACGGTGCGCGGACTGGCCGCCAGCTACCTGCACCGTGGCGCGGAGCGCATCTATTTCTTTAACTATTTTCCCGCGTATCCCGCCGGTTCCGCCATCCGCATGGACAGCGGCTGGCATGGCCAGGCTTTTGCCGATGTCTCCTCGCCCGAAGCCCTTCGAAACAAGCCGCGCCGGCATATTGTGACCTTTCGAGATGTGGCTGCGCCGGGCGCGCCCACGGCCTTCGCCCTGCCTTGCCCCTGCGGCCCCGGGCTGCCGGTGGAAATCCGTATCCATACCGGAGCGCGGCCCTCCACAACGCATGCGGCCGTCATTCTGTCCTTTGCCGATCCGGCTCCCATGAGTGCAGGGGATTGGGTACGCCTCAATGGGGTGTTTTGCCCGGCGCTGGGACCGGTCGATCTCGTCGACCCGGAACCCTGCGACCACCCCTTTGCGTTTGCCATTTCGCTGGAAGCTCTGCAGGATGGCTACAACCTCATTGAAGCCCAAACCGGAAGCCGCCGGGACATTACCTGGGCCGAGATTCAATTCGACAACCATGAGAACTGATACACAAATGAATAATATTCCGATGGCGAGCTTGCCTCGCGACCTTGGCGGTTTCTACCGCCGCGAGCTGCTTGATAACATTGTGCCCTTCTGGCTGCGCCATGCGGTGGACCGCGAATGCGGGGGCTATGTGACTTGCCTGAACCGCGATGGCTCGGTTTATTCCCATGACAAGGAATGCATGTGGGCGCAGGGGCGCATGGCGTGGTTTTTCGCCCTGCTCTACAACGAGGTGGAGCCCCGTCCGGAGTGGCTCGAGATGGCACGCGTGGGCGTCGATTTCACGCGCCGGTACGGATTTGCCCCGGACGGCACGATGTACTACGCGCTGACGCGCGAGGGCCGGCCCCTCGAACGCGCGCAAGATGTGCATGTCGAGCTTTCCACGGTCCTGGGTTTTTCCGAATATGCCCGCGCCACGGACGATGCCGGCCTGTACGATGAGGCGCGACGGCTCTTTCTGCGGGTGTGGAACCGGCTCCAGGCGCCCGGGCAGGCCTTTCAGCCCGGTATTCCCGAGACACGTCCGGTGCGTCTGCACGGGCACGGCTTCATTCCGATCCATGTTCTCCAGGAACTCCGCCGCCATGGCGCCGATCCGGAACTCGACACCATGATCGAGAGGTGCATTCACTCCGTCCTTCACCATCATATGCGTCCGGACGCGCACGCCGTGCTCGAGGCCGTGGGCTGGGAGGGGGAGTCGCTGCCGGGACCGCTGGGCCGGTGGGTCTGTCCGGGACACATGATCGAGGCCGGCATCTTCCTCATCCACGAAGCGCGGCACCGCGGGGACAGGACACTCCTGCGCCAGGGGGTCGATCTCGTGGATTGGGGCTTCGAACGCGGCTGGGATACGGAGTATGGCGGCCTGTACAATGACATCGACCTCGAGGGTCTTCCCGCGCCCGGAGGAGAAGCGTTACGCTATCCCGCCAAGCTGTGGTGGCAACAGGCCGAGGGCTTGTACGGCGCGCTGCTGGCCTGGCGGGTCACCGGCGAGGAACGTTTCGCCGCCTGGCACCGCAAGGTGCACGACTACGCGTTTCGCCGGTTCGCCGATCCCGAAACCGGTGAGTGGCATGCCATCCTCGGACGGCGCGGTGAGATCGTCAGCGCCGCGAAAGGGACGGCGCGCAAGAACATCTTTCACCTGGGCCGGAATCTCTTCTGGTGCTGGCGCGCGTTGGAAACCGTAACGGAGTAAATAAAGCAGGAGCGAGCAATGAACACGACATGTATCAAGGGATGGATTCGATGCGCTTTGATCGCATGGGCCGGCATCGTGGCGAGCGTGGGAGTCGTTCGGGCCACCGAATACTTCGTCGCGTCCGACGGGGATGACGGGGCCGATGGACTGAGCTGGGCCACGGCTCTGGCCTCCCCGCAGGCGGCATTGAATATCGCCACGAGCGCAGGGGATATCGTTACCGTCTCGGATGGGCTGTATGTTTTGGACCGCGGCGGAGCAGCGGCTTCCACGGCCATTCTTGGTTTGGACATCGACCAGGGCATTACGTTGCGTAGCGTCAACGGGCCGGATGTGACGATCATCGAGGGCAACGTGGATAGCGCCACAAGAATCCGCCTGGCAAGAATTTCGCACGCCGACGCGCTGGTGGAGGGGTTTACTTTCCAGGGAGGCGTGGTGCGCCACGAAGCCGACTGCCCTGGTGTAACGATTTCCGCCGGTACGATCCGCAATTGCGTGATTCAACGCTGTGCAACGTATGTCGGGGATGCGACGATCGCTTTGAGTATGTCTGGCACGGCGGTGGCGGAGCGGCTCACGATTCATCAAAATGCGGGTTCTCGGCTCAACAGCGTGGTTTTGATTAATGATGCCCATGCGATTTTTAGGAACAGTCTCGTGACGGATAATTATGTCGGCAAGGCAAGTTCGTTTTATGGCGGGCCAACCATGCTGAATAGCGCCCGGGCCGTGCAACTGAACAACGGAACCATCGCCCACTGCACGATTGCAGGCAATTTCTCCGCTCCGGGCTACATCGGCACCGGATTGAGGATGAGTGGTGGTACGGTGAGCAACTCCATCGTCTATCATAATCGCGATCGTTCCCTGCCTTACTCGGATGCGTTTACGGATGTCAACGTGGTTAAGTCCGGCGGTACAATTTCGTATTCCATCATGACGCCGTTGCTTGCAGGAACCGGAAATCTGGATGCCGAACCCCAGTTCGTGAACCTTGCCCGGGGATCGTGGGCTTCCACGGGCAACGGGACGTCTCCGGGCATTGCTATCGGCGATTACCGCCTGGGACCCGGTTCGCCCGCCATCGACGCAGCAACGAACCTGCTCGTCGCCGTAGATCGCAACGGGAACGCCCGTCCCGCTGGAACGCAGCCCGACATCGGGGCCTACGAGGCTTCCGCGCCAAACGTGGGCGCCCTGCGCGTGAGTTTCGGCGTCACCAACCTCGTGACGGTTGGTCCCGGAGCGGCGACATTCAAGGCGCATGTCTCCGGGGTGGACACCACGGGACTCGCCTTCAACTGGGATTTCGGCAACGGGCAAACGGCCGCGTCGGGAACTGAGCACACGGTGGCGTTCGATGCCGTGGGCATCTACACCGCGCGCGTCGAAGTCAGCAACTCGGGGAGCGAGACGGCCGCCTGGTCGAACATCGTTTACCGTGCGCCGGCCACGGTGTACGCAGCCGAAAGCGGTTCGTCCGAGTTTCCTTTCGATACGCCCGCAAAAGGAACGCCCGTGCTCCAGCATGCCATCGCCGCCGCGGCGGTAACGGCTTCGGACACGAGCACCGTCGCGGTCACGGCCGGCACCTATACGCTGAACTCCTACCAAACCCTGCAATTGCACAAACCGATTCGCATGCGGGGCGAGCGTCCGGATGTTTCGATTCTCAACCCGCAGGCAAAATGTCGCGCACTGGAGATTTGGGATTCCGGCGCGATTTGCGAGGGCCTGACGATTACCAACGGATACCAGCAGACACTGATCAGTTCAGTGGCGGGAGGGGTATTGATGAACGGGGGGCTCTTGCGCGACTGCTGGGTGGTGGGCAATCTGGCGGGCGTCATGGGCGGCGGTGGAATCGCCATGAGAGGGGGCCTCGTCGATCGCTGCCGCATCGTCGACAATGTCGCGGCCCGACATGGTAGCGGTGTTTACATGTCTGGCGGCACCCTGCGCAATTCCCTGATTGCCCAAAGCTATTCTTCCGGAGAATACGAGGGATCGACGGTCTATGCCGGTTCCGGATCCTCCGTGGAGAATTGCACGGTTGTCGACAATCTCAATAACGTTCCCGCCACAAGTCCCCGCTATTTTAATACGGGGGGAGTGTTGGCGCGAGCAGGCAGCATCGTGGTCAATACCATCGCCTGGTATAATTTAAACGATGCCGCGGCCGGCGATCTGATCGCCGACGGCCTCGTCACCCATTCCGCGGCCCCGGAGCTGGTGCACGATCCGGAAGGAACGGGGAACCTGTCGAACCTGGACGAACCGGGGTTTGTTAACCGGGGAGCGGGCAACTACCGGCTGTTGGAAACATCGCCCTGCGTGAACGCGGGAACAATTCTGGCCTGGATGATGCCGGGCTCGTTGGACTTGAGTGGAGTGCGTCGTGTCGCGCGTGTTCCGGACATGGGGGCTTATGAATATCAGCCTCCCGCCGGCATTCTGTTTATGATACGCTAAAAAAACCGGAAGCGGAAAAGCCGACCAATGGCCAGGACAAAGCAGGAGAAGCAACGTGGCAAGAAGCACAAGCATGGTTAAATGGATAACGGTGGCGATCCTTTTGGGGGGCGTCGCGGGTTGCACGGAGGCCGAGGTCGTGGTCGCGGAGCGGGGTGAAGACCGGGCCGCGATCGTGGTGACCCCCGATGCCATGACCTGGGAAGGCGACGACCGCGACTTCGATCGCTGGGGCCGTCTCTCCGGAGCGACCGCCCAGGAGGCCGAGTCCGAGCGCATGCGGCGGCTGCAACGCGACTCGATCGACGATCTGGCGCATTACCTGGGGGTCATGACAGGCACACGCATCGAGATCGTGACGGACAAGGCGGACGCCGGCAACCGGACGCCGATTTACGTCGGCACCGCCGCCAGCGAGGTGTTCGGGCCGGTGGGCATCTCGATGGCCGGGAAGTTCGGTTTTCGGGTCGTCGCGGATCGGCGCGGCGTTGGGCTCTATGGCGAATCGGAGTACGGGACCAGCTACGCCATCTATGAATGGCTGCACCGCCTGGGTTGCCGCTGGTTCATCCCCTCGGAAATGGGTGAATGCATTCCGCGGGAAGATACCCTCAGGATTGCGCCCATGGACGAAAAACTGGCGCCGGCCACGGAGTGGCGCCGCATGGAAGGTCGCACGGCGGATGCCGATTTCCGCCGGCGCAACCGCATGGGCGGAAGCCACGATGGCGGCAACACCATTGCCGCTTCGCATGCGCTCGAAGGCTACATTACCCCCGAACAGCTCGAGGCCAATCCGCGGTGGCGTCTGCACGACGCCGAGGGGAAACCCATGCCGGGGCGGCGCTTCCGCTGGACACGAAAGGATGTGGCCGATGCCGTGGCGGAAACGATCGTTGCACGTTTGGATGAGAATTACACCCCTTCGATTTCCCTCTCGCCCGGCGATTACGTACGTCCGACGGAGGACCCCGAGGAACGCAAGCACGATCCCGAGCCGCGGGTCTGGGAGCCGGCCGCCGGACGCTGGTCAGTCACCGACCGGCTGATGATGCTCTGCAACCGGGTGGCGGAACGGGTCGGACGGAAGTATCCCGATGTGCTTTTCGGCATGTTGGCCTACGTCAACTACAACATGCCGCCGGGGCGCGAACCGGTGCATCCGAACGTGATCCCCCAGCTCGCGCCGATCGATTTCAACCGGCATCATCCCATGACCTGGCCCGACCACCCCAACGAGACCTGGCTGCTGGACATGGTTCAAGGCTGGGCAAAAAAAGCCGATCGCCTGGCCTACTACGCCTATGGCATGAACCTGGCGGAACTGAGCGCCCCTTGCCCGTTCATCACCAAGTGGGGTACGGACATTCCCATTATCCTGGAAAACAACTGCGTTTATTGGACACCGGAAACCATGGGCGGTTGGGAATCGATGATGCCGGGGTTCTACCTGAGCATCCGCATGACCTTCCATCCCGACGAAAAGCCGGAAACCATCCTTCAGGATCTCTGGACACGTTTCTATGGCACGGCGGCCGACCCCATGGCGCGCTACTGGCATACGATCGATCGCGCCTGGGTCGAGACAAAGGAATATTCCGGTTGCGGCTACGGCTACCTGCGCATGTTCACCCCGGAGGTGCTGGCCGAGGCCCGGGCGGCGGTCGACGAGGCGCTGGGGCTGGTCGAGACAATCTCCGAGTTCCGTCGCGTGAAGATGATCGACGAATCGCTGACTCTTTTCGAGCTGTTCATGAAGATGCGCGAAGACTTCGCCGCCGGACGTCTGCGGCATCTTCATCGCGACCTGGACCAGTGGCGGGGGTCGATCGGCCACCTGGCCCGCCGTTACCGTCCGCAATACGCCTTCGACAGCGGACTGGCCAAGAGCTATGTGAACTGGTTCTGGAGTCGTCCCTATGAAGAAGGCGCCCGCATGGAAAGCGAATTCGCCCGGCACAGTCCGCCCATGCTGGAATGGAAATGGCGTCACAACCCCGGGGCCGAGGAGGAATCCCTGCCCTGGACCGCGCCGGACTACGACGATGCGGAATGGCCGACAACTCACGTGGTGCGCGAAACGTGGTCGACCCTCGGTCACCACAACACGATGACCGATGAGGCTTCCGGCCAGTCTGGGCGCATGGTGTACCGTGCCGCCCAGCGTCTTCGCGCCTTGCCCGAGGGAAAACGCGCCTTCCTCTGGATCGGTTCGACCGATGGCAGCGCCAAGGTGTTCGTTAACGGCAAGCATATCCCGTTCGTGGTTCCGCAAGATACGCGTCGTCACAAGGCCGGCGAGGTGCTCGATCGCTTTTCGGGGTACTGCACCCCGGCGCGCTTCGACGTGACCGAGGCGCTGACCGACGGGGAAAACCAATTCACGATCCTGTGCGAGCGCACGAACTTGAATGAGCTCGGCACGGGCGGCCTGATGGGGCCGGTGATCGTCTTTCGCGAGCGCTGAATCAAGGAGAACGCATGTTTCTAATCGCGTTACGACCCGGGTACACCTCCGGGCCGGGGAGTTCCTGCGAAACACGCGAAAGACCCGCAATGGGAACGTAACGGCTCAGGGATTCCCGAAGGGTCAGGGA
>CAZIUM010000069.1:0-13720 GCA_964542285.1 uncultured Lentisphaerales bacterium
GTCGCGGGTTCGATCCCCGCGCGGCCTACCATTGAAAATGGGTGCGTGTTTTCCCGGCGCTGTCACGACAGGTTTAAGCCATTCGATTCAGACCGGAACGGATTTTTGGCCCGGTCGAAACGCCCAAAACGCACCCGGTTCGCGGTGCCAACGGAGGAGAAAGCCTCGAAAGACGCGTCCACCCTCGCAGGAAATCATAACCGTTTTTATAAGGTCCAATCGCCCACGGGGGCCGTTTCCCGGGTCATCCATTTGCCGTTGGTGAAGTCCGGAAACGCTACCGGCTGGCTCCCCATGGCAATGGACTGTTCCGACAGGCAGGTCACGCTCATCCAGGCCGCGCAGTCGTACACGTCGATCGGCGTGACACCCCGGCGTTGGACGGCATCTACAAAAGCCCGCAGCGCCAGGCTGTCCGCCCCACCATGTCCTCCCAGCGGCCGGTCGCGCCACCGTCGCCAAATAGGGTGTTCGTACTTCTCGTAGTACGCATCGAGCGGTTCCCAGAAATGCCGGGTGTAGGGATTGCCGGCCACATCCAGTAATTCTTCGCTGGGACTGTGACCATCGAGATAGACGCCCTGGGCATCCTCCAGCCAGATACCGTGCGTGCCCTGTACCCTTCCGTTGCGCGAATAGGGTCGCGGCAGCGAAATGCAGTGGGTCAGGGTGATGGTTTCGCCCCCGGCGCACTTGATCACGGTCGTGACCACATCGCCCTTGTTGAAGGGCAGATCGGCCTGGTCGGAACCGCAACCGAAGTGTTCGCGTCGCATCGCCTGCATGCCACGGGACTTGGAGGCCGTGGAGGTCAGGGAAAGGAAACGATTGCCCCGATTGATGTGCAGTATCTTGGCGATTGGTCCCAGTTGATGGGTCGGATACAGGTCGGCATTGCGGAATCGGTTATGCACGCTGCGCTCGTATCCATGCTCCAGGGCAATTGCATACTCCCGCAAGTCGTGTTCATAACCGCCAGCACAGTGGACGATCTCGCCGAACAACCCCTGCCGCGCCATGTTAAGCACCAGCAATTCGTTGCGCGCGTAACAACAGTTCTCGAGCATCATGCAGGAAACCCCCGTGCGCTCCGAGGCATGCACCAATTGCCATAATTCCTCGGTCGACGATGCCCCCCCCACCTCAATGGCGGCATATTTTCCCGCGGCCAGCGTATCGGCGGCAATGGGTAGATGCGAATTCCAGGAGGTTGGAATCAGCACGGCATCAACGTCGTCGTACGCCAGCAGCTCGTGGTAGTCGCGATAGATGCGCGGCAAGGAGACCCCATGCTTTGCGAACACCGCCTCGATGCGTCCGATGGCCTTGTCGGATCGATCGCACAGGGCCACGATTTCAACCTCTGGCATGCCGAAAAGCGACACCAGCAGCACTTCGGTCCGCACCCCCAGTCCGACAACTCCGATCCGGGCCGGGTTGAGGCCGGATGCTTGTCCACTCTCCCTTGCACCCAAAGATTCACGAATCATATTCAGCGTTCCTTGAAAACATCCGACACATCACGTCCGCGACGATACGGAGGGGGCGAAATGTACACCTGGTCGTCTGGAGGTTCGCCTCCGCCAAAGGCCGCTTCCATTTGCACATATCGATATTCGGCCTTGGCGGCCTGGTAGATGAACAAAGCGATCAGAATCAACATCCAGCGCCCATTGAAAAGACCGTACAATCCCATCAAAACCGCCAGTACCCGCCCGATTCTGGACGCGATGAACGTCGCCCGCAAGCGCCCGATACGTTGCGCCAGGCCGGCGCGCAGCAGACGCCCGCCATCCATCGGGAAAGCCGGCAACAAATTGAAGAGAAACAGCACCATGTTAATCGTTGCCAACCGGTAAAACACGGCCCACAAAATCGGACTGACCGGAGCCAACGCTTGGGCAAGTTGCCGGCCACCCAGCCACAATACCCCGCTGATCAACGGTCCGGAGGCCGCCACCACGAACTCCTTCCAGGGCTCCCGTGGCATGTCCAGCAACGACGCACGCCCCCCGATCAACATCAGAGTGATGTCTTTGACACGATAGCCGAACTTGAGCGAAGCGTAGGTATGCCCCAGTTCGTGCAGAGCCACGCTTAACATCAAGATCATGCCGGCCATGAGGCCTACGATCAAATTGCCGGCAAGAACCCATAACCAAAGCGCCAGGACAATCAAGGAAATGTCCAGCTTGATGGGCACGCCGAACACGCGACCGATTTCATAGGAAGTTCCAAACATATCGCGATAGTATACAGGGTATGCCTGCAATCGGGAAGCGTGAACGTTTCTGAGGACAGATTTTCGACCTTTTCTACTCCCACACCCCTAGCCCGAGCAGCATAGCCCTGCCGGAAGAGATAATGGAGCCGTTTTGGATTCGTCCACCACTCGCCACCCACCGCTTGCCCATTACCCAAACTGAAATCCAAGTGCGCTTCAACCCTTGTGATGCGCACCCGCGCCCCGCTATCCCAGGACCACGAGCCCGTCGCTGTCGTAACTCAACTGGACCCGACGGGCCTCCTGCAACGAGCGGTCGGCTGCAAAGCAGACCATTGCACTCAGGTAGCCCTCCCAGGTTCCAACTGCCGGTTGCGCGCGGCGGCCGTACACGGCGTCGAGAAAGGCAAAGGCATGAGTGCGGTCCCCTCCTCCATGGCCGGACCGATCCCACTCGACGGGATGTTCGATCGTCTCACGGGAGCCCGTCGCCGCGTGAAAGACCTTCATCTCGTCGATGTACCCCCAGAGGGTGCCGCGGGAGCCGACAATCGTCATGCTGCGGCTCCCACGGGGGCGGCTGGCATTGAAATTCAACATGAAATTGGCGATCACGCCGTTCTCGTACTGAAGCTGCACGCTCTGGTAGTCGTTCAGGTCGGAATCCAGATTGTAGATGCAGGCATCGGTCTCGTTGAGATATTCGCCCATTCGGCGCTCGTGGCTGTCGACCAGCTTGTCGATATCGCGCGCGTAGGCGCAGTTCCTTCCCGCGGGGCAGTCGGGGCAACGGTCGGCCAGCGCCGCATTCGGGGTGAAGGTGCGTCGCCCACCAAAGGAATGAACGGCGACTGGCCGAGAACCGGCCATCCAGGTGATCAAATCCATGTCATGGCAGCATTTTTCAAGCATCGCGCCGCCCGAGTACTTGCGCTGGCGCCGCCAGCTCCCGCGAAACAGGATTGACGAGACAAAGGGTCCGACAAACTCATCAGCCTGGATCGAGATCACCTGCCCGATGACGCCGCTGTCGATGATGTCGCGGATTTTACGGTACATTGGCGCCGAGCGGAGTACGAATCCCAGTTGCACCGACACCCCGGAGGCCTGTGCGGCGAGGTGGATGTCACGGCAGGCCTGTTCGGTTGTCGCCATCGGTTTCTCCAGCACAAAAGGAACCCTGCGATGCAGGAGAATCATGGCGGGGCCGTAATGCAGGTGGTTTGGGGTGCCGATGACGGCCGCATCGAGTTCGGTCTCGTGATCGAGCAGAGCCTCCCAGGTATCGTAGGTCCGGACGGCTTCGCGGGTAAGTTCCAAATCCCGCAGTGTCCGATCCAGAAAAACCGGGTTTGGATCCGCGACCGCCACGACATGAGGCGCGGGATCGTATTGGCGGAAGTGCTTGCCATAGCCCTCGAGCGCGCGGGCGCCGGCACCGATGATCGCAATACGCAATGGTTTTACCATCCCTCTAACTCCTGAATTCTGGTTTTAGATTTCCCGATGCGCCACCTCATGGCCGAAGCGCCCCCGTCTAAACATTCCGGCTTGCGCCAAAACGCTTCGCATCGTAGGGTGTAACGGACGCCATGACAAAGCCTTTTGTACACCTCCACCTGCACACCAAGTACAGCATGCTCGATGGAGCCTGCCATTTGAAACCGCTTTGCGAACGCGCCGCCGAGCTGGGCATGCCCGCCATCGCCATGACCGACCACGGGGTCATGAATGGCGCGCTCGAGTTCTCCAAAGTTGCCCATGAAAACGGCATCCATCCCATCATCGGTTGCGAGTTTTACATTAATGCGCATGCTCCATGCACCAACCGCGACCCGCGCACGCCCTACCACCACCTGGTGCTCCTGGCCACCAACGACGAGGGTTATCACAACCTGTCCCGACTCAACACCCTGGCCCACCTCGAGGGGTTTTATTACAAACCCCGCATTGACAAGGAGCTGCTGAACCGACACGCCGCGGGTTTGATCGGGCTTTCGGCCTGCATGCAGGGGGAAGTTAATTCACTGTTGCGGGAAAGCCAGATCGATCAGGCCGCCCGGGTCGCGGAAGAATACGCCGAAATCCTGGGACGCGACAATTTTTACCTCGAAATGCAGGATCATGGTATCCCGGAGCAGAAAACCGTCAATGAGGGCATCCGCGAGCTGCGCCGCCGACTAGGGTTGGGGTATGTGGTAACGAACGATGTTCACTACCTGATGGCGTCGCATGCCGAAGCTCATGAGCTCATGCTGGCGATGCAAACCGGCACCGTAATGAGCGACCCCAAGCGCATGCGCTATCACGGCAACCAGTTCTATTTCAAGAGCAGGGAGGAACTGGAACGTCTCTTCCCCGACGACCCGGAAGCCTTTGAAACCACGCTGGCAATCGCCGATCGATGTCGCTTCGATTTCGGGAAGGGAGTGGTGCATTTCCCCACCTACGATCTTCCGTCGCCCCATACGGATTCCCGTGAATACCTCATCCATCTGGGGCACGAGGGACTGCGCAGCCTGTACGGCGTCAAGGACTGCCGCAATCCATCCACCGATTTCGAGCGCGAACTGCTCCAACGCTTCGACTACGAAATCGGCATCATCGAAAAAACCGGCTTTGTGGATTATTTTCTGGTGGTGGCCGATTTTGTACAGCATGCCCGCTCCCAGGGCATACCCGTGGGACCGGGACGTGGCTCCGGAGGCGGCAGCGTCGTCGCCTACGCCCTTGGAATCACCCGGATCGAACCTCTGAGATTTCACCTGATTTTCGAACGATTTCTGAATCCTGACCGGGTGTCGCCACCGGATTTCGACATCGACTTCTGCCAGTCGCGACGCGGGGAAGTGATCGATTACGTCAAACAGAAATATGGCACCGATCGGGTCGCACAAATTGCCACTTTCGGCCAGATTGGTGCCAAAACCGCCATTCGAGACATCGCCCGGGTGCTGGAAATTCCCTTGGCCAACGCCAACCGACTGGCCAAATTAATCCCGGACGACCCCAAGATCACTCTCGGCAAGGCGCGCGAAAGCAACCCGGACTTCCGCCAAGCCTGTGAAACGGACCCCGATTTGCAGCGCATCCTGCCCTTTGCCGAAGTGCTGGAAGGCCTGTACCGAAATGCCGGCATGCATGCCGCCGGCGTGGTGATCGGCGACCGGCCCCTGATTGATCTGATCCCCCTCATGCGTGACAAGGAGGGATCGCCCATGACGCAATACTCCAAGGACGATGTCGAGGAGTGCGGCCTGCTCAAGATGGATTTTCTGGGATTGAAGACCCTATCCGTGCTGCAGGAAGCGGTCGAACTGGTCAAGCGGCTTCGTGGCATCGACATCGACCTGGACGATATTCCGCTGGATGATCCTCCGACCTATGCCCTGCTGAACCGCGCCGATACCAAGGGCGTGTTCCAGTTGGAAAGCGAGGGCATGCGCAAGTTGCTGCGTGAGGTCCGCGTACAGAACATCGAGGATGTCGGAGCCGTCATCGCCCTGTTCCGCCCCGGCCCCATGGATATGCTGCCAACCTACAAGGCGCGCAAGCTCGGCAAGGAAGCCACGACATACGATCACCCGCTCCTGGAGCCCATTCTCAAGGACACCTATGGCGTCATGGTCTACCAGGAACAGGTGCAGCGCGCGGCCAACGTGCTGGCGGGGTACTCCCTTGGCCAGGCCGACCTCCTGCGGCGCGCCATGGGCAAAAAGAAAAAAGAGATCATGGACGAGGAGCGCGCCCGCTTTGTGGACGGATGCGCTACAACCAACCAGATACCCGGTGAACTGGCGCAAAGAATCTTCGACAACATTGCCGCCTTTGCCGGATACGGATTCAACAAGGCCCATTCCGTCGGGTACAGCATCATTACCTTCCAGACGGCGTACTTGAAGGCCAACTTCCCAGCCGAGTTCATGGCGGCTCAGATTTCTTCGGAAATCGGCAATTTCGACAAGCTCCCCGGATTCGTAACCGAAGCCTCCGACATGGGGCTTCCCGTCCTGCCGCCGGATGTCAACCACAGTTCCGCGCGCTTTGTTCCCGAAAACGAAGGCATTCGTTATGGACTGGCCGGTATCAAAAGCGTGGGAAACGGGGCCGCCGAAGCCATTGTTCGGGAGCGGGAAGCTGGGGGCACTTTCAGCGGATTGATCGATTTCTGCGAACGGGTCGACGCCGTCGCGGTCAACAAACGGGTACTCGAGGCCCTCGTGCGCAGCGGCGCGATGGACTCCCTGGACAAGAATCGCGCCCGTCTCTTCAATGCCATCGACCTGGCCCTGGCGCGGGCGGCCGAGAAGCAACGCGAACGCGCCAGCGGTCAGCAGAATTTGTTCGAAGCCATGGGCATGAACACCAGCCCGGACGGCAACGAGGAGCTTCCTCCGTGCCGCCCCTGGACCGAGAAGGAAAAGCTGGCCGGAGAGCGTGAATTGCTGGGCGTTTACATCAGCGGCAATCCCCTGGACCGCTCGCGAAGGCTGCTGAAGGCCTTCGAAACCATGAGCATCTCCCGCGTGTTGTCCTGCCGTACCGATGGCATCGACTGCAGAGTGTGCGGCCTGGCCACCAGCATACAGAAGCGTATCAGCAAAAAGAACCAGAAACCCTGGGCCATCCTGACGATCGAAGATGGCGAACAGCGCATCGAAGTGCTGGTGTTCAACAGTTGTTACACGAAATTCGCCGACAAGCTGCAACCGGATCAACCTCTGCTGGTCTGCGGTGAAATTTCCCTGCGCGACGAGCAGCCCAAAATCATGGCGAATGAGATTTATTTACTGGAAGATGCCCCCAAGGCTTTTGCTACCCGTGTTGTGATATTAATCGAACGCGACAAGAACACCCCCGAATTTCTGGCGGACCTTGCCCAGGCGCTACGACAGTTTCCCGGCAAGTTGCCTGTCCGCCTATGCGTAATCGACGCCCACGGTCGCCATGTGATCATCGACACCGACCGCCAGTTCTGCGTAGACCCCACCCCGGCATTTGTAACGACCGTCGAAAAGCAGGCGGGACGCAATCGCATCGGATTTGAAAGTCGTGACGAAATTTATATGGAACACAAAAAACGCCGTTTCGGCCCGCGTCAGCGGACCTATTCCTGAGCCCGGCGCTGCATCCGGCGATAGATTTGAACAATCCCCCACCGCACCAGGGCGTGCGCCAGAACCTGTGGTGCCCACCGTCCCGCATCGCGCGCCGCCACCTCCCATTCCTCCTGGAATTGACGTTCGAAATTGAGGCCGCTGATGGACCCCGGATGCCAGCGGAAATCCGCTAGCGGTGTTCCCGGTACACGTGCCGCCCCGCCATGATCCCACAAGCGCAACAGGAACTCGTAATCGAACGCCGCGCGTAAATCCTCGCGCAACGGACCTGCCACTTGCCAGGCGCGACGACTGAAAAACGTCGCGGGCTGCGATACGTAATTGAGTGTCTGGAATAGCGGACGGCAGGAAAACGGAAAGCAGGCCCGCTTGACCCCCTTGATCCAGCGACGGATCTCGCGTCCCTGCTCGTCGACAATCCGGCAATCGCCAAAGACAAAAGCTTTGTCGGTATGTATCCGGAAACATTGTGCCACCCGCTTCATGGCATCCGCATGGTAAAGATCGTCGGCGTTGAGCCAAGCCAGCATATCGCCTTGCGCCAGCCGCAATCCCTTGTTGATGGCATGGGCGGGACCATTGTCAGGTTCCACCACCACCTGCGAAAGACGCGGGCGATAACGGGTCAACACGTCATGCGTGTTGTCGGTGCTGCCACCGTCGATCACCAGCACTTCCAGGCTGTAATCGTCCGGTTGCTGCGACAGGATGCTGTCCAACGTCCCCGGCAGAAAACGCCCGCAGTTGTAACTGGGAATGATAATCGAGATCAACACGCCATGTTCCACCGTGGAATACACCCGCCGCTCAGCGGCAACGGTTCTTTTCCACCAAGGGCTCCCAGGTGTCTTTTTGCAGCAGGCGCTTTCCATCGGAAAAACCATCGTCGCGCCGGGCCAGGCGCTCCACCAGGCGCTGACGCCACATTGCGACACGATCGGCAAAGGCGGGCTCATGAATCCGGTTCACGGTTTCGCTGCGATCCCGGGTAAGATCGAAAAACTGTTCCTCCATCGTTTTGGGATACCAGATAAATTTTTCGCGTCCGTCGGTGAGATAGTGGTTTGCCACTTCGGCCGCGTAGCAGGGCGAATGTTCGCCATGCATGAACTCGCGCCAGGGCTTGCCGTACATCGCATCCCTGACGCTTTGCCCGGTCATTCCCTCCGGTTTGGGAACCCCCGCGACATCCAGCACCGTCGGCATGATGTCCTGCAGCCCCACCGGCTGGGTAAAGGTGCCGGTGGGCCAATCGGCCCCGAGAGGATATTTGAGAACGAAGGGAATCCGTGCCGATCCTTCGTAGGCGTAGCATTTGCGATGCAGGTGATGATCGCCCAGCATGTCGCCATGGTCCGACGTGAAGACCCACAGGGTATTCGAGGACGCGTCGGGATCCCGCCGCAACATTTCGTACATGCGACCGAGTTCGTAATCGATCTGTGTGACGCACCCCATGTACGCCGCGCGGCCACGATGATTCTGTTCGTCGGTGAGACGCCCGTACCAGGCCGTGCGCTCCAGTCCCGGATTGGGAACATCCCAGCGAGCGGCAAAGTCGCCGATGGGGATTTCCGGCAGGGTGCGCCGACTGTACATGTCGTAGAAATATTGTGGCGGATCGTAGGGCGAATGGGGACGCAGGTGCGACACCCAGAGGAAAAAAGGCCTGGTGGGATCGCGCTTCGACAGTTGTCGCAGCGCCTCGTCAGTGGTCCAGACCGTGGGATGATACCGTTCCTCCAGGTGCCAGGGTCGCGCCATCCAGCCGTTGGCATCGAGGCCATGTCCGCGCTCGTGCGCGTTGGGACCGAGTTCGCGTACCAGCCATTGCCAGTATTCGTCGTCCTCATAACGCAACTCGTGGGGAATCACGGTGTGGAACCCGTATAACTTGCGCCGGGGATGCATGTTGCGCCATCCGACGTTGATGCAGTGATATCCTGCTTCCGCCAGGGTTTGCGCCAGGGTTTGTTCGTAAAATTCCACGCCGGCATAGCCCACCATGCCGCAGTCGTAACTTCCGCGCCCCGTGTGCAGGACCTTGCGCGCGCCCGTTGTCGAGGAGATTTCCGTGTAGGCATTGGGGAAATAAGCCCCCTGCCCCGCCCAGGAATCGACGTTGGGCGTTTCCAGCACCGGATGTCCGGCAAGACCGAGATGATCCCCTCGATGTTGATCGGTGGTAAAAAGAATAATATTGGGCCGCGGTTGTTTTTTCATGAGCACTCCAGTAATGTTCGTTCCTTTTCCTCGCGCTCGCCCCGGGCCTCTCGCCACCGGCTGTTGCGTCAGTCCGGGTCCTCGATGTTGAATTTTCGGGCCAGGGCAATGCGCTGCTCGGGGCCTCGACTTCCAAAGGGATAGGGTTCGGGCCGGTCCTGTGTAGCGTCCAATTCATGCAAAAGGGGTGTAAAAATATCCCAGGAAGCTTCGAGTTCGTCGTCACGAATAAACAGGCTGCGATCTCCACGCAACACATCCAGCAAAAGAGCCTCGTACGCGTCGCTGATCCGCAGGCCCTGGTAGGTTTCGCGATAGCTCAGGTCCAGCATCGGGTTGTCCAGGCGCATGCCGATGCCGGGGATTTTACTGACAATCCGCAGGTTGATCCGCTCGTTCGGCTGCACCCGGATCATCAGCTCGTTGCCGCGCGACGGCCGGCCCGAGGGATTGCCCTGGGCCAAAACGTTTTCGAACAGGTCGAACTCCGGGTCTTTGAACTGCACCCGGATTTCCGTGCGGTGACAATTCAAGCCTTTTCCCGCGCTGATCATAAAGGGCACGCCCCGCCAGCGCGAGCTGCGTATCTCGAAAACCGCCGCGGCGTAGGTCGGGGTGCACGAGTCACCCGGCACGCCCGGCTCCTGCATATAGCCCAGTTGTGGCTCCCCTTCCATTGTCCCGGCCCCATACTGCCCCAGCACCACCCGGTCGCGCGTGAGGGGGGTTACGTGACGCAACAGATTGACCTTCTCGTTGCGCACGCAATGTTCGCTCATGTCCCAGGGGCATTCCATAGCCGTCAAGGCCAGCATCTGGGTCAGATGGTTCTGCATCACGTCGCGCAGGATGCCGTAGTGGTCGAAATACCCCGCCCGGCCACGCAGTGAAAGATTTTCCGACCAGGAGATATGCACGTGCCGCACATGATCGCGATTCCACAAGGGCTCGAATATCCGGTTGGCAAAGCGCAGAACCATCAGGTTCTGGATGACCTCCTTGCCGAGATAGTGATCGATGCGAAAAATCTGTTCTTCCGCGAACGCCTGGCGTACTTTGGAGGTCAATTCATCCGAACTGCGCCGGTCGCGTCCGAATGGCTTTTCGATCACCACCCGTGTCCAGCCCTCGTCCTTATCGGTCTTTGCGGCATCCACCGAAGCCTGCAGACCGGCGGCGGCCGGACCGAAGAGATGGGGAGGAATGGCCAGGAAATAGACTCGATTGACTTTATGGCCGCATTCCCGGGCGATGCGTTCATGCAGCTTCGAAAGGTCGCCCGGATCGCCGTATTCCCCGCTTTGGTAATGACAGCGTTTGAGAAATTCTTCGGCCCCCAGGGCACAAACATCCGGCGAAAGATCCTCGCAATGCAATCGCGGCGACAAACGCTTGCGGAACTCCTTGTCCGTCATTTCGGTTCGGGCATAACCATAGAGTCGTGTTCCAATCGGCAGCAAACCGCGGGCATCCAGCGCGAACAGCGCCGGCAGTACCTTGCGCTGGGCCAGATCGCCGGATGCGCCCAGCACCACAAAAACCAGGACATCCCGGGACTTGCTCATCACGCCATCTCCTCTGTCGGCGCAAAGCAGCCGGTGCGCCATTCGCCCAGCAGAAGACTGCGTCGTTCCACGAACCCCAGGCGTCGGTACGTTTCGGCCACCCGCGCATATTGCCCATCCAGAATGCCGGAGAGCACCAAGACCCCCTGCCCGACCGTGCCCGTCCGCACACATCCGGCCACGGCGGCAGCATGCTCTGTCAAAACAGAAGCCAGCACATTCGCCACCACCAGGTCAGCTAAACCGTTGCAAGCCCCCAGATCGGCTTGTTCGAAGCGGAGATCGACCCCGTTGATTTCGGCATTGCGCCGCGCAATGATCACGGAATCGGTATCGTTATCAATGCCGCGCACCTCGGCGAAACCAAGTTTCGCCGCGGCGATCGACAGAATGCCCGATCCGCAACCGAGGTCCAGCACGGAACGGTCCCTACCCTCCCACGCCAGCTCGTCCAGCAGTTGCAGGCAGGCCAGGGTGGTCTCGTGCGAGCCGGTTCCGAAACTCATCCCCGGCTCGATCGTCAGCACCTGCTCCCCTTCTCCCGCAACATATTGCAGCCAGGGAGGACGCACAACCAGGCGCGGCGACACCTTGATGATTTTGAAATGCTTCCGCCAGCTCGTGCGCCAGTCTTGATCGCGCACCCGGCGAACCTCGGGCGCCAGCGACATCCCCAGGGGCGCGGCACAATCCACCAACAAGCCAGCCACGCCGTCCGCGGTCTGACCTTCGGCCAGAAACAGATCGATGCGGCAGGTATCCTTTTGCGGCGTCTCCATCACCGCCCCGGCCAGACCCCGGTCAATCAGCGTCTCCAGCAACGCGTCGGCCCGTGCGCTCGCCAGCGTCGCGGACACCACCGTCAAGAATTCCCCCCGTGATTTCATGTCCGTCTCGCGAGATTGGAGTCGTTACTGGGCATCGAGATGCTGTTCCACAAACTCTTTCAGTGCCGCCACAGACTCAAAATTCTTCACGTTGAAGTCTCCATCGCCGATTTGAATTCCGAACTCGTCCTCCAACCCGACGACAAGCTCGAGCAGGCAAACGGAATCGACCCCGTACACATCCATCAGGGACGCATCCGTCTGCAATTCTTCCGGCTCCACATCGAGAAACAACCGCTCGACAATCATGGTTTTCAGTCTGCGTTCTATGTCGTTTGCTGTCATGCGGACGTATCATAAAGTCTTCCGACAGCGGCCGCAAGCCCCGGCTACGCAAGTCCGCAATTCGTACCTCGTACCTCGCAACGGCTCCGGGATTCCAGAAGTCCGAATGGCACTTTGCACTCTGGCGCCCCCTCCAGCATTGCATTGGGTGGAGGTCAATCGATCAGGGCATTAACCGCGTCTTCCACCTTGTCACGCGTAGCCTCGCAGGTACGACCGTCAAGAACATGAATGTCGGGACGCCTGAACAACGGTGGAATTTCGCCCACGAACTCCACTCGCACCGTCGCCGGTGACGAAATCTGGTACGGCGGAATGTGTTTCAGCTTCTCTACGGCCTCCCGCGCTCCGTCAAAAATACGCTTTCGCGCCACTTCCGCCCCCAGCAACATCGCGCTTTCCCGGGCGCGACCTTCCTTGACCTGCACGGTGACGGTCCTCGGGAGAAAGGCATGAGCCTCCGCGCACAGCTTGTCATCGCCACTGGTCATGAGAACGGGAATGCCGCGCTCTCCGGCCCGGGTGGCATCCAGTGCAATTTCCCCAACGTTCCGGCCGTTAATCCAGCAATTCTGCCAGGCGCCGGTGGCGGTATGCGACAAAACCGCGCGGGGAGTCCCCGCCATGGCATGATAGCCCAGCAGAATCAGTCCATCGCAAGCCCCCAGGCAATCGAACCGCTCCAGGCCCGGATTGCCCGTCACCAGCGTATCGACCGCCGCATCCAGCTCGTCCCAGATCACATTACCGCAAAGCGCATGCACATCCCGCACCGTCACGGTGGAGGCTCCCCCGGCAACACACCCTCGTGCACAGGCATTGACATCGCGAGTCATCTGTAAACAGGCGTCGCGATAAGTTGGGGAATCCTTGGTAACCTGCTCTTGGCGCCAGACCCCGCTAACGCCCTCCATATCGCAAAATATCACAATTTTCATCGTATCCACTCCACCGCTCCGGGAAAGGTCCACTGGAACGCAAAACCTTCCGTCCAGCCTTAGATAAGCCAAATATACCTCAGAATCATTGCCATTTTGGCGCCGGATTCCAAGCCTTTTTTGCCAAATTGCGGGTAGGTGTTGTTTTTCTGATTGCGCCTCGGCAATTCTAATTATGTCGGTTTTCGTTTCGTATGAAGGGGACCGCGCGGACTTTGGCGACGATTTCTGGTTGTTTATTTCGCGGTTGGTGGCTGGAAGACACACCGAGAATTGGAATTGGAATTGCTGGATTCCATGCTTGCCTGTGGATGACGGGTATGCGATAGTGCAGACTCAATTGTTTTTCGGGGGCTTGGTGTCCGCCTTGCGGAAACTGCACCGCCCGTGGATAACGACGTTCTGACAGAAAGGCGAGGTCCAACAGATGAAAGATATTCCGGTCGCCGACATGCGATCATTTGCGCTTCTCGGTCAC
>CAZIUM010000070.1:0-13640 GCA_964542285.1 uncultured Lentisphaerales bacterium
GACGGGGCGCAAAGTGTCCAGTCATTTCGCGAACAAATGCGTCAGGCTAGGCCAGCGCCATACTCAGATGAAATGTCCCTGTGGATCCATGCCGGGGATTGCACCACGAAGTGCACGAAAGATTCGAAGAGGGTTTGGGCGTTCCGGCGGGCGCGGAAACGGTAGATACGATGCAGGGCGCTGAGGCCCTTCAGTGCCGCGCGCGGGTCTCACGCCCGACACTTGGAGATTCGGTATTGGGCTGTTGGATATCGAAGCTTGTCGATTCCCGCGTCTTCTACTCCGCCGGCTTCAGCAGGTCTTTCAAATAGAGCAGCGTCATCAGGCGGGTGTCCAGCAGGTGCCCCGCGCGGTAGGAAACCGCCGTGCCGACGAACCGTCCGGTGTCCAGCAACGCAATGGCGGCCAGCAGGTCCAGGGTGGCGCGATGCCAGATGGCTTCCAGGGAGCGGCCCTCGTGAAGCAGTTTGGGCTCGTTGAAATAGTGCCGCTTGCCGTGAATCAGGATATTTTGGCGTGTGTATCCCAGGTTGCGCATGTCGGCAAACAGCACGCCGATGGTTTTGCAGAACAGCATTTGCCCCTGGGTGGCGTTGGTGCGGGCCGCCGAGCCGTGACGGAACGTGTCGCGCGTCAGGTCGAACTGGATGCGCTGCCTCCCGATCGCGGAGGCAAAGTCGACCGCGCAGTCCATGCGCAGCTTGCGCTGGCCGGGGTCCGCCGGGAGCAGCGTGACGAAATCGCCGCGGTCTCCGCCGATGGTGACCGGTTCCTTGACCGTGATGAACCGGGCGGGTCGATCGCTTTCGCGAAGGCCGGCCTTTTCGACCGCTTCCACCAGGTCGAGACTGCCCCGGTTGAACAGGGGCGGGTCCCCGGAGTCCGTGTCGATCGTTACGTTGTCGAGCCCCATTCCCAGCCTTAAGGCTACGATATGTTCCACCATGCGCAGGTAGTTGTGCGGGGACCCGCTGCGCAGGACAATGTTGCGCTGCGCCGTCCATACGTTGCGGACCGTGACCTGGAACGGCAGGGATTCCGGGAGGTCGGTACGGCGAATCCACCAGCCGGACCGTTCGGAGGGCCGGAAGGCCAGGCTGCGCTGGGAACGACGGTAAAAGGTGCCGGGACCGCTGACGGAGCCGGTGTCCGCCAGGGTCGTGACACGGTCGGAGAAGCCCGTGTCGTTGCCGGTCACGTGGCACACCTGGTCCACCGTTTGGCGCTCGAAACGCGCGCGACTTTCGTGGATGGCATTGATGTCGCCCGCAACCAAGTTTCCGATCGGATATGTCATGCCATGATTTTGCCACCTTGCAGGCGGCAAGACAAGTACGGTCTGGGTTGCCTGTCCGGGGCATGATCGGCGTTGTTGCAACCCAACAACTTCCTTCCATCGGAAACTCTGATTGTCAATCCAGCCGATTCCCTGTTCAATGGACCCGGAGTCGAAAATATGTACAAGAAACCACTGGTGCGAATGGTGTCGCGAACGAAATATGTCCTGCTGGCAAGTGCCTTGCTGTTGGCCCCGGGGGCGTTGCGCCTGGGGGCCGGGGATGCGGCGGCGAGTTCCCGGGTGCGATTCGAGGACGTAACGGAGTCGATGGGCCTGACGCTCGGCGGAGGCCGGGTCGCCTGGGCCGACCTGGACGGGGATGGCTGGTCGGACCTGGTGGTCGGCGGAAGAGTCTGGCGCAATCGGGAGGGGCGCGGCTTTGAGGACGTCACCGAGGCGGCCGGACTGGGACCGCATGGCGGCGCGGCGGTAATCGCCGATTTTGACGGCGACGGACGACTCGATCTCTATTTTACCGGTCGGAAGGGTGCGCTGTTTCTGAATCGCGGATTCCCGCGCTTCGAGTCCGCTCCGACCGCTCCCAATCCCCATGTGGTTCAGGCCGCGGCCGCCGCCGATTTGAATAACGACGGCTGGGTCGATCTGTATCTGGCAAATTACGAAATCTGGAAGGACCAGGTCGATTTTCCCGACCTGATGCTGCGCAATACCGGCGGAAAACTGGAGTTGCAATGGAGCGCTCCGCCGGAGAAGCAAATGCGCGCGCGGGGAGTCACCGGTTGCGATTTCGACCGCGACGGAAAAATCGACCTCTATGTGTCGAATTACCGCCTGATGCCCAATTTTCTCTGGCGAAACCGGGGCGAATGGTCGTTTCGCGAGGAGGCGCGCCGTCTGGAGTGCGCCGGTACCGAGCGACGCGACGTGACGTTTAAAAACAGCCTCGGCATCGAGTACTTCAGCTCGGGGCATACCATCGGCTCGGTCTGGGCGGATTTCAACAACGACACGTTTTTCGATCTGTTCGTGGGGAACTTTTCGCATCCGCCCGAATATCAGGATCGGCCCATGCTGCTTGAAAACAGCGGGCCGGACGGGGACTACCGGTTTGTCGACCGCAGCGCCGAAGCGGCCCTTCCCTGGCAGGAATCGTACAGTTCTCCCGCCGCGGCCGATGTCGATAACGACGGCTGGATCGATCTTTTTTTCACCACCGTGTACAAGGGGGATACCAGCCGGCTGTTCCTGAACCGCGGGGACTGGCGCATGGAGGATGTCACCGAATCCGCCGGAATCGAGTCGCGGCGTACGTATCAGAACGCGTTCGGCGACTTTGATAATGACGGGCGGCTGGACCTCGTGACCGGCGGGAAACTGTACCGCAACCTGACCGAGGGAGGCCATTGGTTGAAAATCGACCTGGTGGGGAAGACGCCCAACACGGCCGCCATCGGTGCGCAGGTCGTGGTGGAAAGCGGCACGCTGCGGCAGGTGCGCCAGGTGGAGGCCGGAACCGGCAGCGGCAACCAAAACGATTTGCGACTGCATTTTGGCCTGGGCGACCGCGCCGACCCCGTCCAAGTGTCGGTCCGATGGCCCGATGGCGCCCGTTCCTCCCATACGCTCTCGCCGAATCGGTGCGCGGAGTTGACACAGGAGTGATCCCGCCACGCGGGATTTTCCGCGCGGGGATTGGATATTGCCATGACTCTGCCACTCGAACCCGAAATGCGCCCGGCTCTCAGGGTCCGGCAAGTCCTTGCTTGCCGAAACGGGCAAATCGGGATATGATATCCTTTCATTTGTTTTCGTTTGCCGGATGGTCCGGCCGGCGTTGCCAACCAGGAGTTTGACCATGATCGTAACCACCACAGAGCTTTTCAAACATGCCTACGGCAAGTATGCCATCGGCGCCTACAACATCAACAATCTCGAGCAGACCATGGGCCTGTTCCAGGGAAACGTGCAGAGCAAGGCCCCCTTCA
Organism: uncultured Lentisphaerales bacterium; assembly: GCA_964542285.1. Lineage (GTDB taxonomy): Bacteria > Verrucomicrobiota > Kiritimatiellia > RFP12 > JAAYLN01 > CAZIUM01. Next base: position 3,286 of record CAZIUM010000070.1, read on the forward strand.
TCGTGCAGCTTTCCAAGGGCGCTCGCGCCTATACCCACAAAAAGATGCTGGAAGCCCTGATGATGACCGCCAACGAAATCTTTCCCGATGCCGTTTTTGCGGTGCACCTGGACCATGGCGACGAGGAAACCTGCATGGATTGCATCGAGTCCGGCGTGTACAGTTCCGTCATGATCGACGCCTCGCACTTCCCGCTGGAGGAGAACATCGCCATCACCAAGCGAGTGGTCGAGGCCGCCCATGCCCGTGGCGTGGTGGTAGAAGCCGAACTGGGGCAGCTCAAGGGCGTCGAGGAAGACGTTTCCGCCGCCGAGCATGTCTACACCAAGCCCGAGGAAGCCGAGTACTTCGTCAAGCAGACCGGCTGCGATTCGCTGGCCTGCGCCATCGGCACCTCGCACGGCGCCTTCAAGTTCAAGGGCGATCAGAAACTGCGCTACGACATTCTCGATGAAATCCAGAAACTGCTGCCGGGCTATCCGCTGGTCATGCACGGGTCTTCCTCGGTGCCACAGGAAGAAGTCGCGCGTATCAATGCCGCCGGCGGTGCCATCAAGGGCGCCAGCGGTGTCGACGCCCGCCAGTTCCTGGGCGCCGCCAAGCTGGGCGTCACCAAGATCAACATCGACACCGACGGTCGCCTGGTCTGGTGCCGCGTGCATCGCGAGTTCTTCCGCGATCACCCCGAAAAATTCGACCTGCGCGACCCCGGCAAGGTCTTCATGCCGGAATACGCCAAGTTCATTGCCGAGAAAAATGTCTTGCTGGGCTCCGCCGGACAGCTCGATTCCGTCCGGGAAGCCTGCAAGCAGGAACAGAAGTAATCCCACCCGCTCAAACGTGCCCGGCGAATCGAATCGCCGGGCCGTTTCGTGCCTAACAACCTCAAGGAAACATCATGGCCAAGAAAATAATGGTGGACGGAAACAATGCCGCCGCCGCGGTTGCCTACGCCTGCAGCGAAGTCGCTGCCATCTATCCGATCACTCCCTCCTCCACCATGGGGGAAGAGGCCGACGAACTGGCCGCGCGCAAGACGCCCAACATCTGGGGCACCGTTCCGCATGTCGTCGAGCTGCAATCCGAGGGCGGCGCCTCCGGCGCCGTGCATGGCGCCCTCACCACCGGTGCCCTCACGACCACCTTCACGGCCTCGCAGGGGCTGTTGTTGATGATTCCCAACATGTACAAGATCGCCGGCGAACTGACGCCCATGGTGATGCATGTCACCGCCCGGTCGCTCGCCTGCCAGGCCTTGTCGATCTTTGGCGACCACAGCGACGTGATGGCCTGCCGCCAGACCGGCTTCGCCATGCTGGCCTCGGGCAGCGTGCAGGAAGTCATGGACCTGGCGCTGATTTCGCATGCGGCCACGCTCGAAGCGCGCATACCCTTCGTGCATTTCTTCGACGGCTTCCGAATTTCCCATGAAGTCCAGAAGATTGACGAGGTCGACCGCGAGGTCATTCGCGCCATGATCGACGACGAATTCGTCGCCGCGCACCGTGCCAGGGGCCTCAATCCCGACACCCCGAGGATTCGCGGCACCGCGCAGAATCCCGACGTCTTTTTCCAGGGACGCGAGACCGTCAACAAGTACTACCAGGCCACCCCCGCCATCGTTCAGAAGTACATGGACAAGTTCGCGAAATTGACGGGTCGCAAGTACCGCCTGTTTGACTATTTTGGCGCACCGGATGCCGACCATGTCATCGTGATCATGGGCTCCGGCTCCGAAACGATTCGCGAGACGGTCGAACAGCTCAGCGCCGCCGGCCACAAGCTGGGGGTCCTGGTTGTGCGCCTGTACCGCCCGTTCGACAGCCTGGCTTTCGCCCAGGCCTTGCCCGCGTGCGTCAAGACCATCACCGTTCTGGACCGCACCAAGGAACCCGGCGCCATCGGCGAGCCGCTTTACATCGACGTGCGCTCGGCCATCGGTGACGTCATGCAGGAAAAGACGGTCAAGTTCGACTACTGGCCCAGCACCTACGGCGGACGGTACGGCCTGGGCTCCAAGGAGTTCACCCCGGCGATGGCCAAGGCCGTCTACGACAACGCCATGTCGGGCAAGCCCAAGAACCACTTCACGGTGGGCATCGAGGACGACGTCACCCAGACCAGTCTCAAGGTCGATTCCTTCGAACTGCACCACGAAGGCCGCAAGGAATGCATGTTCTACGGATTGGGCTCCGACGGGACCGTCGGCGCCAACAAGAACAGCATCAAGATCATCGGCGCCGATACGGATTATTTCGCCCAGGGCTACTTCGTGTACGACTCCAAGAAAGCCGGCGCCATCACGGTTTCGCACCTGCGCTTTGGGCCGGGGCCGATCCGCAGCCCCTATCTCTGCACCAAGGCCGACTTCGTGGCCTGTCACAATTTCTCGTTCCTCGAGAAGTACGACATGCTGGCCAACGCCAAGCCCGGCGGAGTCTTTCTGCTGGCGTCGCCTTACGGGGCCGGCGATGTCTGGGAGCATATTCCGGACGAGGTGGCGCGGCAGATCATCGCCAAGCGCCTGCGCTTCTACGTGATCGATGCCATCAAGCTGGCGACGAAACTCGGCCTGGGCGCGCGCATCAACACCATCATGCAGACCTGCTTCTTTGCCATTTCCGGCGTGCTGGAAACGGAAAAGGCCATCGAATCGCTCAAGGCCGCCATCCAGAAGAGCTACGGCAAGAAGGGCGAGGACGTCGTCAAGGCCAACTGGAAGGCCGTCGACGGCGCGCTCGATGCCCTGCAGGAGGTCGAGGTACCCGCCAAGCCGGCCGGCAAACTGACCATGCCGCCGGTGGTGCCGCCTTCGGCACCCGAATTCGTGCAGAACGTGACCGCCACGATCATGGCGCAGAAGGGCGACAGCCTGCCCGTCAGTGCCATGCCCGAGGATGGAACCTGGCCGACCGCCACCACGCAGTACGAAAAGCGCAACATCGCGGTGGAAATTCCCGCCTGGGATCCCGAAGCCTGCATCCAGTGTGCCCAGTGCTCGCTGGTCTGCCCGCACGCCGCCATCCGCGTGAAGGCCTACGATCCCGAGATGCTGAAGGATGCGCCCGCGACCTTCAAGAGCGTGGACGCCAAGGGCAAGGAATTCGCCGGCATGAAGTTCACCGTGCAGGTCGCGCCCGAGGATTGCACCGGGTGCGGACTCTGCGTGGAGCGCTGCCCCGGAAAGAACAAGAGCAACCCCGATCTCAAGGCCATCAACATGACCCCGCAACTGCCGTTGCGCGAGGCCGAGGCCGAGAACTTCGACTTCTTCCTCAACCGGCTGCCGGAGGTGGACGACTCCAAGATCAACCTTGCCACCATCAAGGGCAGCCAGTTGAAGCGCCCCTTGTTCGAGTTTTCCGGCGCTTGCGCCGGCTGCGGGGAAACGCCCTATGTCAAGCTGATGACCCAGCTTTTCGGCGACCGGATGCTGGTGGCCAACGCCACGGGGTGTTCCTCGATCTATGGCGGCAACCTGCCGACCACCCCCTACTGCCGGCGTGCCGATGGCCGCGGCCCGGCCTGGTCCAACTCGTTGTTCGAGGACAACGCCGAGTTTGGATTCGGTATGCGCCTGACCTGCGACAAGCAGTCCGGGTACGCGCTCGAACTGATCGAACGCCTTCGAGAGAACGGCAAATGCTCGCCCGGCGCGGAGTTGCTTGATGCCATCAAGTCCGCCGACCAACAGACCCAGGAAGGCATCGAGGCGCAGCGCGCCCGCGTGACGCAACTCAAGCAGGATCTGGCGAAATGCGATTGTGACGATTGCCGCCAGTTGCTGCAGGTCGCCGACTTCCTGGTGCGGCGCTCGGTCTGGATCGTCGGTGGCGACGGCTGGGCCTACGATATCGGGTACGGCGGGTTGGATCACGTGTTGGCTTCGGGACGCAATGTCAAGGTCCTGGTGCTCGACACCGAGGTCTATTCCAACACCGGTGGCCAGGCTTCCAAGTCCACGCCGCTGGGCGCGGTCGCCAAGTTTGCCGCGGGCGGCAAGCCCCTGATGAAGAAGGACCTCGGTGCCATGATCATGACCTACCAGGGCGTGTATGTGGCGCAGGTGGCGATGGGCGCCAACCCGGCCGCCACGGTCCGCGCCTTTGTCGAGGCCGAAGCCTATGACGGTCCGGCGCTGATCATCGCCTACTCCCACTGCATTGCGCATGGATTGCGCGACATGTCGGATGGACTCGAGGCGCAGAAGCGTGCCGTCAATTCCGGCCACTTCCCGCTGTATCGCTACAATCCCGCCTTGGCCGGGCAGGGACAGAATCCGCTCAAACTCGACAGCAAGACGCCGAGTATTTCTATCGAGGAGCAGATCGATACGGAGAATCGTTTCAAGGTGCTGCGGAAGATCGATCCCGAAACGGCCGCCGCCATGCAGGCCCAGGCCGATGAAGGCTATCGCCGCCGCTTCAGGATGCTGGAACTGCTCTCTGGAGCGGAGAATAAATAATCCCAATGAAAACGGCCTGCCCCTGTGGCAGGCCGTTTTTACTTTCGTTACCTGCCGGATCAAATTCACAGGAAATCCATGAACACCTACATTCCCGATGCGTTGCGCTATGGCACCATGGTTTACAATCGTAGCGGACGCAGCGGCCTGATGCTGCCGGCCATTTCGTTGGGGCTATGGCATAATTTCGGCGGCATCGACCGTTTTGACAACAGTCGCGCCATGTTGCGCCAGGCCTTCGATCTTGGGATCACCCATTTCGACCTGGCCAACAATTACGGTCCGCCTCCCGGTTCGGCCGAGGAAACCTTCGGCGCGATCATGCGCAAGGACTTGTCGCCGTTTCGCGACGAGTTGGTCGTTTCGACCAAGGCCGGATTCCGCATGTGGTCGGGACCCTATGGCGAATGGGGCAGTCGCAAGAATCTCCTGGCCAGCCTGGACCAGAGTCTGAAGCGCATGGGGTTGGATTACGTGGATATTTTTTATTCCCATCGTCCGGATCCCCATACGCCCCTGGAGGAAACCATGGGGGCGCTGGCCTCCGCCATCCGGCAAGGCAAGGCCCTGTATGCGGGAATTTCGTCCTACGATCCGATCATGACCCGGCAGGCGGCGGCCATTCTACGCGACCTCGGCACGCCCTGCGTGATCCACCAGCCTTCCTATTCCATGCTCAACCGCAAGGTTGAGGACGGTCTCCTGGATACGGTCGGCGAGGAAGGCATCGGACTGATCGCTTTCTGTCCCCTGGCGCAGGGTGTGCTGACCAACCGCTACCTGTCGGGAGTGCCGGAGGATTCGCGCGCGGGCAAGCAGGGCACTTTTCTCAAGCGCGAGACGCTGAGCAAGGAACTGCTGGGCAAGGTCAAAGCGCTGGATGGCCTGGCCCGTCAACGCGGCCAGTCGCTGGCGCAGTTTGCCCTGACCTGGTTGCGGCGCGATCCCCGCGTGACCTCGACGCTCATCGGGGCCAGTCGCGTGGAGCAAATCGAGGAAAATGTAGCCAGCCTCCAGGGCGCGCCGCTCAGCGACGAAGAAAAGGCGGCGGTGGACCGTATTCTCAAGGCGTGAGTTGCCGTAAAACCCGGGACAGGGCGCCGGCTTGTTCGATGTGTTGCTCGAAGCGGGGGATGTTTCCGGCTCTCAGCGCCAACAGTCCGACGGCCGCATGTTCTTCCGGGGTGGTGGCCGGCGGGATCCACCGCAAGGCCTCGGACGGGGACAGGCGGTCAATGTTGAAGGCCACCGGCCGGCTGAGTCCGTCTTCGGCCATGAAATCGGCATGCAACACGCCGTCGATGATCCGGCGCGGCACAATGGCGCGCTCGCGTCCCTGGTAGCGAATCCGGATATTCTCGCCGCGATGCGCCATCAGTCCCCGGCCCACCAGGTCACGGATGGACGGCACGTTTTTCAAGGCGGTGCGCAACGCGTTCACATCGGGGGCCGGCAGATGGATCACCGCGTCTCCCTCCAAGACTTCGATTGCGGCGGGCAGGTTTCCCTCCTTCAAGGCCTGCAACAAAACCTCCGGCCACCGACTTTCCGCCTGGGGAGTGGCCTCGGGTGCGGCGGGAGGCGTTTCGTCCGGTGGTGTCGCGGCGGCGGTCTCTTCGGCCGGGGTGTCGGGCACCCTGCCGGGGTCCGCCAGGGAGGGGGCCGGCGGCGCCGGGCGATGACCGGACGGGGCAGGCGCGGAGGGCCGCGCAAACGAGGGGGCCAGCCATTCCGGCAACCCCAGGGCATTGTCCAGGCGCTGGTTGGCCAGCCACAGGAACCAGAGACCCAAGGGCAGCCAGAGGATGGGGCTTGGCCGTTGCTTCCGCTTTGGCGCGGAGGCAACGGGGGCGGTCGCTTCCGTCGACGGGGTGCGCCGGATGTCATGGGGTGCGGACGGACGTTCAATGGTGCTTTCGCCGTTGCCGATCGCGATTTTTGCGGAGGTGCGGGACCCCTGCAGTCGCTTGCAGTCCGTTGCAACTTCGTCCCAGGCCTGATGCCGGTCCGCGGGACGTTTCATCATCATCTTTTCCAACAGGCGGCAAGTTGGCAGGGAAAGTCGGCGGTCGATCGTACGTGGGTGGGGCAGGTGGCCCGCGCGATGACCCTCGAAAATCGCGTAGGTGTCGAGCCCCTCGAAAGGAATCTTTCCGGTCAGCACATAATACAGCGTGGCGCCCAGGGCATAGATGTCGGCGCGGAAATCGATCGATGCCTGCAGTTCGACCTGCTCGGGGGCGATGAAATGCGGCGTGCCCACGACCATTCCGCCGTCGAGGGCGGTGGGATCGCGGTCTTCGCGTCGCAGGAAAGCCAGGCTGAAGTCCGATATCTTGACTTGTTGCTGGTCGTTTACCCGCAGGTTCTGTGGCTTGATGGTGCGCAACACCAGCCCGGTGTGCGTCCAGGCATAGGCCAGCGCTTCGGCGACCTGCTGCGCAAAACGCAGGGCCTTGGCGGGGGGCAGCGGCCCGGTGGCCGCCACCATTTCCGCCAACGTGGCGCCGGCGACATGTTCCATCAGGATATAAGGATGAGGCGATTCCGTGACAATGTCGTAAATCTGGACCAGCCCGGGATGTTTGAGATTCGCCACCGCGCGGGCTACTTCAAGAAATGGCTCGATGGCGGCGGCATCCTCGCCAGACGCATCGTTCCAGATGCGGATGTCAACAAAGCGGTCCAGCGAGGACTGGACCGCCTTCCACGTGTTGAAACGGTTGCCCTCATGCAAGAGCGCAATAAAGCGCAGGCCTGGAATCTCGGGAAAGTTCATTCTGTCGCGTCGGGGCCGGCCTTTCGGCACGATCCAATCGAGGAATGGGTTACGCCAGGCATGAAAGCCCCGCGGAGAGTATGATTATCCCGAGATCGCCCGCCGGCGTGCGGCGGCAATCGCAACCGCAACGTCGGCGTCGCCGGAAGCGGCTCTCGGGCTCCTCGGCTTGGCGGACGCGGCCGGCTCATCCGGCAGCAGGTAGGAAAAACGCGGGATGAATTTCGCGTTCAGCGCCATCAACAAAATCATCAGGACAAGAAAGGCCAACACCATGCCCATGCCCACGCCCATCAGTACCAATCCCTGCATGTCAACTCCTCGGTTACGTTAAATTCCCCACTGCACAATCTCGGCCAGTTCCTTGCGGGACGTACGCGGCGATGACGCGGACGCCGCGGCGGGATGCCCGAGCGGCAGCATGACAATCGGTTCCCATTCCGGCCCCAGTTTCAAAATCGCACTTAATCTGGCGGCGTCGAAGGCGCAAATCCAACAGGTTCCCAGGCCCAGCTCCGCCGCGGCCAGCGTCATGTGATCCGTGACGATGGCGGCATCCACGTCGGCGGACAGCTTGCCGTCGCCGCGCCGCCATGCGGCTTCGCGATTGGCGCAGATTACGATGACGACTGGCGCCTGGCGCAGCCATGCGCCGCCATACGCTTCCGAGAGTCGTTCGCGGTCGGCGGCTTCCGTGGCCACAACGAGGCGCCACGGTTGGCGATTGCAGGCCGAGGGCGCCAGACGCCCGGCCTCCAGCACTTGCTCCAGTTGGGCGCGAGACACGGGTTTGTCGGCATAGTCCCGCACCGAACGCCTGGTTTTTGCCAATTCGAGAAAATTCATGACTCGTCCTCCATGTCAAAAAGAATTATTATGATAAACTACGTTGCGGCAAACGGCAATTCCAATTGTTCGGAACAGGCGTGAATAGGGCATGAGGGGTGTGGGCAACGATTCAGCGTTGTTGAATCCCCGAGAAATCGGGAGCCCGGAGTCAGGAGTCGAAAAGGCATGAAGAAACTCATTCTGTCGGGGGCGGTTTCCCTGGGTACCCTGGGGTTGATCGCGCACCTGTTGCGTCGCGGGCTGACGGAGCAGGTCGGGCTCTGGCCGTTGTTGCGCGATGTGTCGCTCCCCTTGCTCCTGGTGTACATCGGGTGTCAACTGGCGCAGACGTTTTTTCGCTCGGAACGCTATCGCAGCCTGTTGCGGGGGTGTGGCGAACCGGAGGTGCCGGGACATTGGCATTCGTTTCTCGCCACCACGGCACGCAATGCCATGGTGGACCTGCTGCCGGCCCGCACCGGCGAACTGGGATACCTGGCCATCATGAATCGTGGCTACAAGGTGCGCGCGGACAATTGTCTGGGCGCCATGGCGGTAAGCTTTCTCCTGGACATGATCGCCCTGGCGCTGGTGCTGGCCGTCGCCCTGGCCGCCCCCTGGAACCGGCAGGCGGCTTCCTGGCCCTTGCTGCTGGCCGGGATGGTGGGTGTGTTAGTCGTCAGCGCGGTGGGCGCGGCGGGGCTGTTCGCGTTCCTGCCGCCGGTGGTGGGATGGCTGGTGGGCCTGTCGGGAAGGTTGACCCGCCTGACGGCATGGCGTCGCCTGCTGACTTTTCTGGAACGCGTTGCGCGGGCCATTCGCGCCATGCGCGCGCCGAAGCTTCTGCTGGGCGCGCTGGGATTGTCGCTGGGAGTACGCCTGTTCAAGTATGGCGGACTCTATGCCGCGTTCCTGGCGGTCGTCGATCCGCATCTTCCCTCCCTGGCTGCCGCCGAGGCGCGGCACGTCTTGCCGGCTCTGCTGGCGGCGGAGGGAGCCGCGGGTCTGCCGATTCCCGCCCTGCTGGGCTTCGGCGTCTACGAAGGCGGGGGAACGGCCGCCTGGCGCCTGATGGGATTTTCGGCGGCCGCGGCCATGCTGGCCATGTTGGCCCTGCATATCGTATCGCAATCGGTGGATTACCTGCTGGGGGCGCTGGCGGGGGTGGCGATCGCCTTCGGGTGGTCGGGTTCCTCCGGAGAGCGCGGCGCCGCCGGGTTTCGGCGTCGTCTGCGCCTGGCGGCCGTGGCGGGTTGTTTGCTGCTGGCGGCGGTCTTCGCCGCCTGGCAATGGCGTTCGTTCGGAAAGATGGGACGCCTGGAAGCTCCCGGCAGCGGACAGGTCCTGTCCGGGACGGAACCGGAAATCGCAAAACGAAAGGCCTTTGCTGGAACATATCGCGGACGCATCGTCTGGAGCTCCAACCGGCATGGCTACCACGACATTCTGTCGATGGAGCTGCCTTCCACGACGGTCCGCCGTCTCACGGCTTCCGGCTATACCGATACCTATCCGCGCTTGTCGTCCGACGGCGAACGCGTGCTTTTTTCCCGTTCGCGCGAACCCTGGGTTTCCCAGCGCAACCCGCGTCCCTGGGACACCTGGCTGATCGACCTGGCGACCGGGCGCGAACGACTGGTGGCCACCAACGCCTTCATGGCCTCTTGGTCGGCCGAAAATCGCTTTGTGTTTCAACGCGATGGCGTTCAGGTGATGCAACTGGACCTGGTCACCGGCGAGGAGCGCCTCTTGTTCGAAGCGGGGCGGGGCGTCCTCCCGGAGGGGGTCCAGGTTCAAACACCCGATTTCGATGCCGCGACCGGCGCCCTGGCGATCACCTTGCGCGGGGCGCGCCGCATGACGGCCGTGGCCGGCCAGGACGGTACGCTGCGTCCGGTCGGGGGCGGCGACACCTGTCAACTGGGATGGCTGCCGCAAAACCTCGGCATGTGTCTGGTGGGGCGCGGCGGACGCATGCGCAACGCCATTCTCCGGGTGCCGCCGGGGGAGGAGACCGCCGGGCTCTGGTTCGACATGCCGGAACCTTACAGCCACGAATACTTTCCGAAAATGGATGCCACCGGACGCCTGCTGGTTTTTGGCGCCAGCACCGGGGGACACGAACACGACAGCGCCGATTATGAAATTTTTGTCTGGCCGGTCGGCGCCCCGGAGAAAGAAGCCGTCCGGCTGACGTTCCATTCCGGCAACGATTGCTGGCCGGACATCCGGCTTACGAGTCCATCCGGTTTCTGAGTCTTTTAGGACCAGGATAAGAGGAGA
>CAZIUM010000071.1:0-13482 GCA_964542285.1 uncultured Lentisphaerales bacterium
TTCCAAAATTTATGACGAAAACACATCATTGTGGGGCTCCATTCGATCCGGCTGCATGAAAAACGATTATGACCCTTTTGCGTCACCAACGGAATACAGAACTTTTCCGTCGGTGTCGAGAATGGAGAAGGATTCGGGGTGGCGATAAGGCTCGGATTTGAAACTCAAGCGCCCCTTGTACTGTTGCTGCAAATCGACCAGAATCGCCTCATCCTCGCGGCGCAGGCGTTCCAGAACCGCGGGAGCCACCAAAACTTGCAGGGCGATTTCTCTTCCTTCCTGACGGCATTTACGCATGACGCCGGCGATCTGGCGCTGGATGTCGACGCTCAAGGACAGCGACGACTTGATCGACCCGTGGCCGTGGCAATAGGGGCAATCGACGTAGGTCTGGGCCAGGATGCTTTCCTCCTGGCGCTGGCGGGTCATTTCCATCAAGCCCAGTTCCGAGATCGGCAGAACGTTCGTGCGCGCCTTGTCTCGCTTCAAGGCCGCTTTCATGGCCTTGAACACCGCGGACTGATGCTTGCGGGACTTCATGTCGATCAGGTCAACTACGACCAGTCCGCCGATGTTGCGCAATCGCAACTGACGCGCAACCTCCTCGACGGCATCGAGATTCACTTCCAGAATGGCCTCTTCCTGGGAACCCTTGCCTTTGTGGCGCCCGGTATTGACGTCAATGGCAATCATGGCCTCGGTCTCGTCGATCACAAGGTGTCCTCCGCATGCGAGTTGCACCTTCCGGCGGAACGCATCCGCGATTTGGTGTTCGATGCCCCGACTGTCAAATACCGGTTGGGGGCCGTCATACAGTTGAATCACGCCCCGCGCATGCCGCGAAATGCGCGCCGACACGGCCCGGATACGTTCGTAGGCATCCGCCTGATCGATGGTGACGCGATCGATGTCTTCCGTCAGCCAGTCCCGCACGACACGCTCGATCAGATCCGGTTCCTGGTAAACGCAACTGGGCGTGGATTTGTCACGCATGTTGGTCTGCAAGTCCTCCCAGATGGTCAACAACCCGCGCAGATCGCGCACAAACGCGCGTTTGGAAGCGCCGGCGCCGATGGTGCGCACAATCAACCCGATGTCGCTCGGCAGGGGTAGCCGGTCCAATATTTTTTTGAGGCGCAGCCGTTCCCTGGCGTCGCCGATCTTGCGGGAAACGCCACGCAGGCGACAGCCCGGCATCATCACCAGGTAGCGGCCCGGAATGCTGAGACTGGCCGTGACGCGCGGGCCCTTGCTGCCGATGGGACCCTTGGTAACCTGAACGACGATTTCTGAACCCGGAGGGTACCGCTTGGCGATTTGTTCGTTACTGAACCGCTTGCGCCGCGAGGTACGTTTGGGGTGGTCATCTTCCTCGCTCAATCGGCTCTCGTCGTCTGGAAACATATCCCAGTAATGCAGGAAGGCATTCTTGCGCATGCCGATGTCCACAAAAGCCGCCTGAAGATCGTTTTCAAGGTTTTGAATGCGTCCTTTATAAATGCTCCCGACCAGTCGTTCCTCGGCGGGGTGTTCCACCTGGAATTCCTCGAGCCGTCCGTTTTCCAAAACGGCCACGCGGGTTTCCAATTTCTCCGCATTGATGACAATTTCACGTTTGATTGTTTGTTTTTTGAGCCACTTCAACATCCTGATTCTCCGAATGATTCTAATCGGGAACGTCCAGTCCGGAATTCGTTCCGTGAGGATCGTCCCCGCCATGCACGGCCACGCTTTGAAGCAATCCCAGCGCGATCGCCATGGTCAACATGAAGGTTCTGCCGTAGCTTATGAAAGGCAGCGGCAACCCGGTAACCGGCAACAACCCGACGGTCATGGCAATGTTGATGAACACATGACTGAAGAGCAGCGCCAAAACACCAACCACGAACAACCGTCCGACGCCATCGCGACAGGCGGCCGCCACCGTCAGTCCCGGGAAAAGAATTCCCGCGAACAACAACAGCACGCTCATGGTTCCAACAAACCCCTTTTCCTCGGCCAAGACCGAAAAAATGAAGTCATTTGCCGAGACCTGCCGCGGCAGGTACCCCAGCATATTCTGATCTCCCTTGAGAAAACCTTTTCCCCAGCGACCGCCCGAACCGATGGCGATCTCGGATTGCCGGCGATTCCACCCAAGATTGTAGGGGTCGCGTTCGGGGTACAGAAAATCGAGCAGGCGCCCCCGCTGGTAATCCCCCAGGAAGGACGTCGGCAGGGCGACATAGGGTCGCCAACGCGGGTTCAGGTCGGATTTCTCCTGCAGCACAATCGATCCCAGCACCACCGTAATGGACAGACATCCTGCCAGCACCGTCAGCAAAAGCGCGCGTGGCGCAGTGCCTGCCGCGAAAAGCATGGCCAGCAAGACGGGGCCGAAAACCAACATGGTTCCCAAATCCGGCTGCATGACGATCAACAGTGACGGCAATGCCACAATCGCAATGGCCAGAAGAAACTCCCAGATGTCGCGCCGGGCTCCCGGTCGTCCCAAAACGCGCGCCAGCAGCATGATGGTCGCCAACTTGGCCACTTCGGAAGGCTGAATTCCGAACAACCATCGTTTGGCTCCCATGCGCGACTGTCCGGCCACCAACACCAGTACCAGAAGCACCACGGCCATCAGGTAAAACAAACCGCTCCAGCGAAGGATGCTCCGATAATGACAATAGGCCAGGGCCACGCTGGCTCCCAGGCCGATCAGTGCCATTTCGGCATGGGCGAGGTATAAACGCCGCAACAAAAGGCTGTCTCGAATAGAGTTGGCGCTGTAGACAAAAGCTACCCCAGTCGCCATCAGCAACATCATGCACACAAAGAGGACGCCGCGCATGCGTTGCAGGCGTCCCAGGTCCCAGGGAAGACGTTCGATCCATTTTTTCATGTCCCCACATCCTCCTCAAGCCGGTCCGGCCTTACCGCCGACTCCGTCGGAGACGTGGATGACGAGAACAGATGTTGCATGATTTTCCGGACCAACGGGGCGGCGGTGCGTCCGCCGGACTCGCCATCCTCGATCACCAGGGCCATGGCCACGCTGGGCTGATCGAAGGGAGCAAAAGCCATCATCCAGGCGTGCGTGCGTCGCCGGCTGACAGGACCGTATTCCGCGGTGCCGGTCTTGCCCGCCATGCGCAGTCCCGGCACGGCCGCTCGCGTTCCGGTGCCATGCGGCGCTTGGACCACATCGAGCATTCCGCCGCGCACGGTTTCCAGGGCGTCGTCGGACCAATTCATGTGGCGCAGCGGCACCGGGTTATCATCGTGATCGAGCACCAGTCGCGGTTTGAACACCTGGCCGCCGTTCCCAAGGGTGGCGGCAAACTGCGCCATTTGCAGCGGTGTCACCAGCAACGGCCCCTGCCCGATGGAAATGTTGGCGGTGTCTCCGGAACGCCAGGCGTCATTTTGAACCCGTCGCTTCCAGGCGTCACTGGGCAACAGCCCCCCGGATTCGCCCGGCAATTCGATGCCGGTCGGGCGCCCCAGGCCCACGGCCATGCCGGTCGCGCGAATGACGTCCAACCCGAGAGTCACGCCCAAGTGGCAGAAATAAGGGTTGCAGGACTGCTCCAACGCGCGCCGCATGGTCAGCGTCCCGTGACCAAATCGTGACCAGCATCGCAAGCGCATGGACCCCAGCTCGAAAACCCCGGTGCAATGATACTGGAAGGAAGGGTCAATCCCATGACCCAGCGCCGCAAGTGCCACCAGCGGCTTGAAAATACTTCCCGGCGGATACACCCCGGCAATGGCCCGGTTGAGCAAGGGGCGTCCCGGATCACGGTTCAAGGCGCGCCAGCGCTCAGAGGAAATCGAGGGACTCATCACGTTGGGATCGAATGACGGCGCGCTGACCATGGCCAGCACGTCTCCATTCATGGGATTCAAGATCACGCAGGCGGCGCGGCGTCCGGAAAGCAGGCGCTCTACCATGGACTGCAATTCCGCATCGATCGTCAGGTGGAGGTCTTTGCCCGGCACGGCTTCGCGTCCGGGCCAGGCCGCATGCTTGTAGCCCGTGGCGTCCACCCGGATCAACTGCCCGCCGGGCGTGCCGGACAAGCGATCGTCGAACGCGGCTTCCATGCCGGCACGGCCACGCATTCCCATGACATCATAATGAAAAAATTCGTTGGTGATCACGGGACGGTCGCGTCCGACATACCCCAGCAGGTGCACCGCCAGGCGGTCTTGCGGATAATGGCGCTCCGGCTGCACATAGATGTCGAACCCGGGCCATGGCTCCGTGGATTCGGCAAACCGTGCCATAACCCGCGCATCGATCCCTTGCCAGGCGAGCAAAGGGAGAGGCAGGCGACGCCGCACATGTCTGGCAATGTCCTCACGGGCGATCTCCCGGACCAACCCCAACCGCAAGGCCAGGCGATCGAGTTCGCGGTCCACGGCGTCGATCGTATTGTCCCAGCGACCGGGCCGACGCAGTTCCTCGATGTACACCGCCAGACAATAACTGGGAAGGTTGTCGGCCAGACAGATTCCGTTCCGGTCAAAGATGCGTCCGCGAGGAGCGGGCAGCAAGACCCGGCGGATACTCTGGCGGTGTTGTGCGCCGGAATAATAAGGCGAATTTTGGATTTGTATGCGATGCAGACGTCCGGCCAGCAGCAGGAGTCCAAACAGCATCGTCAGTCCGATCGTCGACAGACGCCAACGGGGAAAGGCATGCGCATCATCCTTCATGGCGTGCAAGGGTTTCCTTTCGCTTGACGTTGCCTGACCACAAATCCAGCATCCTGCCGATGTGAAACAGCAGTCCCGCGGCCAATGCACCGGCCGGCGCCAGCAACAACAGGCCAGCCATCAATACTCCCATTCGTGGCCGCGTCTCCCATTGCGACCGCAACACCACATACTGCGCGAATCCCAGCGTCGGCGCCAAAACGCCTCCCAGAAACGCCGCCGTGCCGGCGCTGTCTTCAGGCAACACCCGTCGCAGCGCCAGCAGCAAAAGGGCCGCAAACAACAAAAAAAACGAAGTGGTGCCATGGGGTACGCCTCCGAGTGCGTCGGTCAGAATGCCGGCCCACAGGGCCGCATTCAAGGCATGGAACGGAGGACGACACAAGGCGTAATAGATGACCACGCCCATCAAAAAAGGCACCTTGAGAAAGCCCAACGGCAAGGTCGGAGACAACGTTTGCACCGCCGCCGCCAGCAGCAACATCAACAGCATCACCGGCAGGTCAAGACGCATCGGTCTCCTCCCCCGCCCGCAACACGAAAAGAACCGAGAGGGCATTCAAATCCACCACCGGCATCACATCCCCGAGTCGATAGAGACCGCCCTCGTCCACTTCGCTTCCCAAAAGGTAGCCCACCGGCAAACCGGCGGGCAGCCCCCCCAGGCCGGAGGTGACCACCCGGGTTCGCGGTGGCGGAACATAATCGCGTTCCAGGTAGCGCAATCGCAGCGGCTCGATGACATACAGCAGTTCGGGAACGCCGGATCTCCCGGCGCGCCATCCGCCCCCGTGCAAGATGCCACGCACCACTCCCACGGAGGAATCCACCGGATCCAGGCGGCAGGCAATGCGGCTGTTGGCATCCGTGATCAGGCGCACCTCGGCGGTGGTGGGCGAAACATCGACAACCCTTCCGACCAACCCGTCAGCCGACAACACGGCCGCGCCGCGGCGCAGTCCGTGCATGTGCCCCTTGTTGACGCGGATTTGCCGCCACCACCCGGTGGAACCGCCGCGTGAAAGCACCAGGCAAGGCTCCAGCGGCCCCCAAGAATCTGGCCTGGCGCCCAGCTGGCGGAGCATCCGGCGGTGTTCCGTCGCCGCCTGCTCGTACCGCTCCGCCTCGCCGCGCAATCGCGCGACTTCGCGTTCCAGGTCACGATTGCGTGCCGCCAACTTCGAAGCGCGCGTCAGCGACATTAACCGGGTGAAGGAGCGTTGAATCCAGACCGCACCGTTTTCAAAGGGATAAACCCCCTCGCGTGCCAAGCAATGCAACCCCGCCCGCGTGCCGCCAAACATCAGCAGCAACAGCGTCAGGCTCAGGCATATCCCCCAGACTTTTGACCACCTTGACATCCAAACTCCAAGAAACCGATTCCACGGTTCAGGGGCCGGAGCGTCGGGGATCAATTACGTCGCGATGTGGTCTTGGACAGGAAATTCAGTTCGTTGAGCACCACTCCGGTCCCTTCGGCAACCGCGCTCATGGGATCGTCAGCGCGATGCACGGGCAGGCCCGTTTGCTCCGCCACCAGCCGATCCAGTCCCAGCAGCATCGAACCGCCGCCGGCCAGGATCATGCCGCGATCGACCAAATCGGCCGACAATTCGGGCGGGCATTTCTCCAATGTGATGCGAATGGCGTCAACGATCGCGGAAATAGGTTCCTGAAGCGCCTCGCGAATTTCCTCGGATGTAACCGTCAGCGTTTTCGGAAGCCCCGCCACCAAATCGCGGCCCTTGACTTCCATGGTTTTCTCGTCCGCCAACGGGTAAGCCGATCCGAGTGTAATCTTGATCTCCTCCGCCGTCCGCTCCCCAATCATTAAATTATAGACCCGGCGCATGTACTGCACGATGCATTCGTCCATGGCATCGCCCCCCACGCGCACGCTACGGGCATATACGATGCCCGCTAAAGAAACGACCGCAACCTCGCAGGTGCCGCCGCCGATATCGACAATCATGTTGCCCGCGGGTTCCTGCACTGGCAACCCGACACCGATCGCGGCCGCCATGGGTTCCTCGATCAGAAAAACCTCGCGCGCGCCCGCATGGCGCGCGGATTCCTGCACGGCACGTTTTTCGACTTCGGTAATGTCGCCGGGAACGGCCATGATCACGCGCGGCTTGACCAGCTTACGGGTATGCACCTTGCGGATGAAGTACCGAATCATGGCCTCGGTAATGTCGAAATCGGCAATGACCCCCGACTTCATCGGACGAATCGCCACAATGTTTCCCGGCGTCCGCCCCAACATACGCTTGGCTTCGTCGCCCACCGCAAGGATCCGCTTGGTTCCCTCCTGGATGGCCACCACCGAGGGCTCTCTCAGAACCACTCCGCGGTCCTTGACATACACCAAAGTATTGGCCGTGCCCAGGTCAATGCCGATATCGTTAGAAAATAGATTAAAAAACTTGTTAAACATCGCGCTTGCAATTCCCAGCACTCAATCCTGCAGGACAAGACGAAAGCCCTTGTTGCGCAAGGACGTAGGTTGCGCTAAAACCCCCCTGTTGGTCAAGTGGTATTTTTCGCTCGTAGCGGACCTCCCGGCAGCCTGCCTTGGCAATGGCCTCAAGGTTCACCAACCTCGAAAACGGCGTCCGTGGTCTTGTCACCCAGAGGCCGTCCTCTAGTCCGATCCGATACCGGTTGCCAACACGGTCCCTCACGATCGTCCCATCTTCGAGGGCGGGCACCGCGGGAGGCGTTTCGGAGACGAACAGGGCCGGGTAGGCAAACACGGTCACGACCACCCGGGGGGAGGCCATGCGGGCCAGCATGGCCAGCTCCTCCATCGAGGCCTCCAGTGGCGCCACGAAACGTGCGATGCCCATTTCCGACAGGTGTTCCGCCGCCAATCGGTTCAGCACGTAAAACGAGCTGTCGGCCGAGATGTCGAGTCTGCCGGTCCTGCGTTTCACCAGGCGGTACCATCCCGCGGGATCGGGGATCTCCCAGGTTTCCCAGCCGCTTTCCAGAAGCAGGTCCAGGCCCTGTTCCATCCGGTTTTCGGCCCGGGCCCCCCGTACCGTCAAGGGCAAGGCCAGGCGGAACGCGGTCCCGTCCGGGAAGCGTTCGCGACATTGGTTGACGCGCTGCGCCAGGTGGGTCGATTTTTCGAAATCGGCATTCTCCAGGGCCAGGACGATCTCGTGAAACTCCGTCGGAATCGGTCCGGACAAGGCGAGAGACAAGGGAAGTTTCAGGGATTTGCGCAACGCATCCGCCGTTTGGGGTTCGGGCTCGGCCAGCGGCGGCAGGCTTTGCCGCCGGGCCTGGCGAGTTTCTTTTCGCCGGCGGTCGTCGGCGGCATCCAGCGTGGCGATCAATTCACGGCGCAAGGCATTGAGTTGGGCCGGCGGGATAAAGAGGCCTTCGGGATCGTCGAGATCGAAACGTTCCAGGTGCCAGCGGCTGCCGCCCAGACGGATGAAGATTTTATGCCAGGCCGGATGTGTGCTTTCGGGCCGGCGGGCATGGGTGACGACCGCGGGAGAAGCGATGGCAGCCGTAACCCCGAAAGCGTCGCCGGACTTGGCACTCAGTGTGATGCCCTGCCGAGACAACCGCGCATGAATCGCAACGGGGCGTGTTGCCCGGCATTGTGCGGCGGATGGCAACGGCAGCTTGTACCGTCGTTGCACCGCCTGTGAAGACGCGCAAAACAATAAAGTACCCGGATTGACGTTCGGCGCATCGGGTGGCAGGGCGATTTCGATAGGGCTGTGCGCGGGCCGCGCAAACACCCAAGGCGCTCCCGGGCCGGCTCGCATGCGTTCCACGGCAAATCCGAACAGGCGACCGTCCTGCCGCATCCATTGCAGGCCATCATGCTTTTCGATGGGAAGATCGCTCGTGAATTGCAGCCATCGCCCCCCCTCCGATCGCGCCGCAGGGCTTCGAGCGTTCCGATCGGGGCGCCGAGATGCCCCGTAACGTGCGAATCGATGTGCCCCTGACGGTTGTTACGCCCCGCAAGGTACAAGCCGGTCCAGGCACGACTGAAAACACTGCGTAGGGCGGCCACCCTCTCCGCTTCGTCGCGAGGCGTGAGAGAACGATCGAGCCGCCGACGATACAGGTCGGTGGCCACGGCCACATAAAGGGGACTTTTCATACGCCCCTCGATTTTGACACTGGTCACGCCGGCGCGGCTCAACGCGTTTAATTGGCGCCACAACGCCAGGTCCCTCATCGAAAAAACATAGGAACTTTCCGGATTGTTGTCGCATGCAAAAGGTTCGCGGCAGCAGTACGCACACAGCCCACGATTGCCACTGCGTCCCCGTTCAAGGGCGGAAAACAGACAATGCCCACTGTAGGCGTAGCACAAAGCGCCATGCACGAAAACCTCGAGTTCGATGCGGCTTTCGGCGGCAATCCATTCGATTTCACGCAGCGTCAATTCCCTGGCCAACACCACGCGCCGGAACCCCATGTCGGCCAGGGCCTTGACGCCCGAGAGATTATGGATTCCCATCTGGGTGCTGGCATGGAGAGGAAGGGTGGGAAAAAGCTTCCGCATCAGGCGGCACACGGCCAAATCCTGCAAAATGACGGCATCCACTCCCGCGTCGGCGGCGGTTTCGAGCGTTGCCAGGACTTCAGGCAACTGCCGGTCCGTCACGAGCGTGTTGAGCGCCAGGTACACCGCGCGCCGTGGCGTCAGCGCATGGGCGTGGGTCGCCAGCGCAACCAGTTCCTCCGCCGTAAGATTCGATGCCGCGGCTCGCGCGGAAAACCGTTGCAACCCGACATAGACCGCATCCGCGCCATAGTGCAGGGCCGCGCACGCCGCGGCGAAGGAGCCTCCCGGCGACAACAGTTCCATGTGGTTTCCCATGAGAAAAACTAAAGTTCGACGCCCCGTTGCGGGGGCCATCCGCTCTCGTAGCCGTGCTTGACGGAGACAACCCGGCTGACGGTATCGGCGCGTTTCAGCAGGGCGGGACCGGCGTCATGCCCCGTCAACACCACCACCTGCTCCGGGCGAGCCAGCGCCAACGTGTCCAACAGGTCTTTTTCGGCGAACAGGCCCAGGCTCACGGCGTCGCAAATTTCATCCAGGACCACCATGTCAACGTCCGGGGATTGCAACCGTTGCCTGGCCCGATTCAGTCCTTCGACGGCGGCCTTGGCGTGACGTCGCAGCAACTCGGCATCGGGTTGACGAATGAACCCGAGACCGCAGAAATATTCCTCGACTTCCGGCAGGCGCCGCAGCGCCAACGCCTCGCCGACATCGTCCCGCGCCTTGATGAAATGAATCACGCAGGGATGCATCCCATGGCCGACCGCGCGCAACACCAACCCCAGCGCGGAGGTCGTCTTGCCCCGACCGGCGCCAATCAGCATCAATACCCGTGCTTGATTCGGTGTATGCATGAATGTAACGAGCCCGCCGGACCGCGTCAATGCCGATCGCCGCGCACACGTCCTTCGGCGACTTCGTTCCGATAATCCGCCACCGTCCTGGCGAGGCCTTCCTCCAGCGAAATCGTAGCGTGCCATCCCAGGCGGTGCAGCAGCGAACAATCCAGCAACTTGCGCGGCATTCCGTCCGGTTTCGAGGCGTCCCAGGTCAATTCCGCCTCGATTCCGCAGGCGTCCCGAACCCGTTCGGCCAGCGCGCGGATGGATACCTCGCGCCCGGACCCGACATTGACCCAGTCCGGCGGATCGTCCAAACGCAAGAGGAACAGCAAGGCATCCGCCAGGTCGTCGACATGCAGGAACTCCCGCAAGGCCGCGCCGGTACCCCAGAGGCTTACCTGCCGGGCGCCATCGAGTCGCGCCCGCTCGAACTTGCGCACCAGGGCCGGCAACACATGGGACCCCGCCGGGTCGTAATTGTCGCCTGGGCCGTACAGGTTGGTCGGCATGGCGCTGTGGTAGCATACGCCATACTGCCTGCGATACATCTGGCAAAGCTTCATGCCGGCAATCTTGGCAATGGCATAGCCCTCGTTGGTGGGCTCCAACGGCCCGGTTAGAAGCGCATCCTCCGGCATCGGTTGCGGTGCCGCGCGCGGATAGATGCAAGAACTGCCCAGGTACAGCAACCGCGGAACCTCGCACCGGAAGGCGGCCTCCACCACGTTGGCCGCAATGGCCAGGTTCTCATACAGAAATTCCGCCGGGCGAGTACGGTTGGCTTCGATGCCCCCCACTCGTGCCGCCGCCACAATCACGCTGGACGGACGTTTTTGCTGCATGAAAGCACGCACGGCCGCCTGGTCCTGCAGGTCGAGCTCCTCGCGTGACGCCACAATCGGAGCGGGCAGTCCCAGGGCCTGCATGCGCCGGAGGATCGCCGATCCGACCATGCCTCGATGTCCCGCCACATAGACCTTCTGGAAAATTTCAGAATTCATGCATTCCACCTTTCGTTTCGCTCCACTACTCGCTGCGCGCCATCGCCAGTTCGCGCCGGGCCAGCCGCAAGTCCTCCTCCACCATCAAGCGAACCAGTTCTCGAAACGTGACCCGCGGCTTCCAGTCCAGCTCGCGCGCCGCCTTGGAGGCATCGCCCAGCAGCAAATCGACTTCGCTGGGACGTTCGTAGCGCGAATCGTGACGCACGTAGTCCTGCCAGTCAAGGTCCACCAACCCGAAGGCCTCTTCGCAAAAATCGCGCACACTGTGCGTCTCGCCCGTGGAAACCACGTAATCGTCGGGTGTATCCTGCTGCAGCATGCGCCACATCGCATCGACGTAATCGCCGGCAAAGCCCCAATCGCGACGCGCCTCCAGGTTACCCAGAAACAGCTTTTCCTGAAGTCCCAACTTGATGCGCGCCACGGCCCGGGTAATCTTGCGCGTGACAAACGTTTCCCCTCGACGCGGCGATTCGTGGTTGAATAGGATCCCGTTGGACGCGTGCATTCCATAGGCTTCGCGGTAGTTGACCGTCATCCAATAGGCATACAGCTTGGCAACCGCATAGGGTGATCGAGGGTGAAATGGCGTGGTTTCGCGTTGCGGGGATTCGGCAACCTTGCCGAACAATTCCGACGACGAAGCCTGGTAGAAACGCACCTTCTTTTGAATCCCCGTCTCCAGAATGGCATCCAGCAAGCGAACCGTCCCCAGCGCCGTCACATCCCCGGTGTATTCCGGAATGTCGAACGAAACACGGACATGACTTTGCGCCCCCAGATGATACACCTCGTCGGGCTTGATCTCGTAAAGCAATTTGGTCAGCCGCACGGAATCGGCCAGGTCGCCGTAGTGCAGGAACAACCGCACCCCCATGATGTGCGGATCCTGATACAGATGGTCGATTCGCTCGGTATTGAAACTCGAAGATCGACGGATAACCCCGTGAACTTCATAGCCCTTCTCCAGCAACAATTCCGCCAAGTAAGAACCATCCTGCCCGGTAATGCCGGTAACAAATGCAATTTTCATAAAATGATCTCCAAGTCCGTTGACGCCCCATAGCATAGCCATGATCCCGGGGTTTGTCATTGCGCAAATGCGCAAAGAATGATTACGATTATGCGAAAAGGGTTACACCATGCCGAATACATCCGCATCCCTGACGATTGCCCTGCTGCTGGACACCGATTTCGAATTCGGCATGCGGATTCTTGACGGGGTTCAATCGGTCGCGCGCGCCAGGCCTCACTGGCGCCTGCTGCCGCTGCACAGCACCCACGAGCCCCTGCTTGAGGACTTGCTGCGCCAGGGCCGCCTGGCGGGGGTTATCGGCGCACTTCTCAGCGACCGTTGGGTACAAGGACTCCCCGAGCGGCGTATACCGATGATCAACGTGTCCGATCTCTCGATTCTTTCCTCCGTGCCGACCGTCACCACGGACAATCATGCCGTGGGGCGCCTGGCAGCGCATCATCTGCTGGACTGCAACGTTCACAGCTACGGATGCCTGGTCGATTCAGCTTCTGCATCCGCCCGGTCAAGGCGCCGTGGATTCATCCGCCGATTGGCGGAATCAGGCGTCACGGTTTCCTGCCCGGCCCCCTCCGAGAATCCGGCGCCGGATTCCAGTTGGGACGACTGGTTGACGCAATTGCGTACCCCCTGCGGCATTTTTTGCGGCAGCGATTATCTTTTAAGAAGGCTGTTACCCCACATTCGGCGCAAGAACTGGCGAATTCCATTCGATTGCGCCCTGATCGGCGTGGGCGACTCGGCCTTGGACAGTATCCTGGCCGGCCTGGAGATCACCTCCATTCCCCTGCCCGGACAGTCCATAGGGAAACGCGCCGCCAGCCTGTTGGCCAAGATGCTGGACGGGGAACGGATACCGAACGCCGGTGAACGGATTCGCCCGTCCGGCATCACGGTGCGTGGAAGCACCCTGCGCGACGATCTCGGCGATCCAATCGTGCGGCGCGCGCGCCAATGGTTCCGCGCCAACCTGGCCTCGCCGGAGGGCATGGAAGTGGTGGCTCTTTTTTGCGGCGTTTCACGGCGTACATTGGAAACCAATTTCAAACGCGAACTGGGGCATGGCCCCGCCACCGAATTTCGCCGCCTGCGTCTCGAACAAGCCAAGTTGTTGCTGCGCGAAACCTCCAATCCTCTCTGGATGGTGGCCGAAGCGACAGGCTTCAGTTCCCCCGCCCATTTTTCAGCCGTTTTCCAACGGGCTACACACCGTCCCCCCGGCCTCTGGCGACAACTACACCAGCCGCATTATGATAATATCGAGCAAAAAAAAGGGAAATAAAAGGAAAACAAGACCGGAGATTTTTGGTATGCTACATTAAATGTCTTTACAAGTCTCGACAGCCCGGG
>CAZIUM010000072.1:0-13449 GCA_964542285.1 uncultured Lentisphaerales bacterium
ATATCTTTTCCAGGGCGGGGCCCTGCTGGCCTGGATGAGCGTGGCCGATAACGTGGCCTTGCCGTTGATGGAAAAAACCGCCCTTTCCCAGGAAGAAATCGAACAAAAAGTGCGCGCGACCCTCGGCATGGTGGGACTCGATAAAGACGGTGGCAAGATGCCCGCGGAAATTTCCGGCGGCATGCAGAAACGCGCCGGTTTGGCGCGCGCGATCGTGCGCGATCCCGAAATCGTGTTGTATGACGAACCCACTTCCGGACTCGATCCGGTTACCTCGCGGGTCATCGACCGCTTGATTACGCGACTTAATCGCAAATTGGGCGTGACCAGCGTGGTGGTCACGCACGATTTGCACAGCGCCCTGTCGATCGGTCATCGCATCGCGCTGCTCAAGGACGGGACCTTTATCGAGACCGGAACGCCGGAGGTCTTTCGCGATTCGCCCTCACCGGAGGTCAGGGAATTTCTGGAAGCGCAGTTTATCTTGCCGCGAACCTCGGAAGAAAATGGAGACTTGCATTCATGAAAAGCGACCGTTCACGTTGCCTGAACCGAGAATTGACCCGCGAAATGATCGTCGGCACCTTTATCGGTTCCGTCTTCCTGGTGCTGGTGGTCTTCACCATCGTCATTTCTGGGAATCGCTTGTTTGTCGGCGGACCCACTCGCCTGACGGTGGCCTTCGAAAATGTAGGCGGATTGCGTCGCCATGACATGGTGCTCGTGCGGGGCGTCCCAGTGGGCAAGGTCGACCGCCTGGAACTGGTGAACAACCTTGTGCGGGTAAAGATGTCTCTGACCGAACCGGTGCGGCTGCGCGAGGGCTATTCCATCAAGGTGATGCAATCTTCGATGCTTGGCGGAATGCATCTCGTAATCGACGAGGGGCGGGGCGAACCCCTGCCGGAGGACGCCGAGCTGCGGGGAGTGTCGCCCGCCCGCATGATGGAAGACCTGGGAAGACTGGTGGGCAGCGTGCGCGAGGAACTCGTCCAGGGCGGCGCATTGTCGAATCTTAATGTCGTGGCCTCCGATCTTGCGTTGCTCAGTGGACGTCTGCGCCGGGGCGAAGGCACCCTTGGACGGCTGCTTTCGACCAATGATACGCTCTATGCCGACCTGTCGACCGGAATTGCCGACCTGCGCGCGATCGTCGGACGCCTGGAAGCCGGCGAGGGCACCCTCGGTCGCCTGTTGTCGTCGGACGATCGGTTGTATGATGATCTCAGCGCCACCATGGCCGACATCCGAACCGTGGCGGGTCGCCTGGAACGGGGCGAAGGAACGCTCGGCAAGTTGCTCTCGGAGAAAGATACGCTTTACCAGGATCTTGCGGCGGCCATGGCCGATTTGCGCGATCTTGGCGACCGGCTGGTAAAAGGCGAGGGGACCCTGGGACGGCTGCTGTCTCCTGACGATACGCTTTATACGGACATTGCCGCCAGCGCCGCCAGTCTCAAGACCATTACGGGCCGACTGGAAACGGGAGAGGGGATGCTGGGCCAGCTTCTGGCACCGGATTCGCCCTTGTCGCGTGATGCCGAAGGCCTGGTCAAGGATCTGCGCGAGACGATCGACGACATGCGAGAAGTCGCCCCCATCACCACGTTCACCAGCATATTCTTCGGAGTGTTTTAGGGGACATCCGGTTTCTAAAAATTGGGACATGCCCCGAAGGTTCCCCGATCCTGTGGAGCGGAAAAATGAATTTTGAATCCCTTCGCGATCTTCTGGAAGCCCCTTCGATTCTGCCGGGATTTTGCCGAACGAGTGTTTACGTTTCCAGGGGATGGCGGTCCGCCAGGGCAATAATATTGCTGGCGTGGATGGCGATGAACCTTGCGTCGATTCACGCCGGAGACGACGAGCGGATTTGGCAGGAGGGGACGGCGGAGGCACTGGATCGGCAGATGCGGGACCGTTTTGTCGTGGCGCAAGACGATCCAGCCGGAATCCGGTTGTGTCGGTCCTGGCTGATCGCGACCGAAAAGGGGGTCGAGGTCAAGAAATTTATTCGACTTTCGGACAGGGTTCGGACTCGCAAGTTCTTCGATTTGCCCTTGCCGCAATTCCGGACGGCAGACCTTTATGTTTACGGCGGTGGCGGAACGCCCGATGCGCCACTGAAGATCTCGATCAACGGCAGGGTGCTCGATCATTTTTCCGCGGGGGAAGGCACGGCACGCGGCTGGCAATGGCAAAGCATTCCGGAAGGCTGGCTGAAAGCCGGGCGCAACGAAGTGCTTTTGAGCGGCAACGGCCGGGTCGTCGCCGATACCGGGAGCCCGGTCGTCGGAAGCGAGGTGAGCTTTGACGGGGGCGGCAACTGGCATCCGGCGGAGGGTGAGTATATCGTCCGCTTGCGTTTGCATGATTATCCGCCCCAGGGGGAGGTTGTCTCGGAGGTCATCGATGTCGCTTCCGTGCTGGCCCCTGAGCGTGTCATCGGTCCCTGGCCGGAGGCCTCGTCCGTCCGCGTGCGGCTGGACATGGACCGTCCGCGCGGAACCGCCGTCGAAATTGCCTGGCGCGCCGGGACTACACCCCGCTTCGACCGCCGCACCTGGAGCGCCTGGCAAAAGGGGGTGGAAGCCGGGCATGTGCCGGGGCGCTATTTCCAATGGCGCCTTCGGGCGACAACTCGCAAT
This sequence comes from uncultured Lentisphaerales bacterium, assembly GCA_964542285.1. GTDB lineage: Bacteria > Verrucomicrobiota > Kiritimatiellia > RFP12 > JAAYLN01 > CAZIUM01. Next base: position 2,649 of record CAZIUM010000072.1, read on the forward strand.
CCTGCCCGGACACCGTGGATCCGGTCGGTAAGGGTAGCCTTTGCGCAAACCGGCTTGCCGGAACATCCCGCCTGGACACAAGGGCTGACAGTGGAGTTGGACCAGGGCGCTTCAGGGCTTGAAAGCGGTTATTCCTTTGCCTACGAAACCCCTGCGCCAAGAGTGCGCTACTTGCGCGATCGCCAGCAACTGGACCGTCTGCGTCTTCCCGGGCATGACGACCTGGAACACACCAGCGGCATTCGTAACTGGGCCGCTCGTCGTTGGAAGCATGGCTGGAACAGTGGCCATTACGGATATATCCCGCCCTGGGATGCGCTGATCCTGCTGGACATGGCTCCCGGCAATTTGTGCCTCGGCATGTGTACCCACTATGCCACCTTGTATGTTCAGGCCACTACCGCGGTCGGGTACCTGTCACGACATGTAATCGTAAACAGCCATTGTGTCGGCGAGACGTTTCTTGACGATCGCGCGCAATGGATTGTTCAGGACACCGGGCCCGGCGCCGGTCCCGACGGGTATCCGATCCCCAAACGGTTCGAGATGGATGGCCGCCCGCTGAACGCATGGGAACTGCACCGCTCGATACGCCAAAATCGACGGGACTCGATCCGAGCCGTGCCCAATCCGGAAAGCGGTGAAACGCCCTGGCAGGACGAAGCCGGCGTCGATCAATTTCGGCGCTTTGCCATCGCGCTTCGTAACGATCACTTGTCGAATCCGTCCCCCGCGGAGTCAGAACACGGCTTTTCGCATTATCGCTACGACGGGTATCTCTGGTGGTGCGACGATCCCGAAAATCCCGGAGGCGAAATCGCCATGTATTCCTTGCTCAGCAACCGTCACGCGGACTTTTATCCGGACGTCAACACCACGTCGATTTCGCTGGCAGCCATGGAAAAGGAATTTGTTCTGACGGTCACCCTGCATACGCGCGCTCCCAATTTCAAGACCTTTGAAGTCAATATTGACGGCGAGGGGTGGAATGAGGTTTCGAAGTCTTTCCGCTGGAAACTGAACCGTGGCGCAAACCGGTTGGGTGTCCGGTCCTTGAACACCTTCGGACGGTTTGGACCGGTTTCTTCGGCGAAGGTTTTCATGCAAGGCGAAGGAAATTGACGCTTCAAACGGCCCGGTCCGGCCCAACATTCGGTCGCCCGAAAACCATTTCCTCTGGACTATGGAATCGTATAGGAAAATATCCCCAAGGCAAATCGTTTGACCTACGTTTGTTTGGCCTGTAAAATAATTTTGTTTTTTTATTCGTGCCATCCAAAACTCAAGGGAGACATCATGCGTTTCATTTCTGTCAAACCACTGTGTGCCTTGATTGTTTGCGCCACGGTATGCGCGCAAGCGGAAATCGTGCTGGTCCGAAATCGCCAGGCGGCGGTGCGCATCTATTATGCTCCACTATCCCAGGAACCCTTTCCGTCCATCCGTGAATTTTCCCGTAACATGAGCATGCCTGAACGCGGTCAGGCACTTCTGGCGACCGCCGTTTACGACCTGAAATACCATTTGGAAAAGATGACCGGCACCACGATCGATCTGGTCGCGACCGCAGACCCGGCGCAAATCGAGTCTCCCGCCATTGTAATCGGCGCTCCGGCGATTGGTCTGGGGGCTAACCAGACGCAACATCCGGATGCGCCGGAAGCATTCCGCATCCTGACCGCGAAGGGCCGCGTGCTGATTTCCGGTCATGGCGAATATGCCGATTTCGGCACGTCCCACGGCATTTACGAGTTTCTTTACCGGCTGGGCTGCGACTGGGTCTTTCCCGGAGACGAAGGCGAGATCGTACCCCAGCGCGCCACGGTGATGGTGGACGATCTGGATGTCCAGTCGGCCCCCTCCTTCAAGCAACGACATGCCTGGTATGGCGGGATGCAGCGCGATGCCGAGGCCCAGGCGGAATTCTTCCGCTGGAAGCAGCGTCAGAAAATGCAGCACCGCAGCCTGTTGATTGACAGCTTCGGCACGGGCGGACATGGTTCCACCAAGCGTTATCACCGTTTTCAGGACGAACTCGATGCCTGCGTCGCGCCCGCCGATACCCAGATCGTCAAGGAAACCATCGAGGATATCCGTCAGCGTTTCGAAAAGGGAGGTTGGGCCAAGGATGCGTCGGTCTGCCTGCGTGGGTACGGTCCCGGTGATGGTGGCGGTCTGAAGCGTCCCTTTACCGATCGGACGGCGATCGATTCCGGCCGTCCCGAAGGCACCGATCTCATCATCCTGTTTTTCAACACACTCCTTGAAGCCACCACGGAGGAGTTCCCCAATCTGCACTTGACCTACCTGGTGTATTCATGGCACAGCGATTACCCCAAACGCTACAAGCCTCATCCGCGCATTGCGGTGCAAGTGGCCGATCTCAATTATTCCCGCTTCCATGGTATCGGCTGCATGAGTTCGCGGCAGCGTCACTACTTCCGCAACATGATCGAGATGTGGGGGCGACTGCACGCCGAGCAAGGGAATGTGCTGCACCGCTACTACTACGGATACAACGTGGCCAACGGCTATCTACCGATATCCAAGATCAAGATTTTCGGAGAGGGCATCCCCTACGAGCATTCGCTGGGATTCACCGGCCAGCGTTTCAACCTGTACGACAACTGGGAAGTCAGTGGCGCCAATAACTACGTGGCGGCGCGGCTGGTATGGGACCACACCCAGGACTGGCGCGCGCTCGTGAGGGAGTTTTGCCAAAAGTCCTACGGACCTGGGGCGGAACCCATGGAGCGATACTTCCTGGCCATGGCCGAACGCCAATCCGGTGCCGGGATCGAAACCGGTTCGTTTTTCGGATTTCCGATGATCTACGACTACGAATTCCTCGATCGGCAGGATAAACTGCTGGCGGAAGCCATACGGATCGCCGGCACCGACCTGGAGCGTACACGCGTCCAATACATGCAAATCCAGACCCAGCGCCTTCGCTGGTACCTGGACCTTTTCGAGGCCATGTGCGACTACAGGTTCAGGGAAGCCCAGGCACTCTACGAAAAGATGCAGGCGCAGCACGCCGCCGACATGGAGCGCAACCGCCAGTTCGCCTCGCGCATGGGGGCCACCTTCCTGCGTCTCTTCCACGAACGAGCCATCCACGAAGCCACCCAGTATTCCAGCGATCCCTACAGGATCGTTTACCGGATTCCCGAGCGCCTGAACACCACGCTGGACCGCGAGTCCAATGGGCAGTTGCAAGGCTTTTTCCACCGCGCCATCAACGACAAGCAAAATATCATGAGTTCCACCTACCGCTCGACCTGGGATGCCCAGGGGTTCGGCGGGTATCGCAAGGGGGCGGTCTGGTATCGCATCCCCTTTGCGCTGAACCTGGACGAACTGGAGCGCGATGCGGATGGCAACCCGACGCTGGGACTCTTTATTGGCGGTGGCGAGGGTATGGTGAACGTGTTTTGCAACGACCAGTTTGTTGCCCGTGCCCGCGCGTCCCTGGCGCGCGGCATCCTGTTTGACCTGACGGAACACATCGAGGCCGGCGACAACAACCTGCTGGCGCTGCAGTTCGACCGCATCGGCAACGATGAACTGGGCACCGGCGGCATGACCCGCCCGAGTTTCCTGTTCACCGGGCCGCGCATCGAGATGGAGGACCAGGAACAAAACCGGCCCTTCCGCATCCTGCCCGGCGGCATCTACGAGTATATCGACTGAAGATAATTCTTGCCGGCACGCCCCGGAATATTCGATATACATTGCAGGCAAACGGCATGCCTCTCGTCGGCTTCTTGATTGCCCTACGGCTGCATTTCAGAGGAGACATCCACGCATGAAGGTTCAACACGCCACCATTCCCTTGACCCTATCGCTGCTGTCACTGGGCGGGGGTTCCGCCCATGCCGACGTGCCGGAGGTTGCCCTGGTGCGCGAGGGGCGCGCGGCCGCGGTGCTGGTACTGGATGCCGAGTCGCATGTCACGTCGCGGGCGGCGGCCGGCGAACTGGTCAAGCATGTTGCGCTGATGACGGGAGTGGAACTGCCCGTGGTGGCGCAGGACGCCGGGGGCGGTTCGCCGCGGCCGGTTCGCATCCGGCGGGCCCGTTTCGAGGAGGTGACCATGGTGCAGGGGGACGCGGAGGAGTTTCGCGCTGTTGCCGTGGTGCCGTCCGCGCCGTCCGGACCATCGGAGTCTTTGTTGCCGATCCGTTTGGGAGAGGCGGCGGGGGCCACGCTGGAGGCCCTGCTGGAGGAATCCGGCGGGGGTTCCAACACCTTTGCCCTACGGGTGGACGACACGGGGATTTGGATTCGCGGACGGCAGCCGGTAGGTACCCAGCACGGGGGTTTACGAACTGCTGGAGCAACTGGGGGTGCGCTGGTTTGATCCGTTGGACGACGGTCGGGTGACGCCGATTCGTCCAGGCACCAAGAACACCCTGGCGTTGCCGCACCAGCAGACCGTCAAGCCGCCCTCCGGCGAACTGCGCTGGCTCTCTCCGGTTACGCCCCGCTCGACGGTCTACACGGCGCGTATGAAGGCGGAACATGTCGCGCGGGTGCGACGCAGCCGCTACGCGCGCCCGACGGCCTCGGCGGACGATGATTTCGTGGTAGGGCACAGTCGTGGCACGGAAGCCCCGGAGTGGATTTACAAGGCGGCGCACGTTCCGCCGATCCTGGATGCCGCGGACACGCCGGCGACGGATATCGCGATTCCACCGCAGCCGCTTTTCGGTTACTGCATTACGGACCCGGAGGCGGAAGGCGACAAGCGCATCATCGTGATGACGGCGGGCAACCACACCGAACCGACGGGATGCAGGTCGCTGCATGCCGCGATCGAGTTCCTGCTCAGCGACGATCCGCGCGCGGCGCGGATGCGCCGCGAGGCGGAGTTCTACGTTTACCCGCTGGTCAACCCCGAGGGGCGGGTCGTGCTTTCCCGGGTACAGTCCCCGGAACTGCTGGCCGCCGGCTGGCAAAACCACAACCGGGTCTGGACCACGGCCGGCATTCTTTCGACCATCGACATTCTGACCGCGGCGATGCGCTACGATACCCGTTGCCGGGTGGATTACCTGATAGACTTCCATTCCGGCGCCGCGCATTCGATGTACCTTCCGTCCGAACTTGTCGACAGCGCCTTTGTGCGGGCCATCGTCGCCCGCGAGGGCATATCGACCGCCGGTCCCGGCGCCATGGGCACCACCATTCATTTTGCGATGCACGAGGATGGCCTGCGCTCCACACGCGGGTACACCACGGAAAATGACGACTGGAAAACCTTCGACCACTGCATCCAGGTGGGACGCAATTACGCCTTGACGCTGTACGACATCCTTTCGGGACACTTTGACGATCGCGGCGAACACGCGAAAAACTTCCGCTTCCCGCTTGCGTCCGGTTCGCCTCCGCCGCTGCGGCAGCGGGACGCGTCGAAATTGCTGGAGGCCGTGGCCCGGGGCAATCTCGACACGGCACAAGAGCGGGTTGCGTCCGGCGACGACATCAACGGTAAGAACAGCGCCGGCAACACCGCGCTGCACCTGGCCGCAGAACAGGGGCAGGTGGATATCGCGCGCTGGCTGATCGGGAACGGCGCCGGGGTGTCGTCCACCAACCTGCGCGGATGGACCCCGTTGCACTATGCCGTGCGCTACGGGAACGCGGACATTGCCGCGCTGCTGCTCGAACGGGAGGCGGATATCAACGCTCGGACCCTCGATGTCGACACGCCGCTGCACCTGGCCGCCATGTACAACCGGCCCGAAATCGCCCGGGCCTTGCTGGCCGCCGGCGCCGACGCCACCCTGCCCGGAGGCTGGGGCCGCACCCCGTCGGATTGGGCGCGGCGGCTAGGCCATGCCGGAATCCTTGGCATGTTGGAATAAACCCTGCTGCTTTGCGGAACGAGGAGTGCGTATCATGAAAACAATGCTGTCTGCGTCCATTTTGGCGCTTCTGATGGCCGTAACCCCTGTCTCGGGAGATTATGCGGGAATTGCGGTCGAGGAGACCGCCGGTATCGCGCGCGATCGCTGGCCCGTGCAAGTGGGGGTCACGGTGCCGGCGGAGGCCGCTGCCGGCACTCTGCGCCTCGTCCAGGTGGATGCGGAAGAAAATCTGCGCGAAATCCCTTTCCAATTGATTGCCGAAATCGACTCCCATGGACTGGATCAGCGCTGGCGCCAACTTCGAAACATCAAATCGTTCGAAATCGCCTTTTTGACGCCTCTTCCGGCCCATGCCTCGCTCGATTTCCGGCTTTATTACAATCCCCCGCAACAAGATATTGCCCCTCCTGTTGAAACGTACGGGTTGAGTGTCTCAAAGGAGGACGGGCTGGGGCGTACGATCGACACGGGCGTAGCGCGTTTTGCCTTCGACCCGAAGTCCGGACAGATGATCCAGTACCGTCTGGCCGGCTCGGAATATACCCCACAGCTTTTCCGTGGAGACCGCCACAATCCCGTGCATGGCAGTGGCGATCTGCGTACCTCGCGCAATAATGTGCGGTCATGGAACATCGAGGAGGAGTCCCACGCCATACAGATCGAGGAGACCAGCGGAACGGTCACTTGGCAACTTGTGCGTTGCGGATTCATGCCGCACACAGATCGGCAGGTGGAGGTCACGGTGACCTACACGGCGTATGCCGGCATGCCGTTCCTTTATACATCGAGCCATATCCAGTTCCATTCGGACTGGGCCGTGAGCGCCTTACGCAACAACCAGCTTGTGTTCAGCCGCGGCCATCACACCCATGGGGTGTACATCACGGACGACGGACAGGCGCACGTGATCCGGGCCTTCGACCCCGAAGAACCCAACACATACTTCGACCGGTTGGGATTGGAACCGTTGTCGCCCGACATTCCCTTCCTCGGCATGTTGCACGAAAGTCGCGGCCACGGAATCGGGCTGATTCCCCTCGGCAGGGCCAACATTCAAGGCCGACAAACGCTTTCGCCCCAGGATGGGGGCGCCTATTTTCACTTTCTCGACTCCAGCCTGCACGGCGTAGGGAGTCCCAACAATTTTTTCTACCTGGTGCGCTACGAAGCCTGCCAGGGGAATCATCAAATGGTGATTCCAGCGGGCTCCGTGTTTTCCTCCCGGACCGCAATCCTGGCGTATCCGGTTGGGAACCCGGAAGTGGATACGCGTTATGACGAACTTAAACGCTGGGTTCGCATGCTAAGAAATCCACCCAGGGTCCTGGCGCGCTAGGGTATCGATGGGACGAAAAGGAATTTAACGATGACGACGTTACGCGGATGGTTGGTTTGCATGCTGGTTTCAATCCTCGTGCGCAACACGGTACTGGGGCAGACCGGGCGTTTCGCCGCTCCCGGAGACGGGACGGTCACGGACAATCTCACCGGCTTGACCTGGTTGCGTCAGGCTTCCGCCTTGGGCCAATTGGGCTGGGACGAGGCCCTCCAACGCTGCGTCCAACTGGGGGACGGGGTCATGGAGGGATTGTCCGACGGATCGCGTCCCGGCGATTGGCGCCTGCCCACCCTGCACGAACTGCTCACCCTGACCGACCAGGGCGTGTACGGTGCTTCCTTGCCGGAAAAACATCTCTTTAAAGCGTTGCCGGGGCGCAGTGTGCGTTTAACCGCGCCTTTCTGGACTTCTACGGTGGGACATTACGATCCTCGCCGAGCCTGGTTCGTGCAGCCGGGACAAGGACGCCATGCACGGTCGAGTTTCTCGGAAAAAACCGAACAACACTACGTTTGGCCGGTGCGGGGAACAATGCGAAATTCCCCGGGACGGGGACCGCAACCGGACTTGGCGGCGACATGGGACCAATTGACCCCCCGCGAACAGGTTCGTGCCGAACGCAACGCCCTCTGGGATTTTCAGGGTTTGCGCGGCCAGCGTGATTTTGTGTCGATCGCCACCAATGAATTTCTGCGGGTTCCACCCGGACTGAAGACTTGGGTTCCCTCCGACCGCTATGCCGTGGCCCGCGAAGCGCCATCCGTACGCCTGCGCATTCTTCCGAATCTCGAACCGGAGTATTTTCCGGAAGGCGAAGCCTATTCCGCCGGGTGGGCCAATTGGGCCAAGATCACGCGTGGACCGAACAACCGCTTTTTCATGGCGTCCAGCGACCATCGAGGCCGTGGCGCCGGAATCAACCTGTACGAATATAACGCGCCCGAGGACGCGTTGAAACGCGTACTCGACGTCCGGAAAGCGCTCGGGTGGACCGCGGACCAGTACACCGACGGCAAGATTCATGGCTACATGGGGCTGATGCCGGATGGTACCCTGTGGGCCGCCACGCACCGGGGCCCCAAGCCTACGGATGCCTGGTACGAGGAAGGCTATCGTGGAAGCTGGTTGTTCAGCTACAACATCCACACCGGCGAATCGAAGAACTGGGGCGTGCCTCTGGTCGGCAACTCCTTGCCCTATTATTCAATCGATGTGCCCCGAGGCATTTTTTTCGGCACCGGAGAGAACAACACCCTCCTGTGCTGGGATCTCCACAAGCGCCGCACACGTTTTGCCGGATATCCCCCCAATGGATGGAACTGGTACCAGGTTTCCGTCCAACTTCACGATGTCAAAACCGGCATCTTCTGGGGGATGGACGCGAGCGAAACGCCCTACCGCTTTCTCAGTTACGATCCCGAACGGAATCGTTTCGAACGTCACAACCTCGAAATTCCGGTCAATCCGGTCACCGGCGAGCAGGGCATGTTGCGCCACAACACCCAAAGACCCGATGCGGATGGCTGGTACTATTGTTTTGCCGGGGGCAAGGGGGGAACCCTTTTCCGGTTCCGCCCGGATGGCCCGGACGGTCCCGAAGCCGAGCCCCTGGCCGTGACCAGCGGCGCGAATGGCGCTTCGGTGCATCAAATCGAACTGGGACCGGCGGGTCGGTATGTCTATTACGTGCCGCGTCGTCGCGATGCCATGGTCATCATGCAGTATGACATTCAAACGGGCATCCATAAAGCGCTCGGATTTCTCAGCGAACCGTTTTTCAGAGACTACGGCTACTGGATGGGTAACGGCACCTACGGTATGAATGTCTCGGAGGACGGTTCTTTTCTGGTCATTCTCGAGAACGGCGCCTTTGCCGGACGCGGCAGCGGATTCGGCGGCCATCCCGCGCTCCTGGTGGTTTCGATTCCCGAAGCGGAAAGGCGAGTAGACTAAAGCCGTCCGTGCGTTTGACTCAAATTCGTTTCGTATGTAAAGTAAATTCATTTCAAGGAGAACTATCATGCAAGGGAAAAACCCCAAATGGGGAGCCGTGTTATGCCTGGTAACCTGGAGTGGTCTTGCCGCCTTGGGTACGGGTACTAACCTTTGGACAGGCTCGCAGGATACCGATTGGTTCCAAGCCGTCAATTGGAGCGAAACTTCGGTGCCAGGCAATCAGGCCCATGTACGAATTCCGTCCGGTACGCCCGATTCTCCGGTTCTAACCAATGCCACAGCGTCCTTGGCTTCGTTCGTTATCGAAACCGGGGCGGTGGTAACGGTTGAAGGCTGGAACAGTCCTATCCACGCCGAGACCCTTGTGATCGCCGGGACGCTCACCCACGCTGCGCAAACGGTGACGGAGCCCGACCCGGTCACGGGCTTGTGGGTGCCCCAGCATCGCGTCTGGCTGCAGGCGTCGAATATTCACGTGACCGCGGAGGCATGCGTTGATGCCGATGCCAGGGGATATCCCAACGATGCCGGCCCCGGCAAAGGGCGTGGCGCATCCAATCGCGCCGGTGGCGGCGGACATGGAGGCCATGGCGGGCTGGGAGGACATTATCTGTCCTATGGCGGTGCGGAATACGACGATCTTAAAACCCCCGTGGAGCCCGGAAGCGGCGGCGCCACGGAACCCAACAATGGCGGTGTCGGCGGTTGTGGCGGTGGCGTGATCCGAATGCAGGCTTCCGGTGAGGTACGTATCGACGGAACGGTACGCGCCAATGGAGAAGATTCCCCCTACCGCGGCGGGGGTGGATCGGGTGGCAGCATTTTGATCGAATGCGATGCCTTCGGGGGAGATATCTCCGGCATCCTGCAAGCCGACGGCGGGACCCAGGATCACGTCAGCGGCAGCGGAGGCGGGGGCCGCATTTCGGTGCGCTACACCACGCTTTCCGGGACCCCCCGCTTGCGCTTTTCGACCGTCTCCGGTGGAACGGAGGTGTATGATCCCCTGACGCAGTGGTTTAAGACCGCGTATTGGGGCACCCTGTTTTTGACGGACCTGGCCCTGCTTTCAGAGGACCTGGTGGATGGACGCTTCCAGGGAGTGCGGCTGTTCACAGAAAACGAAACCACCTGGCAGGTCGGTCATCTGGTCGTCAGCAACACCACGCTGCGGCTGGCCGATGACGGCATGCAGGTAATCGTGGACGGAGACCTCGAAGTTTCCGGCGATGGGCTTCTCGGGATCGGCGCGGATGAGGCTCAGCTTCCCACGGGTCTCGCTTGTGGCGGCAACCTGGTGCTGACCAACGGCGGGCGACTGAGCGTCTACAGCGGGCCGGTTCAGAACGAGACCGAAAACCACGGGGCTTTCCTGGATGTGGCGGGCGATCTTTGGGTTCATCCCGCGTCCTGGTTGATTCCCTATTCCCAGGAGGTTCTGGGCGGCTCCGTGCGGATTCGCGCCCAAAATGTGTTTGTCGCGGAGGGTGGGGGCGTGTTTGCCTCCTCGCGCGGGTACCGCTATGGTTTGGGGCCGGGCAAGGGAAGCATTTCTGGCGATCGTGGCGGGGGAGGCGGCTTCGGCGGCGCCGGGGGAGACGGTGTCTATGCGTCTTCCTATGGGGGCACGACC
>CAZIUM010000073.1:0-13415 GCA_964542285.1 uncultured Lentisphaerales bacterium
GATAGCAACCCCAAAACAACCCCGCCAACAAAATAACCCCCGCCAAACATGCTTTCCCGCTGATTTGTAATCAGCAGGTCGTCGGTTCGACCCCGACTGCTGGCTCCACGAAAACCCCCGAAAAAGCGCATAAATGCCAATAAAAGCATGGTTTTCGCGCAACCCAGCCTTTCGCATTGTTTCCGGTCGTTCTAGTACACTGAACAAATAGTCCTCTCGACGTCGCGTGTTCCAGGCTCTTCGTCGAGAACGGATACATTGGCACATCACGAACCGTCGAAATGAGCTGTACCGGATCGAAACGCGCTCCCGGCTGCAAGAAAAATCGCACAAAATACGTATCGCGTGGTACGCTCACGCACCATGAAAAGACTGCGTTCCCTCTTGGGTGTTGCCGCCTTCCTCACCGCATCCGTTCTTATCGGCGCCGAACAGCAGAACAGAATCTTTCCCCTCGCCTTCGACCGCCCGGCCGCGGGCCTGCTCTACGGGGAAGAAGGCTCGACGGCAAGCCCGAGAACGACATTTCAGATCGAATGCCTACACGACGGCGTGTCGTTCCGGTTCGATGCGGAAAAGGCATGCGACGTCAAAAGCACGCTGGAAATGTTTATCCAGACGTCGTCCAATCTGCCCAATGGAAATTATTACCAGTTCTACACCGAGTTTGCCGATCCCGATGCCGCCTTCACCGCCAGTGACCGCGCGCTGCTCGCCCAACGAGGTGTGCCGGGCGACTTCCACCCGTCGCTGCGAATCCATTATTCCTACTTTACCGAACGCCTGCCCGAATTTCCCTACTTGAAGGACTTTCGAACGCGCCTGGCTACCCACGCCACGGGCTGCACGGCGAAAATTTTCATTCCATGGAATGCCCTGGCCCGGATGCTGCCGTTCGCAGAAGACGGACGGGGCCGCCCTTGGCGCTTCGGCGTGTTTCGCACGGCAGACGGGGTGCCGTCTGCCTGGCAGGGTCGTCCTCATAAAGCGCCCACCTGGGGAAGTCTTGTGTTTCCAGATATTTCACTGGATCGCCTGGCCGACATTTATCGCACGATCGCCCTGCAAAACACAGCCAAAACGGAGCCCATGATCGACCCCACCCTCTTCGACCCCGCTTCGATTCCAGGCGGACTGGCGGCCCAGGAAAAGGAACGCGCCGCGCTGGAGAAAAAAATCCCGCCGGCCGGATCGGGTCTTTCCCTCTTGGAAATGAAAGCGCTGGCCACCGCCACCGATCGGATGCGCAGGGTTCGCGAAGTCCTGACCGTCTTTCATGCCGGCACCCGGATGGAATGGAAAGGCTGGGTGCTCGAATCCGTTTCGACCGACGAAAACGGAACCGAAAGCGCGGTCCCCCTCGAGTACATTCCCGGACAGGGCTACGTCGTCCGCGGTGCAGAAGACGGACCCGATCCCAAAGAATGTCGTGACGACCGCCTGCCCGGCTTCGACAAACAGAACGGAACCGTAAAGTTCCTGCGGTTGCGCCATGTGTTTCCCGAAGCCATTGTGGACCGGGCAAGGCTGACCGACCTCTGTGCCGTGGTGCGAGGCAAGGCCCCCCGAACATTGCAATGCACGATCACCCTGAACGACAAGCCTCTTGTAAGCGCACACGACCCCGTGGCGGCGCCCGCGCATATCGATTTGCCAAGCATTGCAAAGGGAGACCATCTGGCGATTTCGCTCCGGGAAGCGGAAGGTCTTGCCGTGAATTTCTTGTTTTTCTGCCGGGTGGAAACCGAACGCTTCGGACTGATCCCGCGCGCCCCCATCAACCACGACGCCCCCCGCCCCCTGGACAAGATGCTGCCTGTGAAGAAGGACAACGAATACAACATGCATTTTGCCGGTGTCTATGCGGGAGAACTGTCCCGGCTGCTCCAGGAAAAACCGCGTGCGATCCAGTTTGGCGGCTGGTTTGAAATTGGATTCCAACTGAACGACGAGCCTCGCCGGAAAGAACTCTATGACAAGTATCGTCTGACGCATGTCGGCAACATCTCCGACAATTCCCTCGTTACAAATTTGAAACTCGAACAGTACCCGCTGGAGATTCTCAAGCCATCCATGATCATTCTCAACGCGAACAATGCCTTCTCGAACGATCCGGAAAACGCTCGCATCGCCATGCAGGAAAGCATCCGGATTGTTCGGCAAAAAGCACCGGATGCCAGAATCGTGATTCTCGGAATCGTGCCGCGTCCGAAGTCTCTGAACCGCGCAACGATTCTCAACCCCGTGATCGCGCGGTTGGCGGACGAGGAGAACATCCCATACCGCGATGTATTCCCCATTTTCCTGGATGACGAGGGCAAAGTGCGCAAGGAACTGTTCCTTCCCATTGGCTACCTGACGACCGAAGGCTATCGCCTGTGGACCGAGATTCTCGTCCCGGACCTTGAATCAACCAAACTTTGAAAAGGTCAACTTGGTCCCCGTCTCTAGGGCGGTGGCCCCGTAGAATATGATCGCAAAAACTGCTCGGAAATCCCATATGTACGGAACTCGCGACAGGCACGAAACTCTTCCGCGCAACGCGGGAAGACTTGTTGAGGGATCTTTCGTGTTTGGTCTCTGGGCAGTGCCCGAAAACCGATCAACAAAAGGATGAACCATGAATCTTGAAGGCAAGACGGCCATCGTCACGGGGGCCGCGAACGGGCTCGGGCGATCGACTGCGATCCGACTGGCCAAATCGGGCGCCAGGGTCGCCGTGGTCGATATCGACCAGGACAGACTTCAACAGGTCCGCGAGTCAATCGTGTCTTTTGGGGGTGAGGCCTCGGCATTCACGGTGAACCTATCGAGCAACCCCGCTGTCGAAGCGGCTGTCGCCGAAATTCTCACGACGTTCGGACAGGTTGACATCCTGGTCAATAGCGCCGGTTCCGGTTGGCACAGGCAAACGCACTTCAAGGATACGCGGACCTTGGACTGGGAATGGATACTGGACCTCAACGTGAAGGGAACGTTGTATATTACCCACGCGGTAATCAACCACATGGCGGCGAGGAGATATGGCAAAATCGTCAATGTCGCATCGATCGCCGCAACGACCGGGATCCCAAAGTTGGCGGTGTACTCGGCCAGCAAAGGCGCCTTGGTCGCCTTCACCAAGTCTTTGGCGATGGAACTGGGGCCCTGCAACATCAACGTGAATTGCATCTCACCGGGTCTGATCGCAACAGAAGCGGTTCCGCCGGCCACCAACGAAACGTTCCTGGGGCGCAAAGGCACGGCCGACGAGATGGCTGCCCTGATCGAGTTTCTCGTCTCGGACGAAGCGTCGTTTATCACGGGCGCCGATTACCTGATCGACGGCGGACGCACATTGGGCCCCAGGGGAGCGTGAAACGAATGAAAGAATACTGCCCAAACCAGGCTTCATCCCAATCGTCCACCGGGGCCATCTTGTGCAGGCTCTTTTCCTGCCAGACGCTTCGTTGCGCGGAGCCCTTGAGCCGTTGGGCGGCACACTTTACGAGTACCGCGGTTTCGCGCCCTAGTCGGGCTTCTCGACATGCACGGTCAATGTAATTCGAGTGGTTGTGTCACTTCGCGACCGGCGGATCCCCGCCAGAAAGAACGAGTAGAATTCGGCATGTTCTCCATGCTCCCCCAGGGTCAACGACTCGCCGTCACGAACGGTCACGGTGGTGGATGCGCGTGTGTAGCGGATGCGCTGTCGCCGTCCCTCCACCAGACCTGAGACCTCCGGTATCAGTGTAACCCGCACCATGGAGCCGTCGCCCAGCACCGTCGGACGCACCCAAAGGAAGGCTCCCACTTGGCGCATCTCGTAGACTTGCTCGACATAGCCCCAGCGGTGGGCATACCGCACCAATTCGCGCAGGAAGGGGACCTCCTGTCCGATCGACAGCGAGGCCTCGCCGCCGCTGCGGGTCAGCAGTTGCTGCCGGGTAGTGGAGGTGGCACGGCTCTCGCCGGCGGACAAGCGGGGAGTCACGCGGGCCTTCCAAGAGGAGCCGCCGGGGCCGACACTCCCCGCAGCGCCGCCGCGGACGCCGGCATCGAATTCACGTCCGCTCTCCTGCCCATCAAAAAAAACCTCGATGCGCACATTGTTCACCGGAGCGCTCATTTCCCGCGCCGCGGCCGCTACGACTTCATGCGCGGCGGCGGCGCCGTACACCAGCAACCGCCCGGTCTCGCGCACGTACACGATGCGCGCGGCGGGCCCCGCCAGTTCGCGCACCATCGGCAGCATGGTTTCGGGGTCCGACAAGGCAGCATCGTACGCCTTGAAAAAGGGATCGGCTGCCGCCGGAGCCGGCGATGGAGAGGTCTGGGCCGTGACGAGGGAAACCATCAGCATGCCCACAAGAGACGTTTTCAGAATTTTTGCGCGCATCATGAACCTCTTTTATAAGTCTGCCGTATTTTCCCCATGCCCACTCTGGCGAGGGGGGCCAGTTGCTCATCGTAGCGCAGAGGGAAAAAAGCCCTGTTGTTCTTTTCATAATACGCCATAATGAGCCCAACGACGAGGCGTTTTCGCGGCGCCCCGACACCCGGACGCCAGGGGGGGGGGGATGGATCATACGAAGAAAGAAACCGGACATGACGATACGGAATTTGTCGATACGTGACGAAACCCCCAGGGATTACCACGAGATTCACGAGGTAACGGCGGCGGCATTTGAAGCCATGAAAATCAGCCGCCACACGGAACAGTTTATTGTCGAAGCCTTGAGAGCCGCGGGATCGCTGACCATTTCGCTGGTTGCCGAGGCCAAGGGGCATATCCTGGGGCATATAGCCTTTTCGCCGGTGACGATCTCGGACGGCACCGAAGGCTGGTTCGGGTTGGGGCCGGTTTCCGTACTCCCGGACTTCCAGCGGAACGGAATCGGCAAGGCACTTGTCGAACATGGGCTGTCTCGTTTGAAAGTCCTGAAGGCAAAAGGATGCTGCCTGGTTGGACATCCTCAATATTATCGACAATTCGGATTCGTCAACGCGACAGGATTGAGTTACGAGGGAGTTCCGCCCGAATTATTCTTCGTGCTTTCGTTTGATGGCAGGATTCCGCAAGGGCTGGTCGTGTTTCACGAAGCATTCAAAGCAACAGGCCAGGCATGACGTTTGGCAAGCGTTTCGTCAACCATCGGCCATCCGTTCAGACCGGGGTTCGCCACCCTTGGCGCCAGCCGTCGAGGCTGCCGCGCAGGGATTTAAAGCGCAGTCGGACGGCATCGGACATCAGCCGGAACAGGAACGGAGGCAAGGCCCACAGCCAGGGCAGGCGGCTGTATTTACGCAGCAGGCGCACGTGTCCCGCACGGTAATACCGGGCCTGCAAGGCGCTCAGCCGGCCGATGGTGGCCGAGCCCCTGTGACGCACCCCCGCATCCGCGGCCACGGCCAGTCGCCACCCCCGATTCCGAACGCGCAAGCTGTAGTCCGCATCCTCGAAGAAAAAAAAGAAGCTCTCATCCAGCCCGCCGATCGCCTCCAGCATCTCCCAGCGAAGCAGCAGGCAGGCGCCGCAAAGATAATCGGACGTGGCGGAATCGGACGGCCAGACCGGCACCAGCCAGGGACGCATCAGGCGCTTGCCGGCGGGAACCACGCGCTGTCGATCCTCGCCTTCCAGCAGAGGGCACCCCACCAGGCCAACCCGGCGATCCGCCAGCATGGGCGCCACCAGGCACTCCAACGCGCGAGGATCGCATGCGGTGTCGTTGTTGAGCAGCAAAACGAATTCCAGTCCTGGATGCTGGCGCAGGACACGCAGGCCGGCATTGACCCCTCCCGCAAACCCGCGGTTGCTTTCCAGACGCATGACGCTCGCCATGGGGCAGGCAGCCTCCAGCTCCTCGCGTCCATGACTGCGGGAGGCGTTGTCCACCACCAGGATCACCGCCGGAGACAGGGTCTGCCGCGCCAGGGAACGGCAGCAGGCGACCGTGTCCTCGATCCGCTCGTAATGCGGGACGATAACCGCAAGCGAAGCGCCGCTTCCGGCGGTCGCCGACCGGGGCGAAGCCTTGCCGTCCGAAGGGACCGGGGACGGTGCAACAAGGGCGCTATGGGGGGTCGGGTTCATCGGTGGCAGGCCGGAGTCAGGGTTTTCGCCGGTCGGCTTCCACGACCTCACGCGGCAACAACAGTTCCCTTTCGTTACGAGCCAGGTAGGGCGGAACGGTCAACAGCATAAAACGGCGGCTGGTGTGGTTTTCGATTCTCCACAGGGTGCCATCCGTCCCTGCGGGCACGGGAACGGCAAAATAGCCGGGAACGGCCAGATCGCCGAACGAAAGCGCGGTTCGTCCGGTGGAGTCCAGGATTTTGCCGTGTCCGCTGTCGGTAAATCCGGCCAGGGTCGGGGTGCCGCGCGGCACATAGAACACCAGGGTCCAGGGGCCACGCAACGGCAGACGGCGGGCATCGGGAGAGCATTCTACGGTCATGGGCCAGGCATCGGGCCAGAGGAGGCGGCTGGCATCGCCCCCGTCCCGCAATTCCAGGCGATGCAACCCGTCATGGGGCGTCTCGAGACTCACCGAACGCTCCTCTCCGTCGGGCGGCACGCGTTCATCGGTGGCGACCGGTTCCAGGGTTTCCTCCCGGGGGGAATGGAGGGCGATTTTAACGTGGCCGCGATCGCGATAGTGAGCGATCAGTCCCCCGGTCGCCCGCAGATCGAGGCGCCCCGGACGCGCGAACCAGGTAAACAGGTCCATTCCCCCCTGCACGCCATGTCGCTCGTATCCATTGCCAAACGATCCGCGAAGGGTCTCCGGCAGGTTCAACCGCGTAGCCGGCCGGAAGGTTTGTCTCGGACGCATCGTGACATTCATCCTGTGGCACCTTGTTGCACGCGTGATTTCATGATCTTGTTTCCGGCGAATCGCAGGTGGCGCACTCCATGATGCGGCCGCAGAGAGCGCTGAAGGAGAGACCCGCGCGCGCCGCCGCCTTTGGGACCAGGCTGGTCTCGGTAAACCCGGGAATCGTGTTCAGCTCCAGCACATAAGGGGCGCCGTCCCGTGTGACACGAAAATCCACCCTTCCAAGTCCGCGTCCCCCCAGAACCTCGAAGGCGTTCCAGGCCAGGCGGCGGCAACGCGCCACCAGTTCCCGATCGGCAAAGTCCTCGGGAAAGAGATACCGCGTATCGTGGTCTACATACTTGGCGTCGTAATCGTACCAATCGTCGCGGGCGCGAATTTCGACCACCGGCAGGGTTTCGGCGCCGACGATTCCCACGGTCCATTCGAATCCGGGAATATACTGTTCCACCAGCACTTCGGGGTCGATGGCGCGCGCCACCGCAAGGGAGGGCTCCCACTCGGAAGGTTCACGCACCCGTTTGACCCCCAGGCTGGATCCGTCCCGCGGCGGCTTGACCACCAACGGCAGGGTCATGGAGGTTGTCGCGCGCTCCGGCGGCAGCAGTTCGTAGGCTGGCGTCGGGATCCCCGCCTTTTCCAGCAGACGCTTGCTTGCCACCTTATCCATGGCCAACCGACTGGCCGCGGAACCGGAGCCGGTGTAGGGAATGCCGACCCGGTCCAGGTCGGCCTGGACGCCTCCGTCTTCGCCATAGGCGCCATGCAAGGCCAGGAAAACCGCTTCCACATCGCGCGGCAGGCCCTGAATGGAGGCTTCATCCAGCACCCTCGGAACCGCTCGATATCCGGCCTCGAGCAATCCCGCAAGCACCGCGTGCCCGGAATGCAGCGAAACCTCCCGCTCGCTGGAGACTCCGCCCATCAGAACGGCCACCTTCTCGAAGCGCCGCTTGTTATCCCTTGTAGTTGTCATCCTGTTCGCGACATCCTTTCAAATGGTTGATTTCAAATTCCAGCGACACCCCGCAAGATGCCATCACCCGTCCGCGCATTTGGGCGGCCAGGGCCAGGACATCCGAGGCGGTTGCGCCGGCACGGGTTACAATCACATTGGCATGACCCGGCCATACGGATGCGCCCCCCACGCTCAGCCCCTTGCAGCCCGCCCGGTCCAGCAGGCGTCCCGCCGGTTCGTCGGAGGCATTGCGAAAGACCGAGCCGGCCGAACGCAGGCCGGACGGCAGGGTGCGCCGGGCGCGCGCCTCGTCACAGGCGGCTTGAATCCGCCCCGGGGTCGAATCGCACAGTTCCAGTTCCACTTCCAGGGCGATGCGATTCCGCAAGACGCGGCAATGCCGATAGCCGAAGCCGGCGGCATCGCGATCGATCCAGTGATCGCTTCCATCGGCCTCCATGACGCGGATTCGCCGCACGCGCTCCCCAAAGGTTCCGCCCAGGGTTCCGGCGTTCATGGCCAGCCAGCCTCCCAGGGTTCCCGGAATCCCGGCCATGAACTCCAGCCCGCCAAGTCCGGCTCCGGCCAGACGCCGCAACAGGGCGGCACCCGCCAGGCCGCATCCCGCCGCCGCCCGACGTCCGCGGATGTCGCACCGACAGAAGGCCGCGCCGGACAGGCTCAGGGTGACCCCGCGCACCCCCAGGTCATCGACCAGCGTATTGCTGCCCCCCCCGAGCAGGCTCCAGGTCAGGTCCAGCTCCCGACAACGCCGCAACACCTCGGACAGGGCGCGAATATCTTCCACTTCGACCCACAGATCGGCAGCCCCGCCCACCCCCAGGGTGGTGGCATCGGCCAGGGATTTTTCCGGCGTTCCCGCCGCTCCCGCCAGCCCGGCCAATATCGTCGCAGGGTCCCGCGTCGGCGTGGAATGCTGTTGCTTCGCAAGATTCTTTTCGCGCCCCCCGCCCGTGCTTGGAACAGGCCGGCCTTGCTCGTCCTTGCAGGCTTTGCCCGCCCATTCCGCCACGATGTCGATATCTCCCGCTCCGACCAGCAACAGCAGATCGCCGGCACGCAAATCGACCTTCAGCGCCTCCCAGGCCTGCCTCAGCGATCCCGCCAGAAACGGCACCGGCACATCTTTCCGGGCGCCACTCCTGAAGGCGCGATAGAGGTCTTCGGCCCGTCCCCCCTCGACGGCCTGTTCGGAAGCGGCGTACACCGGCGCCAGGATCAGCTTATCGACCCCGGCAAACGCGTGCGGAAAGCGAGGACCCAGGGCGGCGGATCGGCTGTAGCGATGGGGCTGAAACAGCACCAGCAACCGACGGGGGTTTTGCAAGCGCGCCATGGAGACCAGCGCCTCGATCTCGGCCGGGTGATGCGCATAGTCCAGCACGATTCTCGCGCCGCCACGGACCGCCACCTGCTCGAACCGCCGCCCCGGCAGTTGGTCGAGACGCGACATCCGCGCCGGCAGATCCTCAGGCTCGTATCCCAGGGCCGTCGCGGCGGCCAGGGCGGCCAGGGCGTTGAGCAGGTTGTGGCGACCGGGCAGCGGCAGTTCCAGCATTCCCTGGTCACGGCCCCGCCACCACAGACGGCAGCGGGAAGCCGTGGCACTCCATTCCGGGTTTTCACCTCGCAGCATGGCCCGGGAAGAGAAGCCGAACGTCACGGCACCGGGATGGCGCGCAGCCAGGTCGGCGGCGACGGGATCGTCGGCCCCGCAGACCAGTCGTCCGCGTGTGCGGGCGGCGACGGTCTCGAAACAGGCTTGCAGGGCGTCGAAATCGCGAAAGTGCTCCAAATGATCCAGATCGATGTTCGTCACCACGGTGACTTCCGGCTCATAGCAGACCAGGGTTCCGTCGCTTTCATCGGCCTCGACCACCATCAGCTCGTCATCGCCGATCCCGGCGACGCCCGCCAGGCCGGCGGTGTATCCGCCGATGCTCCAGGACGGGTGGGCGCCCAGGGCCCGCAGCAACTGCGTCGCAAAGCAGGCGGTGGTGGTTTTGCCGTGGGTGCCGCAGATGGCCACGCTCCTCCGTCCGGCCGCCAAGGCCGCCAGCACCTCGCCGCGCCGCGCCACCAGGGCGCCGGACGCTTCAGCCGCCCGCACTTCCGGATGCGACCACGGCACGGCGGTGCTGCGGATCAGCAGATCGCACCCGTCCGCCACATGCGCGGGATCGTGTCCGCGGACCACCCGGACCCCGGCGTCTTCCAGCCAGACGCGCAGGACGGGATTGGGCGCTTCGTCACACCCCGTCACCAGCCAGCCACGCTGCGCCAGCAGCCATGCCACCCCCGCCACTCCCACGCCGCAGACACCCATGGCATGCGCCCGCTGACCGGGCTTGTCCAACCGTTGGCGGACGTGAAGGTATGTTTGCGGAATATCCATCGGTTTCGCGACAGGAATCGCGGACTTAGTAGTGCAACTGACTGCCGCCGATGTATTCGCGCAAAATGGAATCGCCCGGAACGGCATCGGCGCCGATCGCCATGAAATTGTGCAGAAATCCCGTCAGGCGCCGGGCTTCGGCATATTCGGGATGGCTGGGCTTGATTTCGTTCAACAGCGGCGCAACGTAAGGCTTGATCACCGCCAGCTCATAGTCCAGTGCCGAGTTAAAGGTGGCGTCGGAGTAATGTTGAAACGGAAAAATCCAGCGTTTTTCGCCCCGTTGCACCGACGGCCAGCGCCGCAGGGTGGTCAGGGCCGAATGTCCGCGAAACTGGGAGTCCCGCACCATGCGCCGCAACAACCGGTTGTCGGTGGTGGAAATCCGGCTGTTGAAATCGATCGCCAGTTGCGTCAGCGCACTGATGTAGATGCGAAACTTGTCCTCGGGCGCGATCGCGGAGGTCAGATCGGGATTGAGACAATGAATTCCCTCCATCACGATGACCGCGTCCTCATCGAGGCGCACGGCTTCCTCGCGGTCGAAACTGCGCCGGACTTTGAAATCGAAACGCGGCAGATGCACCGCCTTGCCCGCCATCAAGGCCAGCAGGTCGCCGTTGAGACGATCCAGGTCCATGGCGCGAATATGCTCGTAATCGAGGTTGCCCTCGGCATCGCGCGGATTACGCTCGTCGCCGACAAAATAATCGTCGGTCGAAACCAGGCGGGGACGCAAGCCATTCACGCGCAGGTGGGTGACGAGACGCTTGGAAAAAGTGGTTTTGCCGGCGGAAGAAGGTCCAGCCACCAGGATCAGCTTGGGGCGCGGCTTGCGCGCTGCGACCTGTGCGGCAATGCGGGCCAGTTTCTTGTCGTGCAGGGCTTCGACGGTGCGGATCACCTCGTCGACATGGCGGTCTTGAATTGCCTGGTTGAGTTCGCCGACGGTGGTGATGCCGAGAATGCGCCCCCAGTCGATATGTTCCTGGTAGATTTGAAACAGGTGCGGCTGGGATTCGAACGGCATCACGCGGTCGGGCCGCGAGCCCGCGGGCATCTGCAACACGAAACCCGGTTCGTGCGGGAGCAGCGCGAAACAGGACAGCAGGCCCGTTCGATGCAGAATGGGTTCCTGCGGCAAGTCCAGGAATCCGTCGCAGTTGACCAGCAATACCTGGGGCGGGTTGCGGTGCTTGAGAAGGTTTAACTTGTCGTGTTGCCCGGTCACGGCAAAGCGGCGCAGCGCGTCTTCGTAGGAGACCCGGATCATCTCCACCGGCAAATCCGCCTCGGCGATGCCTCGCATGGCGCTCTCGATACGCTTGATCCGCTCCCGTACCGGAATCTTGGCGTGGTTGCGGCCCCAGTCGACGCTGCAATAGAGTCCGCCGCCGATCGAATGCCGCACCCGGAAGGAAACGCCGGGCCAGGTTTCGTGCACCGCCTTGGCCAGGATGAACCCCAGCGACCAACGGTAGACCCGCCAGCCATATTCGTCGGCCAGGGTCAGGGACTTGACCTCGCAATTGACGCTCAGGGGGCTGCAAAGCGAGACGACCTCATTATTCACGAGGGCCGCCAGGACCGGCAGGCCATTGGACGCCTTGCCCGGCATCACGGCCAGGGCCGGCGTTTCGGAGGGAATTTCGCGCGCCGCCTGTCCATCCACGATGACCTTGATTGTACGCATACGAATCGCCGATCCTTGGTCGCTCAACTTTTGCGTCGTCCCATTTCGGACGCCAGGTAGGCCAGCAGGTCCGTCGGGCCCGGCAGATGCCGCAAAGCGTCCACCGCGGCCGCCGTATGTTCCTCGACCCTGGCGCGGGCTTTTTCCGGCGTCCAGACCATCAGGCAATTCAATTCCAGGGCCTTGTCGGGATTGCCGGCATCCTGCAGATCGTCGACGATCTGGAAGGCCATCCCGAGGTGATGCCCGCAAGCCGCCAGGGCGGTCGTCGCGCGTTTCGGCGCTCCGGCGGCCAGTCCCCCCATGCACAAGGCGGCCTGGAAAAGATCGGCGGTCTTGTGCCGGTGGACATAGAGCACCCGATCCTCGTCGACGTCCCCCCCCTCGATATCCATCACCTGGCCGCCCACGACCCCTTCCGCCCCGGCGGAGGCGGCCAACGTGTCCACCAGGCGCGCCGCCCGGGCCGGGAAGCGACGATAGCCGCGCGCCAGGATTCCGAACGCCAGGGTTTGCAGCGCATCGCCGGCCAGAACCGCCAGGGTCTCGCCAAAGCGGGCATGCACGGTCGGCTGTCCCCGACGCATCAAATCGTTGTCCATGCAGGGCAGGTCGTCATGCGCCAGGGTATAGCCATGCAGCAATTCGATCGCCACGGCAGCCGGCATCGCCTGTTCCGGCGCATCGCCGCAAGCCTCGGCGGAAGCCAGGCAAAGCAACGGACGCAGGCGCTTTCCGCCCACCAGGATTCCGTGACGCAGGGCCTCGAGAAGCCTCGGGGGAACGCAGGGGCCCGGCGACAACGCGGTTTCCAGCGCCTCTTCGACCTGGTCGCGCAGATTTTCGCAAACCGCCGCAGGATCGCGTGTCATTGCGGCAACACCGCCAGTGCGGCATCGTAATCGGGTTCGCGGGCGATTTCCGGCACCAGGTTGGCGTACCGGATGACGCCCTGCGGATCGCAAACCAGCACGGCGCGCGCCAGGAGCCCCGCCAGGGGGGAATCGGTGATCGACACGCCAAAATCGCGGCCGAAGGACGGCGACCGAAAACAGGACAGTGTGATCACCTTGTCGAGCCCTTCCGCGCCGCAGAAGCGCGCCTGCGCAAAAGGCAGGTCGGCCGAGATGCACAACACGGCGGTGTCGGGCCGCGCAACGGCCGCTTCATTGAACCGTCGCACCGAAGCCGCGCACACGTCGGTGTCGAGACTTGGAAACATGTTGAACACCACCCAGCGGTCCTTGAAGTCCGCCGCGGTCCGGGTGTTGAGCTCGGCATCCGCCAGCGAAAAGTCCGGGCGCGGATTGCCGACGGCGGGCAATTCGCCGATCGTGGTCACGGGCGTTCCCTTGAAGGTTATTTTGGCCATCGTTTGCATCCTTTCGATTGAACGTCATCCCCCGCGAGGCGAGGGTCACGGCACAACCCGTATTGAACATCGAACAAGGCCATAAGGCAATCAAATTCCCCCGGCATTGGGCAGGAAGGCGCCCATCCGCTTGAGACGCCGCTGCAAGTCGAGGA
>CAZIUM010000074.1:0-12940 GCA_964542285.1 uncultured Lentisphaerales bacterium
ATCATCGAGTGCTGCCATAAGCCGCGGTTCTTTCGCGATGCCTACACCGGGGATCGACTGGAAATGCGGGAACTCGTCGGCATGCCGATCACGGTTTTTTCAGGCATTGCCGCGCCCTTGAGTTTCGAGACCTCGCTGCGGGCCATGGGCGCCAGGGTGTTGCATTGCGACCGCTTTACCGACCACCACCGTTTTTCGCAGCAGGAAGTCCTCGATATCATCAATCGAGCCGACGACCTGGGGGCCCGTGCCATCATGACCACGGAAAAGGATGCGGTCCGGCTCCCGCGCATGGCCAACCCCAAGGTGCCGATTTACTTCCTGCGTATGGAGATCGAAATACTGGAGGGATACGAAAACTTCCGCCAGTGTCTCGACCGCATTTGTTTCGTGCCCGGCAACGGAGCGAAAGATGCCGAAGCATTAACCGCGCGGGGTTCGCGCGCGGTCGAATAAAGCAGCGGTTGGGTATGAACGGCCGTGACGCGCCCGTGGGGCGAAGGCGGCGGTGAAGTAGATTCGAGGCTGGAGACTGGAGGGAGACGTGCGCGAGTTTTATTGTTTCCGCGTATGCGCGGAAAGGGCGCTGAGGCCCTTCAGCGCCGCGCGCGGGTTTCCCGCGCGAAACTCCGGCGTTGGGTGTCGGTCTGTTGGAACGTGCTGCGTTCCGTGAGGCGCCGCCCAAGGCGATATGCGGCGAATGGCACAATCACGCCCCACAGGATCAGGCGCAGCGGGTCCCGTAACCAGGGGCCCGCCGGTGTGTCGCGGCAGGCGTAACGCAGCAGCCAGAGACCTGCAATCGCCAAACGGCAGAGATCATGACGGGTGGTTACGGGCATGGGCTGGACGCGACGGGATCCGGCCAGAGCGGCGAGCGGCCAACCGTGAGGCCGTTGTCCCGCGATCAGGGCCTTGTGGGCCAGGCGCGCGAGACCGGCCAGGAGAGCGGCCACCCCCAGCCGCGGGACGAACAGGGCCGCGATTCCTGCCGACATCAGGGTCAGTGGCAGGCTGCCCGAAACGAAATCGGTGGAGGGTTGTCCGATTGCCGCTCGGCCATGGTGGCGGGGTTGAATCCGGATCGAGACCGGCGTTTGCTCGATCCGCAACGGCTGAGGAAGTTCGAGTTTGGGCTGCAGGGAAAGTGTTTGACGCACTGTACCGTGTCTGGATTGCACGAGCACCCGGGGTGTTTCCGGTTCGAACAGCACCTGGTAGGGTAGCGGTCGGTTGTGCGCATCGTACAGGGGACAGAGGCGCAGCAGGAGTTCCCGGCGACCGAAGGCCGCCACGCGCAATGCATCATGCAGACACCGGGTCAGCGGACGCCAGCGTGGATTCAACGGATCGGGGACGAAGACCACATCGGGCTTCAGCGACCCCACGCGGCAACATCGGTCGCCCCAGTAGGGAAGCAGGACGAACGGCACGGTCCATACCAGCAACGGGGCGGAATTCGGCAGCAGCGAGACGATGGCAAGGGCTACGGCAACATCCGCCCAGGCTTGAAGGGGAAAGCTGCTGGGCCGGTCCAGCGCGTCCGGTTTGGGCCGCGCGGCCATGTCTTCAGCCGGCCAGCCACCGGTCTCGTCCGGCGGCAACGAACTCGTCGTCGTTCAGGTGTGGATAGGCTCGTTGTACGCGGTCCAGTTCCTCGGCTTGTCCCGCGGACAATCCTTCCTCGGGATCCAGGCACCAGGTGCCTTGCAGCAGACCCTGGCGGCGCAGAATTTCATGCAGCCCGGCGATGCACCCGGCAAATCCGTTGGCGGCATCGAAGAAGGCGGCATTGCTGTCGGTGACTTCCTGTGCTCTCGTGAGCATCTCGGGGGGAATGGGCGCGTCGGATGCGCACAATCGGTGGCATTCGTCCAGCAGTTCCACGGCCTTGCGTGTCCAGACCGACCAGTGTCCCAGCAGTCCTCCCCGGATGCGCACTTCCACCGGACCGGAGGCCGTCACGATGCGGTAGGGCGTCAGCAGGTCCAGGACAATGTTGTCGTCGTTGCCGGTGTAGAGGGTGATCTCGTTCTGGCGTCCGGCATCGCAGACCGCCCGTACGACGTCCAGGGTCTGGTAGCGGTTGAAGGGCGCGATCTTGATGGCCAGGACGTTGGGAATTTGGGCGAATTCACGCCAGAATTTGTAGGGCAGCACCGAACCGCCAACCGCCGGCTGCAGGTAGAACCCGATGACGGGCAGGGTGGAGGCGACCTGGCGGCAGTGATCCAGCAGCGCATTCACCGGTTCGTTTGCCCAGGCCGCCAGGCTCAACAGGCCGGCATGGTACCCGCACTCGCGCGCGAATTCGGCTTCCTCAACGGCTTGCGCCGTGCGTCCGCAGATGCCGGCGACCTTCAAGGCCGGGGTGCGACGATCCGCAACCCAGGCATTGATCGTTTCCGAGGCCAGTTGCAGCACGGGCTTGAACAGGCCGATGTCGGGGTCCCGGATGGCGAACTGGGTGGTGTGGACGCCCACGGCAAGTCCGCCCGCACCGGCCTCCAGGTAGTAGCGCGTCAAGGCGCGCTGATGGCGTTCGGAAAGTCGGCGGGTGGCGTCGAGAGCCAACGGGTGCGCCGGGATGGCCATGCCCTGGCGCAGGCGTTCCAAAAGTTCAAGGGGAATGAGTTGTTCGATCGTCATGATCCGGTCTCCGGTGGCTTCAGAAGGTGCCGTTCGAGACTTCAAAATGGGTCGGTTTGCCCAGGGAACGTCCCCCCCGGCGCACCCAGTCGGCGGTCCATTGCAGCACCCGCTGAAAAGGAACGCGGGGATAGCCGAAACGCGCGTGGGTTCGTGAGGCGTTCATCAGGTAGCAGATCGACCCGACGTCGTCCGCAAACGTTACGGGTTTGTCCATCCGGCGTCCGAGTTCCAGGGCTACCTGCGTGACGGAGTGGGTTTCCGGTCCCGTGAGATTCAAGGGCGTGGCGGGGGAGCGGGCGCGTTCCAATGCCAGCAGTGCCTGGTTGTTGGCGTCGCCCTGCCAGATGGCATTGAAGAAACCCACGTTGCGTGTGACGGGGTGTCCCTGCCAGATGGTCGTGGCCAGATCATGCAGCACGCCATAACGCAGGTCCAGAGCGTAATTGAGCCGCAGGAGGCAGACCGGCATGTTGTTACGGCGACTGTAGTAATCGAACACCCGTTCGCGCGCCAGGCAGGACTGCGCATATTCGCCCACGGGGGCGGGGGGCATATCTTCGTCGCAACCGCCCTCGGAAACCGGCACCAGGGGATAGACGCAGCCGGTGGAGAAGGCCACGGTTCGTTCGGCCGCGGCGAATTGTTCGCAGACATGCGCTGGAACCAGCGCGTTCATGGCCCAGGTCAGCGCTTCCTCGCCCTGGGTTCCGAATTTGCGGCCCGCCATGAAGATTACGTTAGGCGTATGGGGCAGACGCGCAACCTGCGCGCGGTCCAGCAGGTCCGCGCGCAGCGGCTCCACCCCGGCCTGTTCCAGGAAAGACAGTGCGGAGGCATCGGAAAACCGGCTGACGCCATAGACCTTGCGATCGATACCCGCGGCGCGCATGGCGCGCACCGCCATCGCGGCCATGGTGAGTCCCATTTTTCCGGCCACGCCCAGGATGGTCAGGTCGCCGTCCAGGCGGCGCATCATCTCAACCGTGGGGCCGTAAGGGGTTGACAACAAGTCATCCAGGGAGTCGTCGGTTTCCACAACGCCCGGCAGGGCCGTTTCTTCCAGCAGCATGGCTCGGTTCCTTGCGTTCGAAAAAAACTACAAATAGCCGTTGTCGCGGTACCATTCATAGGTGCGTTTCAGTCCTTCGTCGAGACCGACCTGGGGATCGTAGCCCAGTTCTGTTCGGGCACGCGTGATGTCAAAGGCCCGGTTCTGTCGATACCAGTCGACGCGCCGGGGAAAGATCGGTGGCGCGATACCAAAGGGTTTGCAGACCTTCTCGCAGACATGGCCCATGGCCACCACCGGCCAGACGGGATAGTGGGGGATGCGGACTTCCTTGCCCATGGCACGGGCCGTGCGGCGCACGAGGTCCTCGATCGGCACGTATTCGGCGTCCGCCGCCAGGTATACCCGCCCTTTGCTGCGTTCGTTGGCGGGGTCCATCGCCCGCTCGAACACCTGCACCAGGTTGTCGATGTACACCGGGTGATACAGTGTTTTGCCGCTGCCGAACATCGGGAAGACTCCCTTGGCGACGCGACGGAAGATCATCAGGAAGCGTTCGGGATCGCCGGGACCATAGATGGCCGAGGGACGAACCACGGTGGCGTTCAAGCCCTTGTCGACGAATTCCATCGTAATCGGTTCGGCTTCGTACTTGGTTTTTTGGTAGTAATCGGCCGGTTCGATGTTGTGATCCTCGTCCGTGGGGGGATTCTTGACGTTGCCGTGAACCCCGCAAGTGCTGCAATACACGAATTTTTTGACTCCCGCCGCCAGCGCTTCCTCGAGACAGATGCGCGTCCCGCCGACGTTGACATCCCAGTAATGCCGTTCCGGGACGTTCATTTCCCGGAAGGCGGCCGCGATGTGCTGCACCACCTCCACGCCTCGCAGGCAGCGCCGGATGCATTCGCGGTCGGTCACCGTGCCGATCTCCACCTGGGCGCCCCACTGACGCAACTCTTCGGTTTTGAGCCCTTCCTTGTAGTCCAGGGCCACCACCTGGTGTCCCTGGTCAAGCAGGCGTTTGACCAACGCCTTGCCGGTAAAACCCGTTCCGCCCGTAACCAGAATTTTCATGTTCGACGCTTACCCATGTTGCAGTGTTTTGAAATCGATCTGTCCGCCGGCGCACCCCGATTTACTTGGAACGGGAGGCCCGGTTGACGTGCGTGATGCCCGGCAGCGGGTCGGGATTGAAATCCGGCCGGGCCGGCAAAGCCGCCAGCGTTGCGGCAATCAGTTCCACGGAATGGTCGACATCGCCGAGGCTCAAGGTTTCCACGGCACTGTGCATGTAGCGCAACGGAATGCTGATCAGCGAAGCCGCGGAGCCGCCGCGCACCGTGCGCATGGCCCAGGCATTCGTATTGTTTCCGCGTCCGCGTACCTGGCGTTGCAGGGGAATTTTCTTGTGCTTGGCCGTCTGTTCGATAAAGGCGCGCAGCTTGGGGTTGTAGGTGGGACCGAAGCAGACAATCGGCCCCTTTCCCAGCTTGACGTCTCCCACCAGTTTCTTGTCGTTGCCGGCCGAATCGGAGGCAAATCCGACATCCACGCACAGTCCGATGTGCGGTTGCACCTCGTGCACCGCCGTGGTGGCACCCACAAGACCCAGTTCCTCCTGCACCGTCAGGACCAGGTGAACCGCCACTTTGGGCGACAGTTCACGCATTTTTCGCAGGGCTTCGCTGACCACGAAAGCCCCGATACGGTTGTCGAATCCGCGGGCCGAAACCCGGTCGCCCACCAGCGGGCGCCAGCCGGCATCGACGACCGCCGGACTGCCCAGCTCGACGTGTTCCAGCGCTTCCTCACGGGACGAGGCCCCGATGTCGACGCTGAGGTCGTCAAGATCCTTGGGCGCGACCTTGTCGCGCTCCTCGGTTTTCATCAGGTGGGGGGGGCGGACGCCAAAAACGCCGTTGACCGGGCCCTTGGGGCCCATGATCACAATGCGTTCCCCGGCCAGCAATTGCACGGTCAGCCCGCCCACGGGCGTCATGGTCAGGAAGCCCTTCTCGTCGACATATTGCACCATCAGACCGATTTCGTCGCAATGCCCCTCGATCATCACGCGCGTGGGCGCGTCGGGATTGACGACGGCATGCAGGTTGCCGTGCTGGTCAAAATAAATTTTGTCGGCGGACGAGGCCAGGTACTTCGCCGTCCGGCGCATGCCATCGCTTTCCCATCCGGAAGGCGTCGGCAGCGCCATCAGGGATTTCAGAAATTCAAGTGACTCGGTGTTCATGCCGGACAATGTAGCACAGGCCCTGTCCGACTCCAAGTGTCATGTTTGCCCGGCGATGTAATCCAGCCACTCAGAGCGCGATGTCGCCCGTGAACAGGTCGTGATGCACCTCGTCGAGGGAATAGATCGACTTGGGGGCCGGCCTGGGACGGACCCACTGACCGCTGGTGTAATCCGGAATGGAAAGCGGGGCCGAGCCCTGGGCGATCGACATCTCGGACAGCACCGACAGCGCCATCATGGTGGCGCTGTCATAAACGTCAATCGGGGTCTGGGTGCCTTCGCGTACGCTTTGCAGGAAGGCCCGCAGCACCAGGTAGTCCATGCCGCCATGGCCGAATTGCTCGTACTGATCCTTCTTTTTCCAGAGGGGATGGTCGTATTCCTCCATGTATTGCTCGAATTTCTCCCATTTATGCTCCGGCGAACGTCCGTCGAGGTAAATCAGTCCGCCGTCCTCCAGCCAGAGCCCCCGCGTGCCCTGGACGCGGCCGGCGCGGGAATAGGGACGCGGCAGGCTGACGTCATGGGTCACCAGCACGGTTTCCCCATTGGCACATCGGATCATGGTGGTGATGATGTCTCCCATGTTGAAATCGAGATGTTTGCCGTGTTCGGCGGCATACGCCAGCGATAGGCCCCGTTGCTTGCTGGCCATCGAGGTCAGTGTCAACATGCGGTTGCCGCGATTAATGCCGAGGTTGTTCATGACGGGGCCGATGCCATGGGTCATGTACATGTCGCCGTTGCGGCGGAGGTTGTGAAAAGAACGCTCGTGTCCGATGTCGATCCGCTTGGCCAGTCCGCGTAAATCGTGTCCGTAACCGGCTTGGCAATGAATCAGCTCGCCGAAAATTCCTTTGCGGATCATGTTCAGCAAGGCCAGTTCCGTGCGCCCGTAGTCGCAATTCTCCAACAGCATGCAAGGAACGCCGGTCTCTTCGTACGTGCGGACCAGGTCCATGCACTGTTCCAGGTTCTGAGCGGGACCGACTTCGAATCCGGCGTATTTGCCGGATCGCATGGCGGCGATTGCCAGGGGGATGTGGGCGTTCCAGGAGGTTCCGATGACCACGCATTCGATGTCGTCGCGCTGCATTACCTTTCGGGAATCGGATACGGCGTCGATTCCTTCGCGCTTTTGTTCGCGGCATACCTCGCGGCCGGCTTCGAGCCGTTCGGGGTGGTGGTCGCAGATGACCTTGACCTCGACATCATCCATGACCAACAAGGTTTTGAGCAAGCCGCGGCCGCGGCCACCGAGTCCGATAAATCCGACGTTTGTTTTCATGTTTCGTTTTTTTGGGGTGGGGTAACAGGCGAGTCGTAGGTCACCGGCGCCTTGATTGTCAGGTAACAAAACCCGCCAATGAACAGCAGTATCAATATGCCAAGCGAAACATAGGCCCACGTCAGCGGCAGGACGGTTACCACCGTGCCGATGGCGCCACAGAGCAGGGCCACGCCATAGATGATGTCCACTGACTGAACCGGCGTGAACCCGAGACGCACCAGGCGGTGGGAGACATGATCCTGGCCGGGAGTGGCCAGGGGATTGCGTCCCTGGCGCAGGCGCGAAAAACAAACCAGCGTCATGTCGAAAACCGGCACTAGCAGGATGATCACGGGCGTCATCCAGGTGATCCAGTTGGCGCGGCCTGGAAACCGCAGCAGGATGCCCGCCGCGGCCAGCAGCAGCCCCAGCGACAACGATCCGGCGTCCCCCATGAAAATGGAGGCGCGACGATAGTTGTAGCGCAGAAAACCCAGGCTGGCGCCGGTAATGGCGGCGGCGATGCCGGCCACCAGGCGCGGTTCGTACCAGATTCCCAGCAGCGTAAAATAACCCGCCGCGATGGCACCGAGTCCCGCCGCCAGACCGTTCATGTTGTCGAGAAAGTTGATGGCGTTGGTAATGCCGACGATCCAGAACATCGTCAAAAGGAAATTGGCCCATTCGGGCAACCAGTGCAACTGTACCTTGACGCCGCAATGGAACAAGAGACAAGCCATGCCGATTTGCAGAACGAATTTAAACCACCAGCGCAAGTTGACACAATCGTCCAGCAACCCCACCATCGTCAAGGCCGCCGCCGTGCCCATTACGACCGGGGCGGGGTAGGCCCAGGGATTTCCGCTGCGCAGCCATTCCGCGGACATCCACCAGCCCGCCAGGATGGACAAGTAGATGGCCAGCCCGCCCAGCAACGGTGTCGGCGCGACATGCACCTTGCGGCGGCAGGGTCGGTCGAAGCACTCCGTGGCAACCGCCAGGGTGCGTATCAGGGGCGTCAGCAACAACGCCGCCCCCAGGGACAAGGCAAATTCTAGCAGAATATTCATGGCCGAATGAATGACCCGGGGGCAGAGTATAGACGAAATAACGCCAGACGAAAGCACTTTGTTCTTTTGCTGGGGTTGAGGGGGGGGGCGGTGTTTATTGTTTCCGCGCATGCGCGGATGGGCGCTGAGGCCCTTCAGCGCCGCGCGCGGGTTCCTCGCGCGAAACTTGGAGATTGGGGGTTGGGCTGTTGGAACTTGGAACTTGCCGCGCCAGAGCGTCGAGTTTCGCGAGTCCGATCCCTCCACGCCTCCGCGCCTCGGCGGGAGATGTTTTCGTGATGGAGTTTGCTGCCCCTGCAATGGAGTCCGCTCCCATTCTGACTCTGGACTTCGGACTCCTGAACTTCACATTTACCACACCATGATCAAGGTTCCGGTCACGCCGTAAAAGCCGGTCGAACCGTTCTGTGCGTCGGGGCCGCCGGCCAGCGCTTCCAACGTCCAGTCCGCCGGGTCGAAGCCCTGCATGAGATTGACTCCCGGAGGTTGGGCGCCAACCGCCATGGCTTTTGCCTTTTCAAGCGGGACGCGCCACCAGACGGCAATCCTGCCGCCACCGCCACTCGCATTGGTACGCCCCTCGAAGGCTCCGCCGGAAGCCCGCAGCAGGGCCTCGCCGGAAAAGTTCCTGCAGGAAACCAGGATTCCACCACCACTGCCCGCGGTGGTGCTGAAGGAACTCACCGCGGCCTCCGCGTTGGCGCTCAAACTTCCGTCGATATGCAGGTTGCCGCCGGCCAGCAGGTGAATGGCCCCGCCGCCGCGGCGTCCGCGCATACCGGAAGAAGCCACGTACCATCCGCCGGGACTGCCGGGAGCAACCGGGAGGGAATCTCTGGCATAGGTGGCGCCCCCCGCCGTGCCGCCGCCCAGGCCGCCATATCCGCCGCCGCTGCTGTTATTGCCGCCGGCGCCGGGGCCGCTGGTGTTGTTGTCCATCGAAGCGTAGCCCCTGGCATCGGCATCGATGCTGGCGTCGGAGGCAATGTGCACATCGCCGGCAACCAGGATTCCGACAACGGCGCCGTTGGTCATTTCGGCATGCGGATGAATCCAGGCGCCGGACGCCAGTTCCAGATTGCCCCCGACGCTCAAGCGCGAACCGTAAAATTGCGTGGCGGCATTGGTGGCGGACGCCTGGAAATGAAGGTTTGCACCGGCAAGCATGGTCATGTCGCCGGTAACATTCAGATCGAAGCCCGGTGGCAGCAGCAGTTCTCCCGCGCCGACGGTCAGGGTCTCCGCGGTCCAAGAGGTAAAGTCCGGAATCGCAAGTTCCACGCTCTTGAACTGCCCGCCGGCGATCATGGACGGCACCCATTGGGTATCCGGGAAGTACAGGGTGCCATGGGTGGGGCCTACGCTGGGTGCCCTTGGGCTGGTCTGACTGCCCGCCGCCGCGGAAAACCGCACGTCGGGGGGTGCCAGCACCCCTTGTGCTCCCGGGTCGTAAACTACAGCGATGCGTCCCCCGCCTCCTCCGCCGGAACGAGATTCACTCGATGGCCCCCCGTCGGCGCGCAGCAATCCGCTGGCGGAACCGCCGAAGGTACGACAGGTCAACCAGATACTGCCGCCGGAGCCGCCGCCTCTCGACAAGCGGATAGCGGGTTTTGTCACACGTTTGGCCGTGAGCGTTCCGTCGATCTGGGCATGACCCGTCACCACAATCCGTATGGCACCTCCGCTGCTTCCGCCATTGGAGCCGGGCGATGCCGAGCTCCTGCACGATGCCCGCCGCCCGGACGACGCGGTCGCGCAGCGCGCCGTAGCTGCGGGCTACCCAGGCATTGCCCTGGTAGAACTGCTGCGCGATGCGCTCCGGCGTCCGCTCGGCCGCCTCGTCGAGATAGTCACGGATGGTTTTCATGGATGCGGATGGAGTGTGTGACGGGGGTGACCGCGGCGCGCTTCGAGGTCATGGCATGCTTTCCTGGTGTCGACACACCTTCAATTCGCCGTTTGCGTGTGCATGCGTGATTGTTTTCACCGGTGTGCAAGTGTAGTACAGCGGCGGCGTTTGGGCAAGCGGCGGAAATCACGACACAGCAGTCAAACCCGATCCGCTGAACACGATCCGCCGATGGACCTTCTTCCCGATGCGCGGCCAATGCGATCTGTCCGCACTGCGCGGCCCGATACGTCCCGCGCTACTTGGCTGCCGCTTCACTCCCGCCTGGGCAAAGTAGGACGGGACGTATCGGACCGTCCCGAAGTCACCGGCGCCGATCATGACACGAAAGGGATCCGGCGGTCTCCGCCGTAGTGAAGCTGTGTGAAGCTCGTGTCATACTCCGTCGGACGACACGGAGGTCGTCCATCCATCCCTCATGACCAGCGGTTTCGGCCGACCTGGAGGGGCGGGCTCTGTCCCGACCGGGATAC
The DNA here is from genome assembly GCA_964542285.1 of uncultured Lentisphaerales bacterium. GTDB lineage: Bacteria > Verrucomicrobiota > Kiritimatiellia > RFP12 > JAAYLN01 > CAZIUM01. The sequence goes on from CAZIUM010000074.1 coordinate 10,641, forward strand.
CAGGGGGGCTGCAAGTGCCTCAAAGGGCTTGCCAAGCGCAGACGGCCCTATCCGTTGGCCGCAAACCTCCACAGCCAAATTCTAAAATCGAGGTCTGATAAACATCGGTTGCATTCATTTCCGTAATGCAGCGGCTGATTCCGGAGTCCGTTGTCCAGATTACCAGCGTCACGTCCCTAAAGACGGCCGTGTTCAAGAACGGCTTTGGCGAGTATTCATACAAGAGCGTGCGGGATGACCTGATGCCAAAACACCAGCCGTATGCCGGTGAAGCCGGTAGAACATTGCCGTACTATATTCTGTAGAAAATATACGCCGCACCCGCCGCGATTGCCAAAAGGCTTGACAGGCAGGCGGAGGGAGCCGTAAGCTTACACTGTTCTGATGGAGTTTTTGCCGTGAAGTACGTTCAATAACACTGTTCTGCCGGGACACCAACATGGAAGCAATGGATAAAAAATCACTCGTCTACAAGGGCATGGCCCCGAATGTGAACTGCTGCAGTCAAGTGCTGCGGATCCTTCCCAACGGCGATTGGATTGTTCTTTTCATGACGGGAGGAAACAGTGAACCCGAGCCCGGCAACTTCATCGGTCTGTGTCGATCGAGTGACGGAGGAAAGACGTGGGGCGCGCTTGAGACGGTCCTGAAGTACAACGACAGAGCTTGCACCTTGACTGAAGCCATCGTTCATAACGGCGAGACCATCGTGTTCGTCAAGACTCACGGCGGGAGGCATGACCAGTGGTGGAACTATACGCTTCGCAGCACTGACAACGCCAGTTCATGGGAAGAACCCAAACCGTTCGACCTTCTCCCGCGCCGCCATATTGTGCGAAACCTTTTCCGGTGCCGGAACGGCGAGTGGATTCTGCCCTATGTCTTCTGGCCAGCGGGAGACAATGCGGATGCTTCGATCATGGATGATGGGACCTTCGAACATCCACGGGTCGGTGTCTTTATCAGCCAGGACCAAGGGAAGACCTGGGAGCGCTCAGCAGAAATCGGGGGTCGGCGGTGGGCCTACGGCAACGTGGTTGAATTGTCCGACGGGCGGCTGTCAATGTTGATCCGCGCTGACGGCACCGGCTGTCTCTGGCGGAGTGAATCGAGGGACGGAGGCCGGACATGGTCTGAAGCCCAGCCGACAGACATCCCCAACCCGGGGTCCAAGTTCCGTCTGTTCCAGCTCCGTGATGGACGAGTCGTACTCCTGAACAATCCATCTTCGATGACCAGTCACCCAAATTCCAAGGACTACGCCTGGTGCCAGCGCAACCCGCTGGCGCTCTGGGTTTCTGATGACGACATGGCAACCTGGGGCTACAAAAGGGTTCTGACCGATTTTCCGGGAACGCTGGCCTACCCCGATGGTGTTGTAGACGACGAAGAGGAATACGTCCATTTTGCCTTCGACTATAACCGTCATGACGTCATCTATTGGGGCGCAAAACTGCCAGAACCGGGACTGCCGGACGCAGAATCGGGTCGCCCCGACTGACCCCTGAAGGGCCAGCCGGGGCTCCCACACCGCTGGACCGCTATCCTCAAAGGCCGGGGACGGCCCTTGAGGAAGGGTCAGCGGCATCGTTGTGTGACTTGAGAGTAGTGAGTTCTCAAGCAGTTCATGGTTCGCGCGAACTCATTTTCCACTCTCTGCGGACCGCCTGATCGCCACGGTACCGTGACAGGACGATTATTATCGGGGTGGCGGGTAAATGCAACCCCTGTTTTCAATTGAATGTCGGCGCTAGCCATTCCTTGCCGGTGTCCTGAAAACACGGCGCGAGGGGTTGGAGGATTCGGTTTGGGCGGCTGCCGCGCTGCCGGAAGCGTCAGGAGGCGAGCTTCAGGCCTTCAGCCCGCCCCGGATCGATCCGTTTGCGGATGAATTTCGCGAGGATTGCGGTTTTGTCCGTATCCGCGAGAAATTGAGGCAGCGTGTTGCGCAGGGCGAGCGCGACGACACGCTCGGAGGGTGCCACGCCGATCCGAATCGTACGCAGCCATGACCCGTATTGGCGCCAAACGGCGACGGGCTCGAGAACGGACAGGGCTTGCAGCAGCCCCTGTGCGACGATCCCAAGCTGAATGTGCGCGTGATAGGCACGTAGCTTGCGGCGCACGGCATCCCGGTAGCGTTCCGACTCCATGTGCATGTATTGATTGCCTGAACGGCGGGGGCGGGGCTTCATCATGGCCATCCAGAAGTGATAGGTGTAGGTGCCGAGGGTATGGACGGCCTGCTTGAAGGAAACCTCGATCTTGAAGCGGATTCCATAGGTCATGATGATTTCCAG
>CAZIUM010000075.1:0-12920 GCA_964542285.1 uncultured Lentisphaerales bacterium
TCGACTGGCCCCTGTATTCCATTCTGGTTCCGATGTATAAGGAACCCGAAACCGTGCCCCAGATGGTGGCAGCCCTTAAGGCCATGGACTATCCCGCCGACCGTCTCGATGTCCAACTGCTGCTGGAAGCCGACGACAGCGCCACCCTTCAGGCCGCGCGGGAACAGAATCTGCCGCCCGGCTTTCGCGTTACGCCCATTCCTCCATCCTTCCCGCGTACCAAGCCCAAGGCCTGCAACATCGGGCTGCATCAGGCCCGTGGCCGCTACCTGGTGATCTACGATGCCGAGGACCGGCCCGAACCGGACCAGATCAAGAAAGCCGCCCTGGCCTTTGCCGCCTCGCCCCGGCAAGTGGTCTGCATTCAATCGCGGCTGAATTACTACAATCCGCGTCATAACCTCCTGACCCGCTGGTTCGCGGCCGAATATTCCGCCTGGTTCGATCTTTCGCTTCCTGGACTGGCCGCCTTGCGCGCCGTCATTCCATTGGGCGGAACGTCCAATCATTTCGACACTCGGGTATTGCGCGACCTGATGGGGTGGGATGCGTACAACGTGACCGAAGATTGCGATTTGGGGGTTCGCCTGGCGCGCGCCGGCCATGAGACGCGCATGCTGGCCACCACCACCTGGGAAGAGGCCTGCAGCCGCTGGGGCTTCTGGATTCGGCAGCGCACCCGCTGGCAAAAGGGCTACATCCAAACCTACCTGGTGCACATGCGGCAACCGCTGAGGTTATGGCGCGAGCTCGGTACGGTCAACTTTCTCCATTTTCAATTGCTGATTGGCGGCTCGGTATTCGCTTCCCTGATCAATCCCGTCTTCTGGTTGATGGCCCTGGTCTGGTTCATCCTGCGTCCGCCGGGGGTCGAGGCGCTCTTTCCCGGCTGGGTCTTCGCCATGAGCGCTTTTTGCCTCTTCGCGGGCAATTTCATTTTCGTGTATGTCAATCTGCTGGGATGCTATCGGCGGCGCTACGACGATCTGATGCTGGTTAACCTGCTGACCCCCATCTATTGGGCTTTGATGAGCGTCAGCGGTTGGCGCGCCTTCCTGCAGTTTTTCTCGAATCCGTTTCACTGGGAGAAAACGCAACATGGGTTGTCGTCGGCAAAAACCGATTGAATTGGGACTGCCCCTGCTCGCGCTCGCCGCGGTCCTGGTCATGTCAGTCCACCGCCACGACTGGCTGTCGTCCGCGGCCCGGGTGCATGAGGGCATTTGCCGTGCCTTGATTTCCGGGACGACCGTCGGGCGGCAGGCCCTGGTCGGCAGCTTGTGGCATGCCCCCCTGCCGACTCTGGCCGGGTTGCCGGCGGCATCCCTGATTCCGTCCGATCATGCCCCCCTGGCGGCCCGTGTCACCGCCGCTTTTGCCGTTTTGTGGTTGTTGATCGCGGTTATGCGCTTTGCCAGACGACGCCTGGGCACGTTCAAGGGAACCCTGGCCTGGCTGGCGATTCCCTTGATGCCTGGGTTTGGGTTCCTGACCGGCGATCCCGTCCGGGCCGTCACGCTGGCGGTCGCCACGGGGGCCTTGATCAAGGCCGCCGACTGGTGTGATTCCACCGGGTTGGGCGACTTGGTGAAATTTGCCTTCGCACTCGCTTTTTTAGGACTTTGTGGCGGCGTTCTGGGGGGATGGGTGCTGGCGATGCTCCTGGCGTTGCCGGTCATGACCCTGGCAAACCGCCGGTTACGTTCGCGCTTGTATGGCGTGACGATCCTGGGCGCCCTCCCACTGGTCTACTCGCTGGGGGTGTGGGCATTGATGTGCCGATTGATTCTATTCGACACCTTTTACCCCTGGCGATTTCTCCCCGCTGTGATCGATCGCTGGCAGGGATGGAATGCCATCGACTGGACTCCGGATTTGCTGTTGAGCGGGGGCCTCGTACTGCTGGGCTGGGGGGCGGGACTGTTAGGGCGCCGCACGGCCACGGCCACGCTGGGTTTCATGGGCGTTGCCCTGCTGGCCTGGCACATGCTGCTGCAAGCGGCCGGCATGCCATGGGCCACCACCGTCACGACGGATGCCCTGCATGTCACGGCGCTGGTATCCGTCATGGCCATGATTTCATGGCCCGATTCCCGTAAGGCCCCGGTTCGGTCGCGGGCATGGACCCTGGGTGCGTTTCTGCCGGTCAGCGCCAGCCTGGCATTGTCCGTCGCGGTGCTGGATGCCGCGAAATCCCCCGCGGCCGAAGATCGGCATCGTCTCGAGAGCGAACTTCAGGCATTGAAAGCCGTTGGGAGGTTTGTCGACGAGCGTACGCCGTATGGTCGCGTATTCCTGTGCGGATACGAAGCTCTGTCCCTCGTGGACGCAATCGATTCGAAGCGCCTCGAACCCTGCCTGGACCTGCACATCGACGTGTTGCGCGAAGGCTACGCCGGGCAGGATCTCTTCCTGCTGGTGCCACGCCCCCAGGGGCCTTCCATACTCGATAGCACGGTTTGGCGTTACGGCAACATCTACGACAACGGCGCGCCGCGTGCTCTCTACGCCGGCGATTGGGGGCATTGGCGATTGTACGAAATCGTCTCCGCCCCGACCGCGGAACAACTGCAGCAATGGCGGCAGCCGCAAAGGTAGTTGCGCCTCGTTTGCGAAACATCTCCTATCCTTCTGAAATTCAGCGACCAAGTCAGGAGGTAGTTGAAGCGTTATGAGATTGATAGCACATACGAATAACTTGGAGTTCGGAGATGTTGGAGGCATGCATAGTCATCGTAATCTGCGTTATTGCATTGATCGGGCCAGCCATCCTCGCGGTGTGGTTCTTCGGTCTCCGTCCGTTTGTCGCAAAGCATGGCCGTCCTCGCATCACAGCGGCAAACTGGTTCCTATCGATGTGGGCAGACTGGACCACGGCCTGCGATATCGGCAAGGAAACAGGAACCCGGGCGTGGTCCACCCGCATTTTCCTTGGTCTGTGGCTGCTCTGTGCCGGTGCTCTCGCATCGATCTTTATCGTCAGAATCGTGCAATGACAGAAGAAAAACATGGCAACGAATGCCCACGAAAACTCGCTCGCGTATCGTATTCTGAACGAGATAAGTATGGATATCGAAATAAAACCGCACCCATTCGCCAACATCGGCGACGGGCAGAGGGATGCAGCACCCGTCATACAGCAGGCCCTTGATCGGCAAGGCGAAATCAATATCCCCAGCGGGAATTATCTGTTGGGCGACACCCTCCGGGTGCATTCCAACACATCGATCGTCGCCTCCCCCGGATCTACTTTCCGTCTGGCAGACGGGGTCGGTAAGCACTCCCGGAACTTCATTGAGAATATCACGCTGAGCGCCGACACCATCCGCCCGAACCAGGACGGTATCCACGTGGGCGGGTTCTCCGAGCGTGGCGTTATCCGTGCCATTCGCGCCGTCGGAGCGGGTGTGCCCAACGACGACATGGTGGCTCTCAACGCTGATGACGATGTAGAGCGGCAGCTCAACCTTGGGATGCGGCGCGGACCCATCCGCAACCTGCTTGTCGAAAACATTGAGGCCGAGGATGCCTACACCTTCATTCGGTTGCTGAGCGTGAGCCAGCCGATCGAGGATATCTCTGTCAAGGGGCTTCGCGGCGGCTGTCGCATCCATGGGATCAACCTCAACAACTGGCGATTTCCCAAAGGGGTTGGGTGTATCCGTCGCGTACGTTTCGAGGATATTGATCTGGCCAAGACCGAGGTGAGCGATGGCGCCCTCGCGATTGTCAAGATATCACTGGCAATTAATGATCTCGTAATACGGCAACTGCACAGACAAGAGACAACCCTGCCTCGGGTCAAGACGCTTGTGATCGATGGCAAACAGGATCTTGCCATGATCCTGGATGGGCGGTCCCAGGGTATCGATTCGGCAGCGGGATTTGTCCTTGCAAACGGAAACATTGCCGAACTGCGACTGCATGCACATCCATCGCTTAAAGAAATGGAGTGCGGCACATCAAGCGGATGGTGTTCGACTCGCCCATCAGGTCCGGTTCGAAGATGGGAATGAAGAAGCACCCACGATGGTACCAATAAACTCTTCTCACGGGGTTCCGTAGGCCCGCATGGGTGATGCACTTCCCGCTGGAACTTACGTCGAAAAGGAATTACCCTTGCGCCAAGTGAACTTGTAACGAAAACGCTCAGATACGTGAGCTGACTTGGCCAACAGGCTTCGTCACGGTTAAGTTGTAAGACGGGGTTTGTAGGAGGGGCGCGGCTCCGCGATGCGTTTCCTTATGCCGATTCTGTGATAGGAAAACAATGAGATTATCACCTGCCGGACGATCCAGCACCACATCAAAGCCAATGTCCCCGGGAATGAAATTCTTCTTTTCCCGGATTTTTCCCCTCCTGTTTATCTTGGTAGGGGCAAGCGTGTTATTCCTTGGACTGCGTGGCCTGGTCAGAGCCAAGGCCAGCGTTGACTGGCCGAATACTCAAGGCGAGATCGTGGAGTCTTCGGTTGATCGGCGTCGCAGTAGCGGGAACGACGGGAGTAGCACAACCTATCATGCGGAAATTCTTTACGAATTCTCCGTGGATGGAACGCTTTTCAATGGAAGCCGAGTTGCGTACGGAGACTATGGTTCAAGCAATCCATCCCATGCCAGACGAATTGTGAACAATTATCCTAAAGGCAAAAGCGTGACCGTGTACTACATGCCAGGGAATCCTGAGGAATCCTTGCTCGAGCCCGGAGTTAAAGCGAAAGCTTGGTTCGTGCCTGGGTTCGGATTGATTTTCTTTATTGCGGGAAGCCTTATGGCCGCTTTCCTTCCTATGGCCATAAGGAAACAGGAAAAGACAAAACAAAACCTCGGAGGCAACTCAGATAACCGCGCCGCAGACGGCACGGTTCCCGGAGTACCTCATGGCTGACGCACTTCAAAGAGAATCACGCACCGATTGGAACAAGCTGAAAGTGACGCCTGACTCAAATACGGCTCTACAAGCGGGATTCGCCGAAGTCGAGATCAACCCACAAACATTCTCTGCCCGGACCTACTTACTGGGGTGCGTTGACACCGTCTTTGGTGCCGTTCCCGCCGAGTACTTTTCGCAGCATTCCCTGAGCATCAAGGAGGAGAGCACGGTCAGGCAACCTTTTGTGGTGTCATTGGCCAACGGTTGGTTGGGATATCTTCCTCACCGCGAGGCATTTAATCGCATCGGCGGTCATGAAAGCACCTGGTGTCTATCGAGCCGGATGGAACCCTGAGCAGGCGACCGCTTGGCGGATGCTATGCTGGAAGTTATCAGGAAGCTGTCGACGGAAGCCCGTGGAGACACCGCCTAAGCGGAATGCGAACAAGGTAAGGATTAATCCTGACTCGAAGCGACGAACGAACGGAGTGGTCAGGACAAATCCTTTTCGATTCTGATAGCGGTAGCGCCTCGATGGAGGCGACCATATTGAGTATTGCGAGTTTATTGCCGACGCCTCTTGACCCGCCCGGCGCAAGGGATTACTTTAGGCACATGGATGCCATCAAAAAATCGTTGGTGGGAAGCACGGCGTTGGTCACGGGTGGCGCGCAACGGATCGGTCGTGCCATCGCGCTGGCCCTTGCCGGAGCCGGCGCCGATGTGGCCATTCATTGCCACGAATCCTGCGAGGCGGCCCGCGATACCCTGGTATCCCTGCGTGCCGTCGGAGTGCGGGCTTGGCTGTCGCGGGCCGATCTGTCCCGGTCCGATGGGGCCGATGCCTTGATGGAGGATGTGTTGCGGCAGACCGGGGGGGCGTTGAATCTGTTGGTCAACAACGCTTCGGCCTATCCCGGCGGACGATTGGACAACATGACCGTGGGGGACCTCGACGAGAGCGTGCGGCTGCACGCATTTACCCCGTTGGTTCTGGCGCGCCGCCTGGCGGCCTTGGCGCCTTCGGGTCATGTGGTCAATTTACTGGACACCCGGGTGACCATGTATGACCGCGATCATGCGGCCTACCACCTGGGTAAGCGCATGCTGCTGACGCTGACCCGCATGCTGGCGTTGGAACTGGCACCCGGCATCCAGGTGAATGCCGTGGCGCCTGGAGCCGTACTGCCTCCCGCCGGGCAAGACACGGCCTGGTTGGATCGCGTGGCGGCTGCCAACCCCATGCAGCGGCACGGAACGCCCCAGGGCGTCGCCGAATGCGTCTTGTTTCTCATGCAAACCGATTTTATAACCGGCCAGATCATCTACTATGATGGGGGCTATCATATGAAAGCCGCGACGTATGCCTGACCTGCAAACCCTGGATCGAATCTTTATTCGCGACCTTGTGCTGACCTGTATCATCGGTATTCGCGAAGCGGAACAGCGCGAACGGCAAAATGTTTGCCTTAACCTTGAGATTTTCTTGAATACGCGCCGGGCCGCGATCAGCGACGCCATCGAGGATTCCGTGGACTACAAGAGCCTCAAGCTTGCAATCAAGCAACATCTGGAGCAAACCTCCTTCAAACTACTGGAACGGCTGGTTGCCGAGGTTGCCGGAATCTGCCTTAAAAACGAACACGTGGCGGCGGCCCGCGTTCGGGCCGGCAAACCGGGCGCCCTGCGATGGGCGCGCACGGTGGAAGTGGAGATTCTACGCCGACGTGGAGAAACACTATGAACAAAAAACGAGTAGAAGAATTGGTGCGGGAGCTGCTGATCGAAATCGGCGAGGACCCTGACCGCGAGGGATTGGTCAAAACGCCGGCTCGCGTGGCCCGCAGTTGGGAATTTTTGACCACGGGTTATCGACAATCGCTGCGACGTACCATCAATGGCGCCATTTTTACGGCCCAGTCCAACAACATGATTATTGCGCGCGACATTGAGGTGTACAGCCTGTGCGAGCACCACATGCTGCCGTTTTTCGGTCGCTGTCACATCGGCTACATCGCGCGCGACAAGGTGCTGGGGGTCAGCAAACTGGCCCGCATCGTCGACGTTTTCGCCCGGCGTCTGCAAATCCAGGAACGCATGACGGAACAGATCGCGCATGAAATCCGCCGCTCCGTCAATGCCGAGGGCGTAGGGGTGGTGATGGAATGCCGCCACCTCTGCATGATGATGCGCGGCGTCGAAAAACAAAATTCCGTCATGACCACTTCCACGGTGCTGGGAAGTTTTCACGCCGAAGCCGCCACGCGTTCGGAATTCATGAACCTTGCGCTTCATTCGCATTAAACCGGAGATACCGATCGTGTCCGAACTGCTATTCGCTAAATATGCTTCCGTCAACATGGAACCAAGTAATTCGATCGGCGCCAAGTGGCAGCGTCTGCTGGATGCCCTGTCGATCGAAGACACCGTCAAGGATCGTCGGGTTTGCATCAAAATGCACCTGGGGGGAGGCACGGGCTTTACGACGCTGCATCCCTATCTGACGCGCAAGCTGGTTGACACGGTGCGGACCGCCGGCGCCAGGATGGTGTTTGTCACCGATTCGCCGGGGGCGGTGCTTACCGCCGGGGAACGTGGGTACACTGCCGAGTCCATCGGTTGCCCGATTGTGTCGATCAGCGGATTGGCGGACAAATACGCCTATTCGCGTGCCGTGGAGCCGGCGTTTGGAAAATTCCGTGAAGTGGATGTGGCCGGAGAGGTGGCCGATGCCGAAGTGCTGATAGATTTTGCGCATATCAAGGGACATGGAGCCTGCGGGTTTGGGGGCGCTTCCAAAAATTTGTCCATGGGATGTGTCACCCAGAGCACCCGGGGGCGCATTCATGCCTTGGAGGGTGGCCTGGTATGGAATGCCGAGCGTTGCAGCCGCTGCAAAGTTTGCGAGGAGAACTGCCCGAACGATGCGATTAAATTCAACGCGCAGAACGAGTTCGAGGTTTTTTATCACAATTGCAAATTTTGCCAGCATTGTGTGCTCATTTGCCCGGAAAAGGCCCTGAAAATGCTGGGTGGCAAGTATCGCGATTTTCAGCGCGGAATGGCGCTGACCACCAAAACCGTGTTGGATGGCTTTCCGGAAGATCGCCGTTTGTTCATCAACGTCCTGGCCAATATCACGCTCTTCTGCGACTGCTGGGGCATGACAACGCCCAGTCTGGTTCCCGATATTGGAATTCTGGCCGGGCGAGACATTGTCGCGATCGAACAGGCATCGCTCGACATGATCCGGTGCGAAAACCTGATTCCCGGAACGCTCCCCCCCAACTGGGAGGTGGGCCGAAAGGGCCACCTGTTCGAGCGACTGCATGGCAAGGACCCCTTTGCCGTGATTGAATACCTCCATGAACTGGGACTGGGTCAACGTGAATATGACCTGCGAACCATCGAATGACTCAGGGAATGCCGGTGAATCTGGGAACCTCTCCAAAGACCTGGCCCTATCCATGACCCCTGTCATGACCATTGCCCTGGCGCCGGATTCGTTTAAAGGCGCACTGACGGCTGCCGAGGTCGTGGAGGCCATGGCGGAGGGATTGCGGGAGGCGTTGCCGGATGTGATAATCCGACGCATCCCCATGGCGGACGGAGGCGAGGGTACGCTGGATGCGTGGGCGGCCGCGACCCAGGCCACCCTTTTACGCCGCCGCGTTTCGGACCCCCTCGGACGCCCCCGGATGGCTCGCCTGGCCTGGAACGCGACGACCCAAACCGCCTTGATTGAAACCGCGACCGTAGCCGGGCTGGAATTGCTGCGTTATGAAGAGCGCAATCCTCTCGTGACGACCACCGCCGGGGTGGGGCAACTCATGCGCAAGGCTCTCGACCTGGGCGCAAGACGGATTCTGATCGGATTGGGCGGCAGCGCCACCAATGACGGGGGCACCGGCATGGCCGCCGCGCTGGGTGCCGTTTTTCTGGACGGACGCGGCAATCCGCTGCCCCCCGGAGGGGGCGCCTTGGCGAGGTTGGCGCGCATCGACCTGTCCGGTTTCGATCCACGCATTGCCGTTACGCGCGTCGAAGCCGCCTGCGATGTGACCAACCCCCTGTACGGCCTCCGGGGAGCCGCGCGCGTCTACGCTCCTCAGAAAGGAGCCGACGCCGCCGCGGTGCGGCGCCTGGAAGCGGGATTACGGCAACTGGCCAGGGTGCGCCGGGGTCAGGCTGCGATAGACCCGACGCATTCGCCGGGCGCCGGCGCCGCCGGCGGACTGGGCTACGGACTGATGTCCTTTTGCAAGGCCAAGTTGCTTCCCGGAGTTGCTTTGCTGGCGGAAAGCGTCGGGCTGAAGAACAGGTTGCGGGGGTGCGACTTGGCGATTACGGGGGAAGGCCGCATGGATGCCCAGACAGCCATGGGCAAGACGCCCGTCGGCGTGGCGGCGATCGCCCACGACCTGGGCGTCCCGGTCATCGCCCTTTGCGGTTGTGTCGGTCGGGGATATGACAGTCTGCACGATCTCGGCATCGAGGCCATTTTTCCCGTGGACTACAACCGGTTCGATCCGTTGCAACCCCGCCATGGCGCGTTTGAACGGGTGCGCGCCAGCGCTCGCGAAATCGGGGGGCTTCTGCGTCTGTCATGGAAAAGACTTGTGGCTTGAGGTTCCGTGTCGGGATTTATTGTTTCCGCGTATGCGCGGAAAAGGTAGGGCGGCGAGGCCCTTCGCCGCCGCGCGCGGGTTCCCCGCGCGATGGGATAAGGCGACGGTTGTTCGTCGGCAGCCGTGGCGCGCCAGCGCTCGCGGAGCGAAGGTGGCGATAAAGAGGCGGCCTTTTAGCCCTCGGACTTTTCACCGTCTTCGTAAACCAGACCCTTTCGGCCTTCCCGGATGGATCCGATCACCACCGGATCGGTTTGATGGGCTTGCAGAATGTCCATGGCCTTACGGACTTCACGCGGACGCAAGATCAATATGAAGCCGATGCCCATGTTGAACACACGGTACATTTCGTCGTGAGGGACACGTCCCTGGCGTTCGATGAAAGTGAAGAGGGTCGGAGGGGACCAACGTTTGCGGTCAATTACAGCCTGGCAACCCTCCGGAAGCACGCGTGGAATGTTATCTATAAACCCACCCCCGGTGATGTGCGCCATGCCGCGAATCACCATTTGTTTGCGAACCGCCATGACGGGCTTGAGAAAGCTGCGGTGCACGGCCAGCAGGGCGTCGGCCACCGTTTGACGGGTGCCGGGCAGACTGTCGTTGACCGTCAAGCCGCACTGATCGAAGATTACCTTGCGCGCGAGCGAAAAGCCGTTGGTCTGCAACCCCCCGGATGCCAGACCGACGATCGAGTCTCCGGGGCGAATTTGTTCCCCCGTGATGATCTTCCGTTTTTCCACGGCGCCGACAACGGTTCCCACGAGGTCGTATTCGCCCGCGGGATACAATCCGGGCATTTCCGCGGTTTCCCCACCCAGCAGGGTGCATTCGTTTTCCCGACAGGCCTTGCAGAGACCGGCTACGACATCGTGAAAACTCCTTGCATCAAAGCGCGATGCCCCGATGTAATCGAGAAAGAACATTGGTTTTGCGCCTTGCACCAGGATATCGTTGACGCAATGGTTGACGATATCCTGCCCGACGGTGTCGTGCCGTTGTGCCATGCAGGCCACCTTGAGCTTGGTGCCGACACCGTCGGTGCTGGCCACCAGTAAAAACTCCTTTCCGGGCGAGGCGAACAATCCACCAAAATTGCCGATCCCCCCAACGGTATTCTTCGTGGCCGTTGACGCCACCATCTTTTTAATGGACTGGATGCCCGACATTTTGGCATCGATATCCACGCCGGCCGTCGCGTAGGCCGACGGATTGGGGGGGGTAGGGGTATTTTGCGTTAACATGACTTCATCTCCTGCGCTCGATTCACGCCAAAACCAGCGGGCCGAAAGATATCGCAAGGCGTGCCCCATGACCAGAATAATCTTGCGTCTATTGACAATCGGGATGAGTCGCGGCAAAGTAATGGCCATGCAACAGGCATTTTCAAAACTCCGGTTACGCCAGGTGCGCTCGCGTGAACAGCAGGCGGATCGCTCCCAGGGCGATCGTCGGTTGTTGAGCGCCGAAACCCTGCGTCCCGCGGTTGGCGTGTTGGCCCTGGTACTCGGGTTGTGGCTGATGTCTCCGGCGGGCGGGGGGCAGTCGTGGGATGCCCTGTTGGCGAAAGCCGGTGCCCTGGCGGTGATTGGGTTCGGAGGGCGGATGCTGCTGAAAGTCGTGGCTCCCGAAGCCGGCAAGCAGAACGCCACCTGGCTGTTAATGCTGGCGATGGTGTTGTTCTCTTTGACGCTGGTGCGTCTGACGGAATGGCTGGCGGGGCCGTTGTTGCAACCCTGGCTGGAAGGGCGGGTGGCTTTGTACGCCGCGCCGCACGCCAGCGCCCCTTTGCTGGTGGCCATGTTGTACGGCGGACCGGTTGCTCTGGTCATCGGGCTGATTGTCGGGGTTGCCCAAGCCGTGGGCGCCGAAATCAACCTGGGAGTTTTTTTGCTCTCCCTGTGCGCCACGGCCGTGGCCGCACGCGAGGCGCCGCGTCTGCTGCACCGCAGCACCCTGCTTCGGGCCGTGGGACGAATTGCCCTCTGGCAGACTCCCGTGGTGTTGATCATGGCTATATTGACGCCTCAGCCGCCGCCGCTCGGCGCCGTGGCCGCACGACTGGCGACACTGTACGTGGCCCTTTTCTTTTCCGGCGTCCTGACCCTGTGGTTGCTGCCGCTGGCGGAACGCTTCACCGGACACACCAGTCTCATGACCCTGAATCGCTTTGCGGATCTCTCCAACCCGCTTCTGCAACGCATGTCCCTGGAGGCTCCCGGCACCTATCACCACTCGATGATGGTGGCCAATCTGGCCCAGGCCGCCGCTGACCGCATTGGCGCCAACGGCCTTCTCGCCCGGGTGGGTGCCTACTATCACGACATCGGCAAGATGGGGCGCCCCGGTTTCTACATGGAAAACCAGATGCAACGCGGCAACCCCCACGACAACATGCCTCCCAACATCAGTCGCATGATCATCGAGAACCATGTGAAGGAGGGCCTTTGCCTGGCCCGGTTGCATCGACTGCCCCCCCCCTTGATGCGCATGATTTCCACGCACCATGGCACAAGCGTGATTCGCTGGTTTCACGATAAAGCCCGCGCCATGAAGGATGAATCCAATGACAGATCACGCTCCACCGACTCCGTTGAACACCACTATCGCTATAACGGTCCCACTCCGGTAGGACGCGAAGAAAGCATTCTCGCGCTTGCCGATGGGGTCGAAGCCGCTTCCCGGTCCCTCCCCAAAGTGACCTCTTCCCGCCTGGAAGGGCTGGTAAACTCGGTGGTGCAGGCCCGCTGGCTCGACGGCCAGTTGGATCATAGTCTCCTGACCAACGCCGATCTGGCCGAGACCCGCAAATCCTTTGTATTCACCCTGACTCACTTGCTGCATGCCCGGCTGGCCTATCCATCCGATGACAAAAATTCAGATTCAAAACCGGCAAAAGATCAAGCGCCCGCGCCGTGACCTTCTCTTGCTTGTGACGCGCGAACTATTGGTTTTCGCCGCCCGGCTTCCGACGTTCGGCGCCTGGCGGGAACTGACGGTCCTGCTGGTGGACGATGCCGAATGCGCCGCCATCAACCGGGCGGCGCTGGGGCATCGAGGGCCCACCGACGTGATCACCATGACCTATCCGGCCGTTCCAGGCGAACCCCAGGGCGATATCGCCGAGATCGTTTTGAACGTTGAGCGTGCCTGGCAACTGGCGGACACACCCGCCGGCGCTTCGGCGGAACTGGCCCTGTACCTGGCGCACGGCATTGACCATCTTTGCGGCTTCAACGATCAATCACCTGAGTCACGACGCAGCATGCGACGCCGCGAGCAACGTTGGTTGCGGCAGCTTGGCGATCCTGCGACGATGCTTTTCCAGAATGGGAAACAAGATGGTGGGCCCAGCAGGACTTGAACCTGCGACCAAAGGATTATGAGTCCTCCGCTCTGACCAACTGAGCTATGGGCCC
>CAZIUM010000076.1:0-12832 GCA_964542285.1 uncultured Lentisphaerales bacterium
AACTGAGTCTTTCGGCCGGCATCCTGTATGCTCCCGAATCCAACGGCCCGGGAGCCGGCGATCGCCGCGGAACCTTGCTGACCGCACGATACGATTTCCCCATCACCACGGGATTAATCTCTCAACGCGATCGCTTGTACGGGCATGTATTGGCCGAAATGCTTGACCCCGGCGACTACTACCGGGTGGACGATCGCGCGTATTTCCTGCGATGGGAGCTGGTCTACAGTTTTTAATGAGGCATGATGGCGCCGAAGCATGACGAAAAATCCTCGGAGTGGATCGACTTGTCGGTCGACCCTCGCCATGCGGCCCACGAACGCGAGGCCGCGCGCGCCCTACGTCAATCCACATGGTGGCAACGCCGGCTCGCCGAGGGGAAATGTCACTATTGCGGACGAAAAGTTGCCCCGGAAAACCTGACCATGGACCACATCGTACCGGTGGCCCGCGGCGGCCGCAGCACTCGCGGCAATGTCGTGCCCTGCTGCCGAGATTGCAACCGGGACAAGGGTCACCACCTGCCGGTCGAACGCATCCTGCCGCGCTTAATCTCCCCGGTCAACCTCGTGCTGCGGGCTGGAGACGACAACTGCATCCACCTGGTCGCGGGGCGGGATCGCGCTGTGGCGGTCGATCCGACGCTCGCCGACCCGGTTCTCGAACAACTGGAGTCCCGGTCGCTTAAACTCGAATGCATCCTGCTTACGCACGCGCACCGGGATCATACCGGCGGCGTGGAACCCTTGCGCCACGCCACTTCCTGCGAAGTCTATGGACCGAAAGAATGCTCCACGGTGGGACTCGACCGCGTGTTGTCGGAAAGCGACATGGTCTATACCGCCGTAACTCACTTCCGGGTCTTGGCGACCCCGGGACATACTGACGGACACCTGTCGTACCTGTCGTCGGGAATGGGGTGCGCCTGGACGGGCGACACTCTGTTCGGCGGAGGCTGCGGACGCGCCGCGCGGGACGACCGGGTGCCGACACTGTGGCAATCGTTGCGTCGCCTGACGACCCTGCCCCCGAAAACACGCATCTGGTGCGGCCACGACTATACCCTTGAGAACCTGGATTTTGCCCTGTCGATCCTTCCCACGGACCCCGCGTTTCAAAACCGTCGCCGGGCGACGCAACGACTCAATGACGCCGGACGCGCGGCCATCGGCGCAGCGTTGATCGAGGAATGCCGCAGCAACATTTTTCTGCGCAGCAGCGAACCGGCCCTGGCCGCAGCCTTGAACCTGCCGCCGGACACCGCGCCTGAAAAGGTCTTCGCCGTATTGCGCGCAAAAAAAGATCGCTTTCGCGGTCCGGCAACTTGACGGATTCCACCGGCTATTGCATGCTTTACCCCATGAATACGAACGAAACCGCTCTCGTCGGCATCGTCATGGGAAGCGATTCCGACTGGCCAAAGGTAAAAGATGCCGCCAGGGTGCTCAAGGAATTCGGAGTTCCCTTTGAAGTACGAGTGATTTCCGCCCACCGCACCCCCGAAGCGGCGACAGGGTATGCCGCCAGCGCCGTGACGCGCGGGGTGCGGGTCATCCTCGCCGCGGCGGGAGGCGCCGCGCATCTCGGAGGCGTTCTGGCGGCCCACACGATCCTGCCGGTGATCGGCATCCCCATTTCCGGGGGGGCCCTCAACGGTTTGGACGCGCTGCTTTCAACGGTGCAGATGCCGGCCGGAGTGCCCGTGGCCGCCGTCACGCTGGGCCGCGCCGGTCCCACCAACGCCGCCCTGTTCGCCCTGCAGATCCTGGCGACGGCAAACAAGGACTTGCGGCGGCAACTGGAAGCCTACAAGGAAAAACTCCGTCGCAAGGTCGAAGCGGCCGATTCCGGTCTCGACCTCGGCGAATTTTCGTAATTCAGGCTACCCCATGCGCCTTTTAGCCACCCAGACAGAGTCGCAAGCACGCCTTGTGGCGGACTTTGCCCGCATCATCGAAACCGGGGGAGTGGCGATCTTCCCGACCGACACCGTGTACGGGCTGGCGGCGCATCCGGACCGTCCCGACGCCGTCCAGCGTCTGTACCGAATCAAGCGGCGCGACCTCGACAAACCCCTGGCGTTGTTGGTGGCGGACCTCGAAGTCGTCCGGGCGAACGGCGCGCAATTTACGCCCGCAGCCACCCGCTGGGCCGAGCGGTTCTGGCCCGGCGCGCTGACCCTTGTGATGCGATGTGGAAATGGCGACGAGGGCTTTCGCGTACCGCGGCATCCGCTGGCACGATCCCTGATCAAAGCCTGCGGCGGGCTGCTGCGGGTGACCAGCGCCAATCTCTACGGCAAACCACCGGCGCTCGATGTCGAATCGATCCGAAACGATCTTGGCGCCAAAGTCGACCTGGCAATCGATGACGGTCCCTCCGACGGCGGGGTTCCCAGCACCGTGGTCAGAGTGCAACCGAACGGTTGGCTGGTGCTGCGCCATGGCGCCGTCAGCGCAAACGAATTGCGTGCCTTGGCCGCCGAAATCGGCGACCCTTCGGCGCGGGAGCTTACGCCGGCATGAAAACGATCCTTTTTGTGTGCAGCGGAAATATCTGCCGCAGCCCGATGGCGGAAGCCTTGATGAACGACCGGCTCCCTTCCACGTCCGCCTGGCGGGCCGCATCGGCGGGCACCTCGGCCATCGAGGGAATTCCCGCTTCGCCCGAAGCCGTGGCCGCCTTGGCGGAACTCGGCATCGACATGACTGGACACCGCAGCCGACGACTAACCCCGGCCAGGATCGAACAGGCCACATTGATTGTCGCCATGACCTCGCACCATCGCGACATCGTCTTGGGCCTGGCGCCCGGCGCCACCCCCAGAACCTGCCTGCTGGGCGACTTCGATCCGGACCGACGCCAACAGGATATAGGCGATCCCATCGGCGGGTCGCTCCAAGTCTATCGACGCTGCCGGAACCTGATCCGCTCCTGCCTGCCGGGGCTGCTGGCCTGCATGCGGGATATCGACAACGATTCTTAACCCAGGCTTGTTCGCATGTTCCGCATCCGCAGGGTGTTCGACAATGTTCTGCCCGCCAACCGCAAGGCCCTTGAAGCGGTAGCCCGGATTCTGCGCGCACAGTTCCAGGAAATCCCCCAGGCGAAAGTCGACCGCATTCCCGAATGGCTGCTCGATCCGGTCAAGCATCGTTTCCGTTCGATCGTCTACGTGGCCGAAGGCCCCGGACAAGCGGTGCGTGGCATGGCGCTTTTGAACCACGAACCCACCCTGGAGTTCGGATTCCTGGACTACCTGGCCTGCGACAAGACCCTGACGGGACGCGGCATCGGCGGCGCCCTTTACCAGCGTCTGCGTGAAGAAGCCCTGCTGCTGAAGGTTCGCGGACTGTTTTTCGAATGCCTGCCGGACGATCCCGACCTCTGCCAAGACCCGGTAATTTTGCGACAAAATCGAGCCCGCCTGCGTTTCTACGAAACGTTCGGTGCCCGTCCAATCCTCGGCACGGACTACGAAACGCCCGTGAAGGCCGGCAACGACAATCCTCCCTACCTGGTCTTCGACGATCTTGGCCAGGGCACGGTGTTGCGTCGCGACTACACCCAGCGGGTCATGCATTGCATCCTGACGCGCAAATACAAGGACCTTTGCGGCCCGGACTATGTAAACATGGTGATCGGCTCGGTGCGAGATGACCCCGTTCGCTTGCGCCCTCCGCGATACCGGCGTCCACGTGAGGAGCCCGCGCCCTGCCCGACGCATTTGCGGCATATCGCCTTGATCTGCAACGATCGGCATCGGGTTCATCATGTACGCGAACGCGGTTATGTAGAGGCTCCGGTACGAATCCGCACCCTGCAATCGGCCCTGGCAAAAACCGGTCTGTTCGAAGACGTCCAGCCCCGGGACGCGCCGGATTCCAGCCTGGTGACCGTTCATCAGCGCGACTATGTGGCTTATCTCAAAAAAGTTTGCGGTGCCATGGAGTCCGGCGCCACACTGTACCCCTATGTTTTTCCGGTCCGCAATCGCGCACGCCCTCCGATCGATCTGCCGATTCGCGCCGGCTATTACTGCATCGACACCTTCACGCCACTCAGCCGCAATGCCTGGCTGGCGGCGCGACGCGCCGTGGACTGCGCCCTGACGGCCGCCCATGAAATTGCCGCCGGACGTCGTTGCGCCTATGCCCTGGTACGCCCTCCCGGCCACCATGCCGAACAACGGTTTTTCGGGGGATTCTGCTATTTCAACAACGCCGCCATCGCGGCGGAATTTCTGTCCCGGTTCGGACGCGTGGCGATCCTGGATATCGATTACCATCACGGCAACGGACAACAGAGCATTTTCTACCAGCGCGACGATGTCCTGACCCTTTCGATTCATGGCGATCCTTCCTTCGCCTATCCCTACTTCAGCGGATTCGCGGGGGAACGTGGAACCGGTCGGGGCCGGGGCTTCAACCTTAACTTTCCGTTGCCGGAAACCATTTCGTCTTCGCGCTATCTCGCCACGCTGGAACGTGCGTTGCGCCACATCCGGCGCTTTGCGCCGGCGTACCTGCTGATCTGCCTGGGACTGGATACCGCCCGCGGCGATCCTACGGGCACATGGCCCTTGACCCGCAACGATTTCCACACCGTCGGGCAACGCATCGGCGCCTTGAATCTCCCCACCCTGGTTGTGCAGGAAGGCGGCTACGACAACCGCACCATCGGCGGAAACGCAAAAAAATTCTTTACGGGACTGGCCTCGACACTGCTGAAGACCCCCTCCGCGCCACCCGACAACCACGCCTCCACATCTTCGAAGGCCTCCCCACAATGAACCAGCAGTCCAATTCGAAATCCGGCGCCCAAGGTCATAAATTCGGCTCGTTCGGAGGGGTCTTCACCCCGAGTCTGCTCACCATCCTGGGCGTGATCATGTTTCTGCGTTTCCCCATGGTCACGGGATACGCGGGTCTTTGGCATGCCTTGTTGATCCTGGCTTGCGCCAAGGTCATCACCTTGATCACGGCCCTGTCCATCTCCACCATCTCGACCAATATGCGCGTCAAGGGTGGCGGGGCGTACTACCTGATCAGCCGCAGCCTCGGGGTAGAGTTCGGCGGCGTAATCGCCGTGTTTTTCTACGTGGCCCAAGCCATTGCCGTCACCCTGTACGTGGTGGGGTTCAGCGAAGCCGTGTACGCGGCGTTTCCTTCCATAACAATGCCCCATCACGAATTCGCCACCTTGACCAACCTGGCGGTTCTGTTAAGCGTTTACATCGGGGCCGGATGGACCATCAAGGTCCAGTACGGAATTCTGGGCATCATGATGCTGTCCATTCTTTCCTTCATTCTCGGCGCGGTGTTCGATTTCGATCACACGATTCTGCGCGACAATCTCGCGCCCCAATGGTCCGGTGACAACACCTTCTTCCCGGTGTTCGCCATCTTCTTCCCCGCGGTCACGGGGCTGATGGCGGGACTCAACATGTCCGGCGACCTGCGCGATCCCAGCCGGTCGTTGCCGCGCGGCATCCTCGCGGCCATCGTTTTTTCGGGCCTGCTTTACGTTGTCATTGCCTTTTTGCTGGCCGGCTCGGTGCCACGCGCCGAGCTGCTTGGCAGCGGTTTCGTATTCAAGAACAAGGCCCTGGTTCCCACCCTGGTCTATGCGGGCGTTTTTTGCGCCACGCTGTCTTCGGCGCTGGGCAGCATGATGGGGGCGCCGCGAATCCTGCAGGCTTTCGCGCGTGACGATGTCTTCAAACGCCTGCGGTTTCTCGGACGCGGAAGCGGGCCTTCGGGAGAGCCCCGTCGAGCCATTCTCCTGACCTTCCTGATCGCCCAGACAGGCATCATAGCGGGCGATCTCGACACGGTAGCGCCTATCATCACGATGTTTTTTCTGATGACCTATGGAACCGTAAACCTGGCTTGCTTTTACGAAATTCGTTCCAGGAATCCCAGTTTCCGGCCCACGTTTCGCCTCAATCACTGGTTCCTGGCCTTGCTGGGCGCGCTGGGATGCCTGGCGATCATGTTCCTGATCAATCTGGTCTGGGCGACCGCGGCGATCCTTTTGGCCACATTGCTCTACCTGCTGATCGCCCGGGCGGAAATCCGGGTCAAGTGGGGAGACATCGACAGCGGCATGGCCTATCAACGCGCACGCACCGCCCTGCTGAGACTCGAACAGGAACGCTACCACCCCAAGAACTGGCGTCCTTCGATCCTGGCCTTGAGCGGCGGGGCGCATAACCGTCTGCATTTGGCCGAATATGCCTGCTGGCTGACCTCCGGCCGCGGCATGGTGTCCATCGCCCAGGTGATCCGGGGACGGTTTGCCGAATTGATCGACCGCCAGCGCGAAGCCGAGAACCTGTTGCGAAAGTTCATTCGTAAAGAGCAACTTCCCGCCTTCCCCGTGGTGATGGTCGACAAAAACATCCACAATGCGCTGCAAGCCTTGCTGCAATGCCACGGAATCGGCGGGCTGCGCCCCAACACGGTGCTTCTGGGATGGAGCGAGGATCCACGCAACTCGGTAGTTTTCTCCGAAATTCTTCAGACCACCATGCGCATGCGACGCAACATCGTGATCGTGGCCTGTAAACAGAAATCGGAAAACCCTCCCGTACGCGACGGCGCAATCAATATCTGGTGGACCACGGATGCCAACGGGGCGCTGCTGTTGCTGCTGGCGTTCCTGCTCAAGAAGAATCAGGAATGGCAGGCCTGTCCCCTGCGCATCATCCGCACCCTGCCGGACAAGGCCGATGTGCACAACGTAGCGAAGGAAATGCAGGAGATGCTGTCGGAATCGCGGATCGAGGCGGACTTGCTGATTGTTCCCACCGCCAAGCCCATCGAAACCCTCCGGGAACGCATGATTCCTTCGGCGGTGTTGCTGGCGGGATTCGAACCGGTCGAGGAGGATGCCGCTCGGCATCTGACGCCCTACCTGCAGGAAACCGTCGATCTCCCCGGCGACATTTTGCTGGTTTACAATGCCGGAGATGTTTCGCTCCAGGCTTGAGAGCGTTGGCCCTAAATGCGGTTGACAGTGCTTTGGGACATTCCCTTCCAATCGAGCGTATGACCCCACGGGATTTCCCTTTGGGAATCGAGAGCCAGCACGTGGCGATCTCGTCAATGCGGGCCGACGAGAAACGAGAAACGATTAAATCATTTTGATTGCCTTCCATCCGATTTCCGGGTTCAATGTTGCCATGCGGCAATAATGAATAGGCATGGGGTTGCAAATTATATGCAATCTGCCGATTGACGCCCATCCGTTTGCCGTCCGGTTTTCTCGTGGCCCTGCATCGAATATCTGTCATGACCTACGAATACGAAAAACTGGGTTGTTTCTACTTGGGTGAAGCCTGGAATGCGACTCGACGCCGACGGATGTCACATCCAACCCTCTACGACGCCAAGGATTTGACCACCCATGCTGTGTGTGTCGGCATGACGGGCAGTGGCAAAACCGGGTTGGGCGTGGCCCTGTTGGAGGAAGCCGCCATTGATGGCATTCCAGCGCTTGTCATTGACCCCAAGGGCGATATGGGCAACCTGGCTCTGACGTTCCCCAACCTGCTGCCTGGCGATTTTGAACCCTGGGTCGATGCCGCGGCTGCCACCCGACAGGGTTTGACCCCCGCTGATTATGCAGCCGCAATCGCCCAGCGCTGGCGCAAGGGACTGGCGGACTGGCACCAGACCCCCGAACGTATCGCCTTGCTTCGTTCATCCGCCGCCACGGTTATCTATACCCCCGGCAGCAATGCCGGCCGCCCAATCAGTGTCTTGCGCTCCTTCGATCCGCCGCCATCGGAGGAACTGAACGACAACACCACCTTGCGTGAGCAAATCCATGCCACCGTATCAGGCATTCTTGGGCTGCTGGGAATCACCAGCGATCCGTTGCGAGACCGTGAACACATTTTGCTGGCATGCATTTTACGGCATTACTGGACACGCGGCCAGGGGTTGACCCTGCCGGATCTGATCATGGCGGTTCAACAGCCGCCCTTTGCCCAGGTGGGAGTTTTCAACGTGGATGCCTTCTACCCGGCCGCCGAACGCCGCTCGCTGGCCATGTCAATCAACAACCTGCTGGCGGCCCCGGGATTTGAAATCTGGACACAGGGGGATCCGCTGGATATCCAACGCCTGTTGTTCGATTCGGACGGACGTCCCAAACTGGCCGTAATGTCAATCGCCCATCTGAACGACACCGAACGTATGTTCTTCGTCACCCTGCTTTTAAATGCCTTGATTTCATGGATGCGACGCCAGTCCGGGACCGCCAGCCTGAGAGCCCTGCTATACATGGACGAGATTTTCGGCTATTTCCCGCCCAGCGCCATGCCGCCGTCCAAGACTCCCATGCTCACACTGCTCAAGCAGGCGCGGGCCTATGGACTGGGCGTGGTGCTGTCCACGCAAAACCCCGTGGATCTCGATTACAAGGGCTTAGGCAACGCCGGCACCTGGTTCATCGGGCGCCTGCAAACCGAACGCGATAAACAGCGGGTGTTGGATGGGCTGGAAGGCGCCATGGCCGGGGGCGTCGGCGTTTTTAATCGGCCCGACATGAATCGCATCATTTCGGACATCGACAGCCGTGTGTTCCTGATGCGCAACGTGCATGATGACCAGCCCTGTATTTTTCACAGCCGCTGGGTCCTGTCCTATCTCAGCGGCCCCATGACACTGGACCAGATTCGTGCCGTCACAAACCTCTCTCCGCCTCCACGGACGCAGCATCAGCCGCAGGCACCGTCGTCTCCTGCACCGGCAACCCCGGTGCGGATAGCCGTCGAAACCGCTTCGTCAAAATCGGTTCCTCCCGCAGGCCCGCCCCTGGTTCTGCCGCCGGATATTCCGCAATACCGCCTGGATGTGACCAGACCGCAACCCGCCGCCGACGGGCGCGTCCTGCTGATGGGACATGTCAGATTGCATTTCGTGACTGCCGGCAAGGACGGCTTCGATTACTGGGAAAACCGCTGGACGCTGGGCGAGATACCCGCCCGATCCGCGAAAAATCCCTGGAAAGGCGCCCAGACATGTACAGAAATTGCCAGCAATCTTCGGGCGGCACAATTGTCGGTTGATGACTGCGCTTCAATGCCGATGACAGCAGGCGACCCAAAAAACTACGTTGAATGGAAAAAAAGTCTCGCAACACATGCCTATCAAGAAATGCCACTCCAACTATACATTTGCAGGGCCACCCGGCAGGTTTCCACCCCAGGACAGAGTGAAGCCGAGTTCCTGTCCAGCGTGCGACATCAATTTAGGGAAATGCGTGACCGCGAAGTGACAAAGCTGCGCAAATCATATACGGCCAAGATCACTACAGCCGAAAACCGGCTGAATAGCGCCGCCGCCAGACTTGACCGTGAAAAAAGCCAGCTTGGGCAGCAGAAGCTGCGCACAGTAATCTCCTTTGGCACGGCCCTGCTCGGTGCCTTCATGGGCCGCCGCGCCGCCAGCATCGGCACCGTTGGGCGCACCGCCACCACCATTCGCGGAGTCGGCCGCGTAAACCGGGAACGAGGCGATATCCAGCGTGCCGGAGAAAATTTTGAAATTTGTCGCCAGAACCTCGACAAAATAACCAAGCAAGCTGAAGAGGCCATTGCGGAGTTGCATCAGCGTTTTGACCCGGCAAACCTTGAAATTTCGACACGGACGATCCGCCCCAGGAAAAGCGACATCACCGTGGAGGAAATCGGCCTGGTACGCACGGCATGGCCTCTGAAGGCGTAAGGCGCTCATGACTTGGAGCACGAATGTCTGATCCAGCACCAGCAAACAAGGGAAACACGCCTTCAAACCTGTTCCAACGGGCGAGTGCCCGCACCGAAAGAAAAGCGATTGTTATCCGCTATTAACATGAAAAGGAATCTTATGAACGCGAATGATATTGCAAAACTACTCGGAGACAAAGCGGATTATTTACTGGATTACAAGGCAAAAGGCATTGATAAAAACCGTTTGCATGTTCCCGGTCCTGATTTTGTGGATCGTGTGTGGTATCACTCAAACCGCAACCCACAGGTATTGCGTAATATGCAATTGCTTTTTGACCACGGCCGGCTTGGAGGAACAGGCTATTTGTCTGTTTTGCCGGTAGACCAGGGTGTAGAACATACAGCCGGGGCTTCTTTTGCGCCAAACCCCGATTATTTTGATCCCGAAAACATCATTAAACTGGCTATGGAAGGCGGCACAAATGCTGTGGCTTCAACCGTGGGTGTACTCGGGACGATGGCCAGGAAATATGCACACAAAATCCCTTTCATAGTAAAAATCAACCACAATGAATTGTTATCATTCCCAAATTCATATGACCAAATTTTGTTTAGCTCCGTAGAAGAAGCATGGGAATTGGGAGCCGTTGGTATTGGCGCTACCATTTATTTTGGTTCCGAAGAATCCAACAGGCAAATTACCGAGATTTCCAGAGCTTTTGAGAGAGCTCACGAGATGGGAATGGTGACGGTTTTGTGGTGTTACTTGAGAAACAATAATTTCAAAGTGGATGGCAAAGATTACCATACGTCATCAGATATGACAGGCCAGGCCAATCATTTGGGGGCAACCATACAGGCGGATATCCTCAAACAAAAACAACCCACGCTGGATGGCGGGTTTAAAAAATTAAATTACAGCAAAATCCATGAAAAGATGTACACCGATCTTAACTCTAGCCATCCGATTGACCTGACACGTTACCAGGTAGCCAATGGGTACATGGGACGCACCGGATTGATTAATTCAGGGGGTGCATCTAAAGGAGATTCTGATCTGCAGGAAGCGGTGATGACGGCTGTCATAAATAAACGTGCCGGCGGAATGGGTATGATCACCGGCAGAAAAGCCTTCCAGAAACCACTTAATGAAGGCATTGAGCTGCTGCATGCCGTTCAGGATGTGTATCTTGCCAAGGAAATTACCCTGGCGTAATGCAGGGAAGATAAAATGACGAGACGCGGACAGGATGGCGTGGGAGGTATTGCGCGTCGATTCCGGTTCTGGATTCCAGGAGCGGTAGGAATGGTGTGGCTGCTGTCCGGCCCGATTCGGGCGGAGAGTCCTTTTCGCGTGCTTCCGTACCTGCAGAACCCCAGGACGAACCAGATCACGGTGATGTGGTTTTCGGAAAGCGGCACGGTTGGGCGCATTGAGTATGGATCGGAGGAGCATGCGTGCAGCCGGGAGGTTCCAGGGGTTGCGGCCGGGACGCTTGACTATCATGCCAGCGAGGACGATTTCTTTCCCGGCGGAGAACCGCCGGGCATTCCGTATTTGCACCGGGTCCGGCTGACCGGCTTGCCATCCGGAGAGTCCTGCCACTACGTGGTAACGCAGGATGGAATATCGCTTACCAACACGTTTCGAACAGCCCCTCCGCGTGATCACGCGGTGCGTTTTGTGGTGTATGCGGATGCCGAAACCGAACCCGAATCGACGGGGGTCCGCGCCGCATGGCCTTCCCCGGAGGACGGTTCCCAGCGCCTGTACTCGGTCGATCAGACCCGTGGATATCGTGAGAACCTTCTCCAGATGCAGGCGTTCGACCCAGATTTCATCGTGATCGCCGGCGACCTCGTCCAGAGCGGCGGGGAGCAAAGAGACTGGGACGAGTTCTGGCGACACAACGCGGGTGACTTCAACCATCCGGCCGGGGCCGCACCGATCCTGACGGCACCGGGGAACCATGAATATTACGGGGGAACGCGCGGGGGGTATTCCCAGCCCGCCTCCGAGCAGAGCGTTGCAAAGTACCTTACCTACTTCGAGATGCCCCCCAACGGCGCGGACGTTCCAGACCATGAAGAACGGTACTACCGGGTGGACTTCGGACCGGTAACCCTGGTCTTTCTGGACCTGTGCAACGGCGCAGATGAAACCCCAGCCAACGATACAAGTGCGTACCTGAACACGGTCAACGGGTGTCGGGCGCCCGACTTCAACCCGGGGACGGCGCAGTACGCCTGGTTGGAGGCGCAACTGGCGTCCGCCCAACTCCACAGCGAATTTACCTTTGTCGTGTTTCACCAGGTGCCTTATTCCGTCGGACCCCACGGTGCGGAAGACGAAGCGCAGTCCGGAGTTCCAGCGCGCATTCTGACGCCCCTTTTTTTGCAGTACGGCGTGGATGCCGTTTTTGCGGGACATGACGAAATGTATGAACGTTCCGCCGTCACCGGAGAGGAACGCCGTCCTGACGATTCCATGCACCCGGCTACGATTCATTTTTTTGATGTGGGCATTGGCGGCGACGGGCTTCGGGGGCCACAACCCGATTTGGAAAATCCCTTTCAGGAGTTCCTGGCACATGCGGATGCGCCCGAGGTGTGGTCCGGCGCCCGGCTTGTGAGCGGCGGCAAGCACTACGGGCACCTGGAAGTCCAGGTGCATACAAATGCGCGGGGGCGATGGGAGGCGATCCTGACCCCGGTGATCGCCTTTCCCACAATGGATGAAGAGGGCGCGGTGACGAATTTCGAACGGCGAACGTACACGGACGTGGTTACGATCGAGAGCGCCTCCTCCCTGCCCCCGGAATCACCCAAGGCGACCCTCATGGAATGGGCGCGGAAAACCCGTTGAATCGATATGTAAAATCACCACAACAAAAAATCAAACCATAAGGAGAACATCGTGAAATGCAGAAGGGTTATCTTGATGGCCTGTGGCATCGTCTTGATTGCCGGCACATGGACGCAAGCGCAACCCAAGAAGTTGTGGCATTGAAGCGGCCATGGGCACGAACACATACAGCTACGCGTACGACCCCATTGGGAACCGCGAATGGACGCGAATCAACGCGAATACCAACATCTACGCCGCCAATC
>CAZIUM010000077.1:0-12598 GCA_964542285.1 uncultured Lentisphaerales bacterium
GAGATGCGTCGCGGCAAAGCGAAGCACCGACTCCAGGGACGGGTCCTGGCGGTGGGCCATGTACGTGTTGTGGTGGGTGTCGCCCCAGAATATTGCGTAGGACATGGCTTCTTTTCCTCAGGCGGTGGGGAGGGTTTTCAGAATTTTTTCGATTGCGGCCATTTCGCCCAGCACTTTTTCCTGTCCGGATGTTCGCTTCGCGAAAGTCATGACCCTTCGGCAATGGGCCCGCACGGCCTCGAGACGGAGCGGACGGGGCGCGGTGCCGACGAATTTCTCGAAGTTGCCTTGGTAGATCTTTTCAAGCACGGAGCGTTCCAACCCGATTCCCTCGACATGGCTTCGTGTGGCGGTGCCGAACCCTTCGAACCGTCCCGTGGTTTCCAGGAACTGGCGAATCATGCGGACCTTGTCGACCATGTCGAGGCCGGATTGCGGCCAGGGTTTACTAGGGATGTGATTGTCGGTGCCGAAGAGGATCCGGTCCTGGTATTTCGTGAAAAAGGTGTGCCAGTGTTCGGGGTCGTCGGAGAAGTTGCGGTACATCTCGGCCCCGGGCGTGATGTCGAAGGAGACTTGCGGCCACCGGTCCAGGAAACGGGCCGCCCGTTCGGGATGCCGGGAAAGAAAGTAAAAGTGGGCGAAAACGATCCGCAGGTTGGGAAACGAAGTCAGTACGTTGTCTATCTCGTCGTAGAGCTGTTCCCTGGATGGATAGGTGCCGTCCGTGTAATCCCATCCATACCGTTTGGCCGCCGGAGAGATCCGGGAGGGATCCCAGAACGTTTCCGGGTCGGCCACGTGCCAGAGAATGGGAATCCGGTGTTCCTGCAGATACCCGAAGAATTTCGCGTAGATCGGATCGTCGGTTCGATAGGGAATGCGCTTTCGGGTGGAGGGTTTGCTTTCAAGCATCTTGACGCCGTCGCAGCCCGCCTCGTGTAGTTGTTCCACCTGGCGGAGAAGGTCCTCCGCCGTCGGGGGGCCTTCGAGGTGGTAGAGCAGTCCTCCGAAGACGAAAACAGTCTCGGGATGGAGTGCCTTGGCCAGCATCCCTTCGGACGTGCGGGTCAGGCAGCGTTCCGGGGAGCCGGGAATGCACACAATGTTGATGCGTTGAATTCCGGCCCGCCGCGATATTTCCAGCAGTTGCCGGATTCCGTCGTGGCGATCCAGATGGCTATGGGCATCGAGGGTTGCCAAGGGCTGGGGGACGAACATGGACAAGGGTCTTTCCTTTCGGTAAAAACGTTATGATTTTAGCATGGTCTGGAAGGGTTTTACATACCAATTTATTGGCAAGGTCGCTTTTGCTTGTTCCGAGTGGAGTTTTCCTGTAAAAATGTTTCATGGTAACTTTACGTGATATTGCCGCGCAAACCGGAATGTCGGTCAGTTCGGTCTCCCACATCCTGAACGGTCGCGGTAGCCAATACAATCGACAAACGTGCAAACGGGTCGCCGAAGTCGCACAAAAACTCGGCTATTCTCCCAACCGGCATGCCCAGATTACGCGCGGAGGGCGCAGCGGAATCATCGGCATGATTCAACATGTCGGGCTGCTGCAGGTGGCCGTGATAAAGGGACGCGAGGTGTCGCGGGCTTTTCGGGATACGCCGTACCGCCTGTTGACCAGCGATGCCGAATGGACCGGACCTGCCATTGAAACCGCCTGCCAGACCATGCTCGACCTGCGGGTTGAAGGCCTGGTGCTTGTCGATCCTCCATCCGTTTTCCCCCTGGGGCTTCTCAAGAAGTTTCACGCCAATCGGATTCCGGTGGTTGCGTTGGGGGGAAAACGGCTGAGCGGGGTGCCCCAGGTTCGCACGGACATGTGCGCGGGCATGTGCACGCTGACCCGTCACGTCCTTGGACTTGGTCACCGTTCGCTTGAACTCCTGGTGCCGCAAATCCCTCCCGATGCGCAGAGCCGCTCGGCTGGCTGGAGCATTCTCGAACGGATCGAGGGGTTCCGGGAAGCCGTGCGTGAGGCGGGACTTGACAACCGGCAGGCGCGTCTCCGGTATGCCGGGTCGCCCAACGACCTGATGTTGCCGCACGAGAACGGGCGGAGGGCGATGGAGACCCTGCTTACCGAGAAGAATCTCTCGGACGTTCTGATGTTCAGCAACGACGACTGGGCCATTGGCGCTCTTTCCGTCTGCGCGGAAGCGGGAATCCGGGTTCCGCAAGACATCGCGGTCACCGGTTTCGATAACGCGCCCATCGGTGCCTATGCCGTCCCCCCCCTGACGACTTTTGCACAGGACTATCCCGCCATGGCGGCCAAGGCGGTCGAGATTCTGTTGAAGTACATTCACTCCGGCAAGATGCCCGGCGGCAGAGCCAGTGTTTTCAAGTTGCCCGGCACGCTGGTGATCCGGCGATCCTGCGGGGCTGCGACGCGCTTGTCCTCCGCCGCATCTTAAGAGCGTCGGGCGCGAATGGCGGGAGCCCCGAAGGATGCGATCGTCGTCGGCTGAGATGAAACGCAACGCGCGGCCTTTCCGCTTAACCGTTTTCCGGGAAACGCCAGACGGGAATTGGGTTTTCCTCGCGCACCTCGATTTCTCCGGTCCAAAACCCGGCCTGGTCGGACGGCTCCATGCCGCCTTCGTTCACCGCGCGATCGGACACGCGGAATCCCATCAGGCAGTGCCAGTGACCGTCGGCCAGGCGGACCGTGTCAGCGACCGGATGATCCAGGTTCCAAATATTGTCCGTTTTCATGCTTGCCGGGCCGGGACGGGGCGCACCGAAGGTCTTGTCCGCGTCCAGCAGGACAATGGGGTCGGTCACGTCCGCGCGGTCGGCGGTCAGCGGCCACAGGGAAAGCGTGTTGCGCCAGTGGGTGGATGGAATCTTCCGTCCCCGGAAATCCCGGCCTTCCCGGTAGGGATTTGCCGTGAGGAATGGATGCCCACCGACGGAACGGCTGAGCACCACCGGCGTGGCGTTGCGCATGCGGGGAAGATGCAGAAGAACGCTCCACGTCTTCCCGTTGTCCGTCGACCGATAGACGCGGAAGTGTTCGTAGGTGTTTTCCAGTCCGTCACACACCGATCCCGGCGGTTCCGCCAAACCTTTGCCCCGGACGGACATCAGCAAGACGCCGTCGCGGTCGCGAACCAGGCTGGGTTCCATGGCAAGGTCCGGGCCGCTCACCGGCACGATATCCATTGGTCTCCAGCCGTTTTTTCCATAGCGCCAGCGACAGAAACAGGATCCCAGGTTGCGTCCCAACCGGGGGTCAGCGTGCGGATGCCGGGTGGGAATGCAGAAGGAATCCGTCGTCGTTCCCGCGGCCACGGGACCGGCAACGATGCCGGAAAGCAAATCGGTCCCAGCCGGCACCGCATTGGAAAGGCCGTTTTTATACAAGCGCCGCGTTGCGACATCCTCGGGAATCGCGTTCGAAAGCCCGTGGCCCAACCGCAAGAACGCGGGATCGATTTCCGCCCCATCAAACCGGAAGCGGTCCGTCACCTGCAAGTTCCGGCCGTCAAAACGGAGTTGAATCAGTTCGCGGAATCCGAAACGGTCCTCCTCGCCGGCACGATGCGGTGTCGGTTCGGCCAGACAGCTTCCATGGCCTCCGAACACGAATCCGGTGCCGGCCGCCGGGTGTGGCCGGCCGTCGGGCAACAGCGCACCCAGCGGCACAAACCCTCCGGTCAGCAGAATACAGCGGGTATGCAGTTTGCGTCCGGTTTTCGGATGGTCGACCGTTTCACTCCGTGAAAGCGGAACGGCGCTGCGGGGGTCCAGGTGGTCCGGATGGTCGCAGACAATGGCATCGGTTCCGTCTTCAAAGTCGATCACGGCCTGTCCGGTGACCCGTCGATTGACGATGGCAGCGACCTGGGTCGGAGAAACCTGCAAAAACGATCCATATCCATAGACCGTTTGCCAGCGTTTTGAGGTCAGGACCGGTTTTTGCAGGCGAGGCCCATGCAAGTCGATGTTCCAGTCGCGGTTTCCGGAGTGGATGTCGAACGGTTGCGCGTTCATGTTATTGCGCCTCGGGTGCGGTTGGAATCGCTTGTTCGATCAGGTAGACGGGATGCACCAGTCCGCCCAGAAACAGTTCCGGCAGGGGAACATGCCGGATCATCAGGGTCACCTGGTTTGCCTGTCCAGGTTTGACAAATCCCGTTACGTCCAGGGTCGCCTGTCCGCCAAAGCCTTCCTGTTCGTTTTCGTTGACCCGCCGGCCGTTGACGTACAGGACGAGTCGGCGGTCGATCTTGTAGAAATGCATGCGCAGGTCGTCCCGGCTTTTCGGCGCGGTAAAGGTGGTTCGATACCACATTTCTCCGAAATATTCCGGCAAGCCCTGGGCATTGCGCGTATCGGTGAACGTTTTGATGGATATCCAGTCCGAGTCGTCGTAGCCGATTTCCCAGGGAGAGCCGCCTCCGGCGGCCTCGATTTCCTCACGGGTCGCGGTCTTCCATACATCCGGAAGCACGGCGACCACGCGGTGAGCCGGTGCGTCGGCGGGAAACACCGCCGCCACGGCCCGCCGCAGGTTGCCTCCGATAAACCGGCGCAGGTAGGTTTGGGCGTAGACATTGGTATGGCGCAACCGCAACGATTCTCCAACAAAATCAAACCATTCGTCGAAGATATCCCGGGCCTGGGCCATGTCGCCGCGATTTACGGCATCGAACCATTTCCGCCAGTAGATTGCGCGGGTCAGACCGCGGCGGGCCAGGTCAACGCGATACCGCTGATTATCGCGTCCGCCGGAACGGTTGCCCCGGGGGGGCGCCACCTGTTGTTCCGCCTTTTCGAGGAGGCCGTCGAGCAACGCCAGGCGTTCCGGCGTATAGACATGGTGCAATGCATGGTAGGAGCCGGTTTCGGTCTCGAGCCCCAGGAAGGCCGCATCGATTTCCATCCAGTACCGTTCCATGCTTTCCGCCGCCGGACCGTACGCCTTGTCCCAGTAATCGGCCATGATCCACCAGGGATCCAGGGTGGGATCGTAAGACAACCGCAGGGAAAGATACAGATGCGGGGCATACAGCTCCCAGGTGTCGAACGATTCCAGGCTGTTGCCGATACATCCCCTGGCGTGCAGATAGGGCAGGTCGTGGGCCCAAGAGCTGATGCGGGAATAGGGCGCCATCACTTCGGCCAGGTTGTAGTTGTAGGAGCGCCAGCCCAGCATGGAGGCGTGCTTGCTCCAGCCGTCGACGATGTCTTTCAACAACTGTTGGGTCGGTGAGTTTGGATGTCCCAGCGGGTGGTAACGGCTGTAGCGAATGGGGGCGATCCAGACCGACAGGTTTGGCGAAAGACGTTCCAGTTCCGGCCGGGTGGGGGGCAGAGTGTAGTCCGAGTAGGCGTAAAACCCGTGAATTGGTTTCGGATCGAGTGCGTGCAGTCGGACGGCGGCTTCGTTGACGAGTGTCAGGAAGCGATCGGTCATGGATACTCGCCCGGAGGAGGGATCGATCACTTCAGGGTTGTCGTAGGCGCGCGATTCGGGACTGAAGTCTTCGCGATGATCGTCCGGCGGCGAGAACGAAATCGCGCGGGTCCCGTTTTCACTGGCCTCCAGCGCCCACGCCATAAACCGTTGGCGTACTTCGGGATGGCCGACGTTGTACCAGTGACCGCGTACCCGTTGTCCCTCTTCGTTCAGCCGGAACCATTCCGGGTGCTCGTCGAAATCGTCTGGGTTCACCACGCCGCCCCAACTGTGCGACATGGGAATGGGGGTGCCCCCGTGACCGTTCCAAACCTTCCAGTTCGGTTCGCTGAAGGCGCCCTCCGCGCCCCACATGCGCCGATAGATGAAGGTTGGCGATTCCGAAAAATCGAGGGCGCGCACATTCAGGGTGTCGAGTTCGGGATAATGCCGGCCCCAGGGTTTGTCCGCAAACCACCGGCATCCGAATTCGCGTTCCAGAAAACGCGCGACCGCGCGCACGGTGGCTTGCCCGGATTGGCCGGCCAGGAAAAGGTTGCCCTGGGCGGTGCGAACGCGCAAGCCTTCTTGCGAACGGCTTTCAATGCCCGACAGGTCCAGTCCGGCGGTTACGGCGGCTGCTCCTACGTAGATGCGGACGCCTTCGCCGGGATCCTCGTTTACGACCGGCAGTTCAATGCCGCTCATCAACGCGATCCATTCTCGCAGCAGCTCGGCGGCCCCGGCATCGTTGTCGGCACGGACCAGGGTCGCCAGCGCCCGGCCTTGCCGAACCAGCGTCAGGGCGGGGTTTTCGTTCTGCTCGGCCTGGCGTTCACGGTCCGCCGCGCGAACGGACGCAAGCCGTTGCGCGCGTTCGGAGGACGGCAGGGTGTATTGCGTCGCTCCGGCGCCGGTGCGCGGTAGCGCCAGACTCAAGATTGTCATCGATGCGATTAGTGACGGTGGAATCATGGTTTTCTTCATGTTGGGTTCCTTGTTGGGGGGGCGCTGTTTTCAGATTGCCGTTTCCCCTCGCGGGGGGCTTGATTTCATGCCGACGTTGTCATGAATGCGTTGATTGATCGGGGTTCGTGGGCGGGCGAGTACGGGAAGAACCTTCACGGCGTTCCGATTTGCCGATCAGGACGGCGGCATAACGATACGGTGGAATGTCGTGCAGCGTGATGTTTTCCGCCTCGGCACGAAGGTTCGTGAAAAGTCCCGGCGCGGATAGCGCCTGCATCGGTGTCCGCAGAGGCACGTCCATTTCCGAAAAACGCACCGTGACCGTTCCCGATGCGGCTTCCGTCCCCAGGTTGGTGACGAGCAGCAGGGCCTGTCCGTTGTCTGCCTGCCAGAGTCCGGGATAAAGCGTGGGGGCCGTTGTCGTCACGGCCCGGGTCGGGGCAAAGACCGGATTGTGGTAGCGTACGATGCGCCCGGACAACCTTCCCAGGGCATCCCAAAGGGGTTTGATGAAAGCCACCCTTTTGGCAAAGGAGGTACCCGGTTCCATGTTGACCTGGCTGGTCATCCCCAGCGCGGCGCAGAGGGCACCGGCTTTGGCTCCCGCGAAGGCACTGCGGTCTCCCATGTTGCCGCCGATCAGGTGGGCGCCACAACAGTCCAGCAGGGAATGGTAGGCGGATGACTCCGGAGACGAGAGCAGCTCGTCGTGCCGTACCGAGGTTTCGCCGCCCAGGAGCACATCGAAACAGGCCAGCGAAACGAAATTGGAAAAGCCCGCATGGCCGATCATCAGGCCTCCCGGACCGACCCGTTCGCGCACCGCCTTGGTGAAATGAAAGTAGTTGTGCAGCGAAACATGCAGGGGCGAACATCGGACCGCGCCCATGGAGAAGGGCGTGTTCCAGTCCAGGTAGAGTCCGTCCCGGTTGCGTTGGAGAAACTGTTCGAAAAAGGGACTGAAGTGACACCATTGCTCCGTGCCGCGGGCATAGTACATCACTCGCATTCCGCGGGCGTGGCATCGCCGGGTGAAGTCGCTTAACCACTTCGGGTCCTTGGGCTGGTAATCGGCGACCGGTTCGTTGTTGGAGCCGGGGTTCCGCATCCAGAACTGGTGAATGATCATCAGGTCAGCCCCCAGGTCCGCGGCTTCGTCCACGCTGGAAAGGGGCGGGTTGGCCCTGAAAAGCTGGTCGTCCTGTTCGGCCACCTGCTTGATGGGCATTGAAATCCAGGGCCAGCGATCGCCTTGCTGCCCGTAAGGCACCTTCAGGTGGCAGACCTTGACGCCGAGTGCGTTGTTGCGCACGGCCGGATCGGCCTCCGCGCCGGAAGCGGTTCGCGCGCGGCCAAAGGCCATGCCCCAGCGGTTCCGGTAACGGAACGGACCGGGCAGGCGGCGCATCCCGCGCAACAGGTTCCACCGCAATGACCACCGGCCGTGATCATGGCCGACCCGGGTGACGGTCTGTTCCGTGCGCGGTCCGTCACCGATGGCCGCCCAGTCTTCGATGAAGAATTCAAGATGGTTGGAGTAAAAGCGTGTGCCTTCCCAGCCCAGGTCCAACGATACGAGCGGCAGCAGTTCCGGCGCTTCGAAGGATTCTTCGATGTCCAGATTGCCGTGAAACTTCGGCAGGGCGTGCAGGCTGGTGTAGTCGCGCTTGAAGGTGAAATCGCGATGGAAGCGTCCCCACCGCGCCCTGCGGGTGGATGTGAGATCGAGGGTCAGGGACAACATGGCTTCCTCGATGTCGAGGACGCGTCCGGAGGGAACCTCGATTTCAAGGTGGCTGAACAGCAGGCCCTCTTCGTGGATTTCATACTCCTGTACCAAGCGCAGGCCGCCCTCGTGAAGATCGGTGCGGGTCCGGATGCGGGCATAGTCCGCTTGGCGGGCGACGACCTCCATATTTGCGTGTCGCTCTTCCAGTTGTATGGGCTGCCGGTCCACTCGAAATCGAAACCCGGCCAGACCGCCGTCCGGAACCATGACGGGATGTTCGAAGAGATCGTCCTTTACGGAGAATTCCGTGATTTGACCGCCGCGCGCGGCATCGAATGCCAGGCGGCCTCCCATCGTTTCCACGACAATGGTAGAGGATTTGTCGGTTATCTGAAGCATGGAAATTCCTTTCTTTGGGGCGTC
This sequence comes from uncultured Lentisphaerales bacterium, assembly GCA_964542285.1. Classification (GTDB taxonomy): domain Bacteria; phylum Verrucomicrobiota; class Kiritimatiellia; order RFP12; family JAAYLN01; genus CAZIUM01. The sequence goes on from CAZIUM010000077.1 coordinate 8,541, forward strand.
GGGTTCTCAGTCGTGTTTTTGTGGGCGTTTGGTGGGGTGTTCATGGTGTTCGTAGGGGCAGGGGGGAATGGACTTTGAGGAGCGCTTTCACCCGGTAACCCGTGCGGGCAGCACCGCCGTCTTGACCCCGGTGCGTTCGCTCAGCCAGAGAGCGTGTAGCAGCTCGGTGGTATGAGCGCCGTCCTCCATCGAGCAGATCAGACCGGCCTTGTTTTCAATCGCATCCATCAAGTTCCTGGACCGGACAATGACTCCGTGGGAACTGTCCGGGAGGTTCGTAATCGCCGGGGCGGTCTGAATTTCGCCGTCGGTGCGATAGTGGGCATGGTAGTGGTAAGGCTCATGCAGGTCGCGCATCAGCCAGGCGCTGCCCCGGGTACCGTGAACTTGCACGAACTGGTGCTGGTTCCCTCCCACCCGCGGGATGCGCGTGGCGCCGGCGAGAACATGGACCAGCGCGCCGGACCGCATCCAGAGAAGGCCCATCTGGATGCCCTGGCGTCCGTCGGCCATGGCCGCGACCTTGTCGGATTCCGTGCTGAACGCGTGGCTGGCCTCGCCGAAAAGGTACCGCGCCATGTCCCAGGGGTGGGTGGAATGGGTTAGTTGGGAGGAGGAAATGTAGTTGCCGCCGCGGTCCTCGTAGGGGTTTTTGCGGGTCAACCCCGTGTCCACGGTGGTATCGCCGCCGGCCAGGTCGCTTTGCCGGCTCAGGGAGGCGCCGGCAGCGGCGGCCTTGGGTTTCTCCCCGAAATGGGGGTGACTGTAGGAAACTTCGCCCGTGATGATCTCGCCGAGGGCACCGCCGCGGATCAGGGCGCGCAGGTCGATGTAGGCGTTCAGGTAGCGCAGGGAGTAGGCCACGGAAGCCTTCGACTCGGTGTGACGGTTTGCCAGGTGAAGAAAGCGGCGGGCTTCCTCGAGGTTGTAGCCCACCGGTTTTTCCATCAGCACATGCTTGCCCGCTTCCAGGCACGCGGAGACATGTTCGAGGTGCTTGTCGCTGTGGGAGCAGACACAGACGATATCCAGCGGGGCCTGCGCCAGCATTTCGCGGTAGTCGGTGTATTCCTCCGCCTGGCCGTTGAATTCCGGGAATTCCTGCTTCAGGCGCCGGATTTGCGCGGGGTTGATGTCGCAAAGGGCCGTCATCCGACAATCGTCTTTCCAGGCACGCCAGCCTTGGGTATGAAACCGGGCGACCCCGCCGCAGCCGATGATGCCGATTCGATAGATAGCCATATTTAATTTTCTCCGGGAAGGAATGTTTATAAACGGATGTTCTGCAAGAAGGCTGCGTACAAATTTTTGAGAAGTCCTCGCTTACCGAATCAGGATCAGCGTGGCGCTCGGCGGCAGGGATTCGTAGGCGCCCAGGTCCACCGTGCCGGCCATGATGCGGGGCAGGCCCTGCAGGTCTTCGGCGCCGATCATCCAGGACTGATTCAAGCCGACGTTGATGCAGGGGCTGAGCGGGTCGGTCGACAACCGGAAGTCGCTACCGACGGCATCCACAAACAGCGGATCGGCGGCGAAATTGTTTTCGATGCCGTCCTGCGTGCCGTCGCCGATGCAGTTGTACTCCAGGGTGGCGGGCAGGGCGTCGTACAGGTCCGCCACGTAGTTTTCGTAAATGATCGAGTTGCGGATCGTCGTGCGTGGCGCCGCCGTGGCATGGACCCGGATTCCCACTGCGTTGTTGGTGACCGAGGTCACATTTTCCACCAGAGTAAGCCCGGAACTGGGGGCTCCATTGGCGAGAGCGCCGGATGCCGCCACGTAAATTCCTCCGCCGATGTTGTTGTCCAACAGCACGTTGCGCAGCAGGAAGTTTCCGCTACCCAGCCAGATTCCGCCGCCTTCGTAGACCCCGTATCCAGTGCTGCCGCTGGTCCGGGCCACATTATCGGAAAAAACCGAATCGATCGCGCGCAGGGTGGTCGCGGACCAGGCGGCAATGCCGCCTCCATGGCCGTAAATATGCCCGGCGGAGTTGGCGGCATGATTCTCCAGGAAGCGGCAGCCGGTGACCAGCACGGTGGCGTCCTCGGCATACATTCCTCCACCATACCCGGATCTCTCCTCAAGGGTCACGTTGTTGCGGATCAGGCTGTCCACGAGCGTTAACGTTGCGCTGTCGACGCGGATTCCTCCACCGTGCCCCTTGCGGGCTGTAAACCCACCGCGCAGGGTCAAGCCCTGGACCCGGTTGTCGCCGAATGGGGAATGGATTACGTTCAACGGTCGCTGGCCGGTGCCGCTGGCATCGATGATGGTGGTTTCCGCGTCCGCTCCCAAGAGGTGAATGGTTTTTCCGTCGATGGCTAGCGGGAAGGTTTCGATCGAATTGTCGTACGTTCCCGGCGCGACATGGATGCGCGTGCGCGGCGCGGCCTGGGCCAGGGCCGCCGTAATCGAACCCAGCGGGCTTGCGGGCGACGATCCGTCGCCGGTTCCGTCCGAGGCCACGTAGAGGTCCAGGTCCCAGGCCACGCCGTCCGGGAAGTGGTAGCCCCGGCTGACCGTGCCGCTGTCGGCCGTGCCGTCAGTCCGCACCGTGGTGCCCGAAAGTCCCGCTTCAGCGACCGTGCCGGTGCCGGAGTTCAGGGCGGGACTGTTTTCGGCCAGGTAGAACAGTGGGAACTCGAACTCGGGAGCGTCGGCCAGGTTGCCGTTCAGTCCCGCCTGGGTTCCGTCGCCGATGATGTTGTACTCCAGGGTCGCGGGGCTGCCGGACAGGTCGTCGCGGTTGCCGTAGAGGATCGAGTTGCGGAGGGTGGCATTGGCCGCGGCGGCGGACTGAATCGATACGCCCACGGGGTCGCAGCCGCTGACGGTCAGGTTTTCCAACGTGGCGGCGCCGGAGTCCACCCGGATTCCGCCGCCGTCACTGTTGGCGACCAGCAGGTTCTTCGCGTCAAAAATCCCGCTCGCACCGCCCAGGGAGATGCCGCCGGCCATGTCGTAGTTGCTGCCGCGGTAGCCGCCGGAACCGGCGGCGGTGTAGTTGCCGTTGAGTTGCAAGTCGCGCAGGGTCCAGGTGCCGCCGTTGAGGTAGAACGCGCCGCCGCGGGAGCCGATGCCATGTCCGGTGGAAGAGGCGGCAAAATTGCCGCTGAACAGGCTGTTGGTGAGGGTGCCGCTGGAGTTGAGTGCGGACAATCCGCCACCATACCCCGAGACGCTGGCAACCACCTTGTTGTCCAGGAAGCGGCAGTTGCGGATGGTCAGGCCGTCGACCGCGTTGGCATAGACGGCGCCGCCATGGACGCCGGTGCGTTCGTTGCCGTTGAAGAAGGTGATGTTTTCCAGGGTGGCGTTGCTGACGTTGTCCAGGGTCAAAATGCGGATGGCCAGGCCGGATTCGGGCGTGAGCGTGGTTGGCCATTGATCCGGATCGTTGGCGCCGGGTTCGCTGTCCGGTTCAGCCTCGTAGCCGCCCCGTAACGTGACGCCGTCAAGCCCGGAGGGCCAGGCCAGGGATTCTCCCAGTTCGAAGGTCTGGCCACCGGCTACGTGAATCGTGTCGTTGTCGGCGGCGTCATCCAGGGCCGGCTGGATGGACGTGTAGGCTGTGGTCCAGTCGAGGCCGCCCGCATTGTTGCCGTTTTGCGATACGTAAAGGTCGGGCTCCGTGCGCTCCACGACGGTTACTTCGCTGGCGGCTGTATCGACATTGCCCGCTGCGTTGGTGACAGTCAGGGTGACCTGGTAGACGCCGGCCGTGACCAAGGTCACGTACGCTTCCGCCGGGGTGGCGTCTTCGGGGCAGGAAACCCCGGGAGCCAGCAGGGGAATCGGAACTCCGTTGTATTCCCCGCTCGTGGTGCCGTTGTCCAGAGGGACGCCGCCGTTGTCCGTGTCCTGGTAGGTCAGACGCAACGTGGTTTGTCCCGGCACGATGCTGCGCAGCATCGGCGATTTAACGGATGCTGCCGGGGCCGAGGTTGTGTAAACGATGTAGGCGACGTTGCTCTGCAGGGCAACGGTGTCGTTGATGTTCGTGAACCAGGCGGTCAGGACAATGTTGGTATCCGCGGCCGGTGCGGCGAACAGGA
>CAZIUM010000078.1:0-12445 GCA_964542285.1 uncultured Lentisphaerales bacterium
CCCGGAATTGTGGCGCCGGGCCGCTGGGGGGCGGCTGGCGCTGGTGTTCGGGCGCGAGGACAATGGGTTGAACAATGCGGAAATCGCCTGCTGTACCCACCTGTTGCGCATCCCCACGGCGGGAGACTACATTTCATTGAACCTGGCGCAAGCCGTGTTGATTTGCTGTTACGAGCTGTTTCTGTCTCGTGGGGTGTACGATCCGCCCGAGGAAAAATCGCCCCTCGCGGAAGCCGGCCAGTTTGATCGGCTTCGGGCCTTGTGGCGCGAAGCCATGCTGACGATCGGCTTCATGAAGCCGGACAAGGCCGATCACATGATGCAGGGCTTTCAACGCATTTTTTCGCGCGGGGTCCGCACCGCGGACGATGTCAACATCATGATGGGCGTGGCGCGCCAAGCACTGTGGGCGGCCAGGAAACGTTGACTCCAGAACCGTTCGCCGATCGGTTGAGCGTTACAGGGTAAATCCATGTCCAACTTCGTTATTCTTCTCTCGGACGAACACAACCCGTTGTATTCCGAACCCTACGGATATGCCGGGATTCATACGCCCAACATGAGAAGCCTGGCGGAACAGGGAACGGTGTTTGACGCCGCGTATTGTCCCTCCCCCCTCTGCATGCCCAGCCGCTCGGCGTTTCTTTCCGGACGCCGGGTGCACGACATCCAGACGTAGTCGTTGCCACGTCCCCCATCGGCGCGGATCGAGTCGCTTTCTGCCCCCTGGAAGGTTTTGCAGTACAAGCAATGCCGCCCCCCGAGCCTGCGGTGGCATGGGTAGTCCCGCATTGCACTATGGGTGGCCTTACAATTATTGAACCGCACCAGGATTTCAGAACTCCTAATTCCCCCCGGCGCCTTGCGCCGGAGAAATCCCGATCGCGGCGGCGAAGGCACCGTCGGTGGCATCGCGACCGGGGTGGGAGGCGCGCTGGTCGACCTGTTGCCAGGGACCATTCGGGGTGCAGACGGAGGCGACCATGTCCTCGTTCTCCTCGGGTTCGAGGCTGCAGGTGGAGTAGACCAGGCGCCCGCCGGGGGCCAGCAGCGGCAACAGGCGGAGCAGCAAGCGGCGTTGCTGGGCGACAAGCTGTTGCAGGCGGGGGGTCGTAAAGCGCCAGCGAGCATCGGGCCGGCGGCGCAGGACGCCGGTATTCGAGCAGGGGGCGTCCAGCAGGATGCGGTCGAAGCGTCCAAGGCGTTCGATCGCGGCCTCGCCGGCATTGGCCTGGCGCACGGTGACAAAGTCGCGCCAGGGAGTGCGGGCGAGGTTTTCCCGAAGGCGGGGCAGGCGGTCGGCTCGACGGTCACAGGCGATCAGTTCGCCGTCCCCGCGCATGAGTGCGGCCAGGCGCAGGGTTTTGCCGCCGGGGGCGGCGCAGGCATCCAGCACACGCTGACCGGGGCGCGCGTCCAGCAGTTCGACGGCCGCCAGTGTGGCGGGATCCTGCAACACGAAAAGACCTTCGTCGAAGCCCGCGATGCGGGCGGGGTTGACCGCGCGCGGGAGCACCAGGGCCTGGGGGCAAGCGGGGTGCGGATGCGCCTGAAGTCCATCGTTGGCCCAGCGGGCCAGCAGGTCGTCGGCGGACACACCGCGTCCCGGCAGGGGAATCACGACCGTTTCGGCGGGTTGGTTGTTCCAGTGGCAGAGGGCGGCGGTTTCGTCGGGGCCGAATTGCCGGGTCCAGCGGTCGACGAGCAGTTCGGGATGGGAGGTCCGCAGTGCCAGGGGTTGTCGTTCAAGCGCCTCCAGCAGGGAGTCGCGCCGGCGCAGGAGATTGCGCAGTACGCCGTTGACCAGGCCCGTGCCGCCGGGAGCGATCGATTTGAGGGCTTCGACGGTGGCATGCAGGGCGGCATGGTCGGCGACATCACGCATGCACAGAAGCTGTTGCGCCCCGATCAGGAGGGCCGCAACCCAGAGCGTCGGAGGACGCCGCGACAGCAAGGGGGCCAAGGCCCATTCGAGGCGACGGCGTCCACGCACGACGCCATAGACGAGATCCATGACAAAGCCATGCTCTCCCTGGACACGTGCCATTTGGCGGTCCGGGAAGGCGTCGTTGCGCAGCCAGCGGTTGACGATCAGCAAGGCGTCGCGCCGCGCGCGAACGCCTTCGTCGAGAAGATCAGGAAGTTTGTTTGGCATACAAGTCGGCAAAATAGCCTTGCCTTTTCAGAAGGTCCTGGGGTGGTCCCTGTTCGATGATATGGCCATCGGAGAGGATGATGACGCGATGGCAGCGCATGGCCATGGAGACACGCTGCGAGACGATGACGGCGGTTTTGCCGACCAGCAACCGGGCGAGAGTTTGTTGCAGGCGGCGTTCGGTGTTGGCGTCCAGCGCGGAAGTACAGTCGTCGAGCAGGAGGACTTCGGGGTTGGTGATGAGGGCGCGGGCGATCGAGATGCGCTGGCGCTGGCCGCCGGAGAGAGAGGTCCCTTTTTCGCCGATGAGGGTTTCGTACTTCACGGGCAGTTCCATGATAAAGTCATGGGCTTCGGCGGCTCGGGCCGCGGCCATGATTTCATTGGGGGTGGCTTCGGGACAGCCATAGGTGATGTTGTCCCGAATCGATCCGCTGAGAATCTGGGCTTCCTGCGGCACCAGGGCCATGTGCCGCCGCAGCGAAGAAAAGCGGATGTTCTCGAGGGCGATGCCATCGACGGTGACGTCGCCCTCCTGGGGATCGAACAAGCGGGCCATGAGCTGCAACAGGGTGGTCTTGCCGCAGCCGCTGGCCCCCATGATGCAGAGCCAGCTTCCCACGGGAACGTGCAGGTTGATATCCTCGAGCACGGGAGGCAGGTCGGAACTCCAGGAGAAGGTGACGTTCTTGAGTGTCAGGCCGGTATGCAGCGGCGTGGGAAAGGCCACGGCGCTCGGGTCCTCGGCCACTTCCTGCGAAGTGTCCTGGATGTGCGCGAGGCGTTGCAGGACCACCAGCAGCATGGAAACATGCAACACCATTTGCGTCAGCACCACCACGGGCATGAAGAGATTCAGGGCCGCGCCGTGGATATAGAGCATCGTGCCGAGGGTCATGTTGCCGTCGAGGACCAGCACGGTCCCGTAAATCAGGATGCCCCGGGTGGTGAGCATCGAGATCAGGTTGGCGGTGCGGTTCATGCCGGCGCCGAGATGCTGTTCGCGAATGGTGTCGCGCAGGAAGCAGGAGGAAAGACGGTGAAAGTTGAGAATCTCCATGCGCTGCCGGCTATAGGCCACGATGGCTTTAATGGCGTCCAGCTTCTGGGCTACGAGTCCCCACAGGCAGGCGTTGGTGTGACGCAATTCACGGTTGACCGCGCGCACCTTGACGCGCACCTTGCTGACGATGAAGACATACGGGACCATGGCCAGAACCACCACGCTGGCGATGCCGGCATGGAGCGTGAAGAGAATCACCATGCCCACGATCAGCATGACGATCTGGCTGCTGGCGGTGACGATCATTTCCATCAGACGGTTCTGCACGATGCGGACATCGGCCAGGATGCGCGACATCAGGCGGCCGGGGGTATGGGCCAGATGGTAGGACAGGGAAAGGCTGACGATCTTTTCGTGCATGTCCTCGCGCAGGCGTCCGGTGATGTCCTGGGCGATACGCGCCTGAAGCCGCTGGACGGCGCGATTGGCCAGGTTGAAGGTTACAATCGTGGCGACATAGATGACAAACAGCATCAACAGGCGTCGACCGGCCCAGGGAAGGCGGTGGTCTCCATGGGCGCGTCCGCGTTCCGAAACGCTGCCTTCGCGCTGACGCGGCGCGGGAGCCACTTGCCGGTCGCGATCGATTCCCGCGGGCCGATCCTCCCGGGTTTCGCCGGTTTCGGCGACGCCGACCATCAAAATGTCATCCACGGCAATGCGCGTGTAAAAGCTTTGCAGGTACACGGCGCAGGTGTTGAAGCTCATCAGGAGGATGCAAAGCAGGACGGTCCAGCGGTGAGGCCAGACATAGCGGGCGGCAAAGCGCAGAATCAGCCGCGCGGCACCGCGCTGTTCGTGGACCACGCGCGGTGGGCGGTAGGGCATGTGTCGATATTCGAAGCGGCGACGCATGGCGATCAGCCTTCGTCCGTAATCACGCCGGCCCCGGCGTGGGTTTCATACAGGTTGCGGTAGCGGCCGTTCGGAATCCGGATCAGCTCTTCATGGTTTCCGCATTCCACGATGTTTCCGGCATCCAGGAGCACGATCTTGTTCGCGTTTCGGATGGTGCTGAGGCGATGCGCCACGATAAAGGCGGTGCGTCCGACGAGGAACCGGTCCAGTGCCAGTTGGATGGCTTTTTCGGAGTTGGTATCGAGGGCGCTGGTGGCCTCGTCCATGATCAGGATGGCGGGATCGGCCAGGATGGCGCGCGCGATGGCAATGCGCTGCTTCTGGCCGACCGAAAGCTGCACATCGCGATCGCCGATGACCGAATCGTAACCCCGTGGCAGGGCGACGATTTCCTGGTGGATTTCGGCGATGCGTGCGGCGAACTCGACCTGTTTGCGGGTGGCGGAGGGGCGCCCGTAGCGGATGTTATCGGCAATGCTGACCGTAAAGAGCAGGGACTCCTGCAAGACGATGCCGAAATGGCGCCGCAAGCTTTGTAAATCGAGGTCGCGCACATCGACGCCATCGACGCGCAGGGCGCCTTCGGTGACGTCGTAGAGCCGCATCAGCAGCGACAGAACGGTGGTCTTGCCGCATCCGGTGGGGCCAACCAGCGCCACGCTTTCACCCGCTTTGACCGTGAGGTTGAAACCCTGCAGCACGGGGGTTCCCGGAATGTAGGAAAAGTGCACCTGGTCAAATTCCACATCGCCACGAATCTTCTTGCGTTTGATGGCTCGCGGACGGTCGACCACCTGGGGTTCTTCATCGAGGATTTCGAACAGGCGTTCGGCCGAAATCTTGACGTTCTGGAGCTGCTGGGCCAGCTGCGAGAAACGCACCGCTGGCCAGAGCAGCAGCATGGCATAAGCCAGAAAGGCGGTGACATCGCCATAGCTGGCCGTGCCGTTGAGCACCATGCCGCAGCCGATGAAAAAAATGATCACCTGACCGAGATCGCGCAACAGTCCTGTGTTGAGCGAAAAATTGGCGGTAGCGACCTGGCTTTCGCGCGCCAGGTCGAGGCTGAGGGAGCTTTGCCCGCGGAAGGCGGAGTTTTCGCGGACCTCGGCGCCATAGGTTTTGACCGTGAGATTCGAGGCCAGGCGGTTTTGCACGCCGCTGGCTACGCGGTCCTCCGCGGCGCGATGGGTGCGCGTGAGGCGCCGCAGCAGGCCGATCTTGAGGCGGTAATTGAAAGCGAACAGCATCACCAGCACGTAGAGGGGAATTGCCAGGCGCCAGTTGATAAACAGGGTCGCGCTGATGGCAAAGACGGCGCTGATGACATCGGAGAAAATCTGCAGCGACGTGACGGTGAGCATTTGCTGCAGAACGGTACTGTCGCCCATCAGGCGGTTGACGAGCTTTCCGGTGCTTTCGCGGCTGAAGAAGTTCATGCTCAGGTTGAGCATGTGGCTGTAAATGGCCGAGCGGACGCGCATCACGAAAGACTGGCCGATGTAGGCCATCCCAAGCACCTGGAGATAGGCACAGAGGGCGCCCAGTACGCCGGTCAGAATCATCAACACGGCGATCAAGGGAAGTCTTTCCCTTTCGCCGCCGCCGACAACATCATTGATGATGGACCGCGTGAGCAGCGGGGGAATCATCATCATCAACGACAGCAGCGCCGTCAGGGCCAACATCCCCAGCAGGTGCAGCCGAAACGGATGCACGAACAACAGCACTTTGCCCAAAACAGATTGACGCGGTGTAGCGCCCACAACCATCCCTTGCTCGCGACAACGGGCCGCGACTACAGATCGAATAAATTACGCCAGAGAGAGGCGCGCCCGACGCAAATCTGCGCGTCGGCGGTGGCCCCGGGTGGAATATGTCTTCCCCGGGGGTCGAAAGGGCAGTAAACCACCCGGTAAGTACGGGGGCCGTCGACCTGGATTGCGTCGCGCATCGCGGCCACGTGCCCGTGGAACCAATAGGGAATCAGCAGTCGTTTTTCGGTGCGCAGTTGCGCGCGAACGGCCTGGTTGGTGGCGACGCGGGCGGCATATTTTTCAGGCACGCGCAGCTTGAGGATCAGATCCTCGCCGCCAAAGACCTCGTAGAGCACCATGTCGGGACGCACGACCTCGCCGATATAAAACGTGTGCCTCAGCAAGCGGCCGTCGATCGGCGCGCGAATGGCGCGCATTTCCAGGTTGGCGCGGGCACGGGCCACGGCTTCCCGCAAGGCGTCCACCTGGCGCCGAAGAACGTCAACCTGGCGTTTGGCGAGGGTAATGTCATACTTTTTGAGGGTTTGGTACTCGGTTTCAGCCATGCGGACACGGAAGGTGTCCTCCATGAGGTCGCGGCCGGAGGCCAGTCCCTTTTCCGACAACTGGGTGGTGGTGGCGAGACGCTGACGTGCGTGTTCGAGCGCCAGTTCGGCGATGGCGATGCGGCTTTCGCGTTCTCGCTTTTGCTGGGACAACTCGGCCTCGCGCAGTTCCAGTTCGGCCTGGCCGCGTTCGGCTTGGCGTTTCGTTTCGGCCAGTTGCGCCTGTTCTGCGGCGTCCTCGAGCTGCACCAGCAGATCGCCCTGGTGCACCGAGTCGCCGGAGGAAGCGGCAATGCGCTGCACGCGGCCGGCGGCCGGAGCGCGCACCTCGGCATATTCGGCCGTGGTGACATAGCCGGCGGCCGGCACACGATGCTTGACCTTGATCAGTTTGCCGGCCGTGCCCACCAGCAGTAGACCCAGCAAGACATACCATAGAATCCGGTTCCGCAACGAACGTCGTTCGCGTACGGTTGCCGGGCGTTTTTCGCCTTTGGTATTTCGATATTCGCCCATGATTTCAGGTTCCGATGTTAAGGTTCAGGAGGACACGCGAAGCGTTGGGGATTGTGTGGAAACGTTTCCATGGGTTGTTCAAAGGGCAGCTCGTTTCTCCGTGTCGGGACGGGCCCGTTTCATCCTAGCGTTCCCCTCGCTTTCGCGGCAGCAGGTAGTCCTTGGCGAGGGTCCGAATGCCCTCGGCCTCGTCCTCATAGCGTTTGATGCAGAGGTTGCAGTCGCTACAGGAACGCTCGTAGCAATTGCGGTGCACACGCGAGGGATACATTTTTCGGAAGGCCTCGTAGCAGTCGTCGGAACAGAAGCAGTAGCGTTCCTGGGTCGCTCCGAAGGCCACCTGAACCAGATGGAACCCGTCGGCTTCGGGATCGACCACCTGGTTGCACCAGCCGCACAAGATCGTGAGGTGGTCCAGGGCCTCGCGCTGTCGGGACTCCAGTTCCTCCTGATCCCATAGATATTCAATCCAGGCGATGGCGCTTTGCTGGAGGCGCGCGACCACGGCGTCGTCACGCAGGAGCAAGACGGTGCCGTCCTTCAGGAAATAGCAGCGCTCGCCATCGATGTGCTGTGGACTGGCGCCCGACAAGTGCACGCGCACGCGTCCCTGGCGGGGGGTATCATAGGAATTCCAGCCGCAATTGTCGCAGATTCGCGCGAAAAGATGTTGTCGCAGATGTGCTCCGCATTGCGGACAGCGGCCTCGCTGGATCACCTGCAGCTGACGCAGCGAGGTCTCGGCCGCCAGGCGCAACTGCTTTTGGGCCTCTCGCGAAATTTCGCCGCCGGTTTCGTCCTCGCCCTCGAGAATCTGACGATCGTGCTCGATTTGTTCGCGTTGCTCGTCCTGGAGGGAACCGTCGCGCAAGAGGTCCTCGATGGCATCGGCGTCGTCGCGCGGCAATTGACGCCGCACCAGGTCGTAGAATTTGGCGGATAATGACATCCCATCACTCCTCCGCCGCCAGCGGAATGCCGGCGGCATGCAACAAGGTGGCAAAGGCCCGGACGGTTTCAAAAGCGGTCTGGTTGGCGAGACGCTCGGCGGTGGTGAGATCCTTCTGGGCATCGAGCACGTTGCGACTGCGGCCCTCGCCCATACGGAGGCGTTCTTCCTCGGCTCCGAGCGCGCGGCGGGCTTCGAACACGGCCTGGTCCACCAGGGTCATGCGTTCCCGCGCCGCCGCCAGGGATTCCTCGGCCTGGCGCAATTCGGACGTGATGCGCAGTTGCACCTGGCGCAGGGTTTCGCGGGCGCCGGCGAGTTCCGCCCTGCGGATGCTTTGCTGGGCATCTTCGGCCATGAACGACCAGGGTCGGCTCCAGACCAGGGCGGCTTCAACTCCGGCACGTCGCTCGTCCAGCAGGTTGTCGCGCCCCAGGGTGCCGTTTTCGGATTCGCCGCGATATCCGATGCCGGCCACCAATTGCAGGTCAGAGCGTCGTTGTTCGTTGGCGGAGTCGAGGCGGTGTTCGGCCGCCTGGCGTTGCTGTCGCGCCACCAGCAACTCGGGGCGCCCGGCCTGCTGCCAGCCGGGCACGGATTCAATTGCGCACCGGACGCAATTCGAAGCCCAGGCACGCAATTGGGCGGCTTCGGGATAGGATGGCAGGCGGGGACCGCCGAGCAACTCTTCCAGTTGCTGTCCGGCGATCAGCAGGTTGGCTTGCGCCGCGCGCCAGGTCTGACGGTGGATAGCCACTTCCATGCGCGCGGGGAAAATCTGGGCTTCCGGCGTGGCGCGCAGGGCGACGCGGGCTGCGGTTTCTTCGCTCAGGAGGGTTACGCGTTGGAGCGCCTGGGTGGCCGCCAGCAGCTCGGCGGCGGCATACAAGCGATTCGCATAGGCCACCAGCGTCGCCAGGGCCAGGTCCTGAAGCACGGCATCGGCCAAGGCCCCGGCGGCATCCGCCTGGGCATTGAGCGCACGCTGTTCGTTTTGCTGAAGACGGAAACCGCGATCGCGCAGCAGCGGCATTTCGAGCCGCAACCCCGCCACCGTCTGCCCGAGATCGTCGAATCCGTCGGCTTCGAAAAGAAAACGGTGAGACAGTCCGGCTCCCAGACGTATCCCGGCGCGCAAGGGCCAATGCAATCCGGCCTGGAGCGAGGCGGCGTCGCCGGGCAATCGTGGGGACAGGAGACTTTCTGGCGCCGTGCCGGGCCCCCGCGAAGCCCCGGCGGCGGCCGTCAGGCGCGGTTGGTAAAACCCGTCGTGCGCCACGACTCGCTGGGTATCCGCCGTCCAGGCGCTGCGCGCCACGGTTAAACGCGGATTGTAACGCAACGCCAAGGCGACCGCGGTTTCGGCCTCCGCGGGCAGCCATCCCGTCTCCTCGTCCGCCCAACCGGACGTATGCCATATAAACAAGACGGTCGCCAGGCAGGCGCCGCCGATAAAACGAACTTTCATAATGCAGCAGGGCCAAACGCCCGTTAACCGTGTAGCTTGGGCAATTTGCGCGGCGTGCGCAAGGCAAAAGAACCGCTAGTTATGTTCAAGGCCAGCGCATCATGACCACGTTGCTGCGTTCCGAAACGTTGCGCGTTTTATCCCGGATCAGCCCGCTGACCATGAAGCCGTATGTTTCGCCGGATGCCGGCACGAAATTGTTGAGCGGAGCTCGCTTGATATGATCGCCTCGTACCGCCGCAACGGATTTCGTGGTTTGCCCCTTGCGCAGCCATTCCCAGGTGGCGCCATACCATCGACCGTCGCGCTGCACAAAAATCCAGGGGTTGGCGTTCATGCCGTTGACCGCGGGCCAGACATTGGCCTTGTTGTAATTGAGCGTGATGGATCCGCCGGAAACCCGGACCGAGCTCAGGCTGGCCGTCTGTTCCCAGCCACCGACATTGCCATGCAGCCAGACGACATTGCCCAGGCTGAACCCGCCGCCGGTACTTCCACTCGGGCTTTCGCCGGTTTCTCCACCCCCGCCGTCTTCACCGGCCACGGACGACCAGTAGGCGCCGGACGCATCGTCGTCATCCGATAGCTCGCAGCCCGCCAGAAATGTCGCCGCCGCCAAGAATCCCGTCAGCCAGATTGTCCGCATCGTCACTCCTCGCCTGGTTTGCCTGGTACAAAAACCTAAGGCTTTTAACATTCAGGCGGGATTTGGTCAAGCCCGGGTTATTCCGGTTTCCAGGACGGGTCGTTGGGCGTCCAGAACATCACCGGGGCGACAATTCCTCCGGTGCCTAGCTCGTTGAGCGCCTTGTTGACAATACGCACCACAACCCAGTTTTCCTCGCCGAACTTCACGGCCCCGGTGGCGTCCAGGTCGAACGGACGGAAGGTCCCCGGAACCCCGGGAAGTCCTCCCACCGGTTCACGGTTGGTCCCCAGATACTGTCCGTTGACCCAAACCGAGGCCAGTTCGTCGATGCCTCCGAACCACAGGTACAGGGGGCGGCCGCGGAATTTTTCGGGGATGGCGACTTTTTGCCGGTACCAGGCAACGCCCTTGTAGTAGTGCAAGCCCTGGTCCGACCAACTGCGGGAACTGGTCTTCAACGGTTGCCAGTTGCCGCCCAGCTCGCCGGGACGCGACCACCCGCCGATTTCGCCGATTTCGGCGGGATCGATCAAAAACAGCCATTCGTCCGGCAGGGGAGCCACCAACGCGCCCATTTCCACGGTGCGGGCATGTCCCGATTCGACCGGCGCCCGGAAGAAACGGTTCAAGTACGACATGATGCCTCCTCCCTTGCGCATGGCGCGACGGCCTTCGCCTTCCACCACTACACTCGTGAGGCTTTCGCTCAGCGCGATGTAGTCATGCATGGCGGCCAGCGCCTGGGGGAAATCGAACCGGTTTCGCGCCTGGATCATGTCGAGAAACAAATCGAGTCGCCGGTATCCCTGGCGGATCAAACGAACCCGTTCGGCATAGGGGGTGGAAGCGTCGGCGGTGAGTTTGCCGGCCTGCTCGAGCAGTTCGCGCAGTTCGTCCCGGCGTGGATGGTCCAGGAACATGGGAAGATACACGTAGCTCGAACCCGTAAACCAGGGGGTGTCCCGGACGGCGGCCTCGAGTTCTTGGTGGTAGCGCCGCATGGGGGCCTCGGCCGGGCCGTAAAACAGCCGGTAGAATTCTTCCAGCAGCGCATCCACATCGGTATCCACGTTCCACATCAGTCGCGAAGCCACGTAAAGCGTCAAGGGATCGGTATCCCACATGAAACTTCCGCCGATGCATTCCACCCGCATGACATTGACTCCCAGCTTTCGCAACGCGGGGATTTCGGTGCGTACGCGATCGATCTGCGTCTTGGGAAGTTGGATGCAGGCCAGGTTGTTGTAATAGCCGCGGTAGTACAGTTCGTTGGGTTCGAGCGCGCTCCAGGATTCGATCAGCCAGCGCAGGGTATACCGGTCGGGACTCATGGGGTTGTCCATGCCACGCAGCCGGTCCATGCTGATGGGGGCAAACACTCCGACGATCCGGGGGTTGGGACGAATGGCTTCCGGGGGAGGCATCATATGTTTTGCATACACGTACCAGACGATATGCAAATTGGGATAATCGTTCTCCAGCAGCGCCAGAACCCGGTTAAAAAATTCGATGTAGCGACCGGTATGGGCAATGCATCCGGCGAAGGGATCGAACACGTCTCCGTCCAGGGCCCGGCATTCCGTGCATTCGCAGTATCCGCCTCCGTCGTTGGGGCCCATACCGACGTAGAATTTTTCCTTGGTGGGGGCGAAGCGTTTCCGCAGCGTGTCGGCGGTAAGCTCCGCGGCGCCGGGATTGGAGGCGCAAATTTGGCGCAGACGGCGTTCGCCACCGATCAGGGCAAAGTATTCGGGATGACTCTCGAAAGCCTGTTTTCCGGCGCTGCCGGTGTAAGGGGGGATGCCGTGGCCGCCGGTGGACCGGCGCTGGCCGCCCAACCGCTGGCGTGCGATCCATCCGGTGGTATGTCCCTGCCAAGGCTGTAGCAGGCGCAATTCCATCGAGGGGGCCTGGACGGTCTCCTGGACCTTTGCCGCCGCGGTCGGGGCTTTGGGGATCACCCGTCCCAGCTCGCCGGGAATGTACCAGCGCACGCCGAGCTGTTCGAGCAGCTCGTATACGCCAAACAGCGTGCCTTCATCCGAAAGTCCGCGGATGTCGATGCGCTCCGGAGTGACCCGCAGGGCGAAAGACGAAGGATTGTCACCCGCGGAGCGTGTTACGGCATCGAGTTTGGAATCGGCCGCCGACCCCAGGAAAATCGGCACCAGTCCTTCCGGAACTTGGTCGGCGTCCGCAAGAGGAAGGGTGGCCCCGCTGATCGAGCGCAGGTGCTCGATCAGCTCTTCCGCGGCGAGCTGCTCCCGCGCTTCCGGCGCTTCGGGCAACACCAGCGCCGCGGCGGGTTGGCCGTCCCGGGTCAGGGGCGCCGTCGCGGCGCGGCCCATGACCGCGGCCAGAACCAGGCAGGCCAGTGTCGGCAACAGCATCCGCCGCGGGGGCAATGTCTCGCTTCTTGTCCGATTTGTCGCATGAATCATGGTTTTCGTTCCCTGACTTGTGC
>CAZIUM010000079.1:0-12420 GCA_964542285.1 uncultured Lentisphaerales bacterium
CGTCTTGCGGCCCCTGGTGTGGCTGCCGGCTTGTGCCGGCATGTCGCAATGGGGCATCCTGCTGGAATTGCCGCTGCTTGATCAGGCGCTTGTGCTGGGGTTGATTCTATTGCCGGCCTGGTCGCTGGACCGCTTCCTGGGGCCGTTGACCGACCGGGCCGATCGCTTCCCCGGACGCCCCGTCCGGGGTTTTCTCTGGTACGGCCTTTTTCTGCTGCTGTTGGGTCTCTACTTCAACCACCGCGTCGGCGAAGATGTGGGCGACGAAGCCCATTACATGACGCAACTCCACAGTTTGCGCCAGGACGCCGACCTGAATGTGGAAAACAATCTTTCGCAAGATCTTGCGGAAAACCCCGCCGAACGCCGCCGCGACATGGCGCACATGCACCTGGTGGAGTCTCCCCGCGGCCGCATTTTCAGCTACCATTCCTTCGGGCTGCCGCTGCTGGGGTGGCCGTTGGCCTTTGCCGGTTTTTTCGGCCGGCAGCTGCTGTTGGCGCTGATCGGGACCGGGGCCCTGGCCGGATGCTGGAGGCTGTGTCGTGAAGCAGGGGCGGCGCGGCGTGCCGCCCGCTTGACTCTTCTGGTCCTGGGGTTCAGTTACGCCTGGGCGGTATACGCCATCCGTTTTCTTCCCGAGATTCTCGGATGCGGTCTGCTGGCCTGGGCATTCTGGGGGTTCATGGCGCAACGCCGCCGCCCCTGGCTTACGATGGCGGTCACCCTGGCGGCCTGCGGATACCTGCCCTATGCCCATACCCGCTTTGCGGTCCCCAGCCTGCTGGTGGCCTTGTGCTATGGACTGCGTGGACTGTGGCTGCGGGAACCCTTGAGACTCAAACTTGTCCGCCTGGGACTGTTCACGCTGGGGTACGCAATCTGCGGACTGGCGCTGATGGGAATTCAACACGCGATGTTCGGAGACCGGGGCGCCTACGATTATGGTGGCATCCTGTTTTCGTATCCAAGGGCCATGTGGGCGGTGCTGGCCGACGAACGCGGATTGCTGTCCGTATTGCCGGCGGCGGCCTGGATGCTGGCAGCGACGCTCGTGGCCTGCTTCCAACATCCGAAATTCCGTATCGACGGTCTGGCGGCGGGAGTAGTGACGGCCGGCATCCTTGTCACTTCCTGCTCCAACAGCGCGGCCCTGGGCGGAGCCTGCATTCCGGGACGTTACCTTCTTACCGCCGTGCCCCTGCTTCTTCCGGGCACGGCCCTGATGATGTCAAAGGCCCGCGGCGGCGCGAGGATTATGTTTTACAGCTTGGGTTTGACGTCCTTTCTTTTGTTGCTGGCGACGCTGATCACCCTGCGCGGCGCGGGGGGGACTTTCATCCTGCCCTGGCACCGTCTGCAAGGCATGAAACCCTTTAACGCGTTGATCAATCCCTTGTTGTCCTATCGCAATCCCCCTTGGCCGGGAGCGGAGGGATGGACCACATTGGTTGTCCTGGCAGGACTGCTGCTGGCGCTCCTGTCCCTGTCACGCCGCCTGCCGCAGGTGCCGCGATTCCTGGCCGCGGGAGCCTGCCTGGCCGCCATGATCCTGGGGGCCTTGAAAGCGCACGAGGCCCGTCCCGCCATCCGGCATTCACGCCACCAATTGTTGCATCTTGAACTGACGAACCGGGTGTTCGAACGCCGTCCATCCCAGGCGCCGCGCCGGGACCTGTTCGCGGCATTCGAGGCGGAAGCGGCCTACGGCGAACGACCTCCGCAACAGCTTACCACCCGCGACCTGGGAAACATCGCCCTCGGTCTGCGTTATTCGCAGCCGCGTATTCCGGTCAACGACTGGAACGGACGCGGCTATCGCTGGCATACCATGCATCCCCACATCCGGACCAACCGCGACGGCGGCCTGGCGATCCAACTCCAGGGGCGCCTGGAAGGAACGGCCAAACCCTGCTTTGCCATGCGCCAGGGCGCCCATACGCTCGAAGAAACCCGGGTGAATGCCCCCGAGGGCCCTTTAAAAATCACCTGGCTGGTGCCCACACAGCGTGGACGGGGCTTCGTGGAACCCCTTGTGCGACTCGAAAACGGCGAAGGCATGTTGCGGATCGACAAGGTGCTCGTGGTTCCCTGGACTCCCGCATTGAAGCAGGGCGGTCGTTTCGTCATCGAACCCGACAGTCTCGTGCTCCCGTCCGCCGGGTGTGATTCAACGTTGTCACAACACAACGATTACTGAAGCCAGGAATCCGAAGTCGGACATTGCGCGGAAAAAGTCAGACCCGTTTTGTCCGGGAATGTATTGGATATCAAGGACAAAACACGAAGCGATCGCGGCGTATACGCGAAACATTCAGAATTCAGGTTTTTTTGTCGCGATTTCCAAGTGTGCTTCACCCATTGTGAACCCCACCCATCCTGCTCGCCGTGCGCTGGCTATCACGTTTGCATATCGCGGACGCATATGGTATACCATCACGGTTATGACACAGCTTGAAGCAGCCAAAACCGGCACAATCACGCCGGCCATGAAGCAGGTCGCCCGTGACGAGGGCATGAGCCCCGAACAGGTGCGTACCGCGGTAGCGCGTGGCCATGCGGTCATCCCGTTCAACCCGTCCCATGAAAACCTGCACGCCACCGGGGTCGGCACGATGTTCCGCACCAAGGTCAACGCCAACATCGGTCGATCCCCTACGCGATCCGAGCAGGGAACGGAACTGGAGAAATTGCGCGTGGCGCTGGAAGCCAGGGCCGATTTCGTCATGGACCTCAGCGTGGGGCCGGACTTGGCCGCCATCCGGGAAAGTTTGCTGAAAGCCTCGCCGGTGCCGCTCGGAACCGTGCCGGTATACGAGGCCCTGTCGCGAACGGATGACGGGGAAGACCTGCCGGTGCTGGACGTCGACGTGATGATGGAAGTCATCCGGGAACAGGCCGCCCAGGGTGTCGACTTCATGACCTTGCATGCCGGTCTTCTGCAGGCGCACATCCCCGCGGCGTTGAACCGTGTCATGCGGATCGTCAGCCGTGGCGGTGCGATCATGGCGGAATGGATGCGCAAACATCGCCGCGAAAACCCGCTTTACGAACGTTGGGACGAAATTCTCGACATCCTGGCGGCCCACGATGTCACGGTTTCCCTGGGAGACGGTCTGCGCCCGGGTTGCCTGGCCGATGCCGGCGATGCAGCGCAATATGGCGAATTGGAAACCCTGGGAGAACTTACACGCCGTTGCCGCGAGCGGGGTGTACAGGTGATGGTGGAAGGCCCCGGACACGTTCCCCTGGACCGGATTCCCGGGCAGATGCATCGCCAGCAGAAGGTCTGCGACGGAGCGCCGTTTTACGTGCTGGGACCGATCGTTACCGATATCGCCGCGGGATACGACCACATTTCTGCGGCCATCGGCGCCACTGTAGCCGCCCACCACGGCGCCTCCCTGCTGTGCTACGTAACCCCCGCCGAACACCTGGGGCTGCCCGACGCCTGCGAAGTGCACGAAGGCATTGTGGCCTTCCGCATCGCGGCACATGCCGGGGACATCGCCAGGGGACTCCCCGGCGCCCGCGACCGGGACGACGCCATGGCGCGGGCCCGCGTGGCGTTTGACTGGGAAAAGCAGTTCGAACTGTGCCTGGACGGCAGGCAGGCCAGGAAGCGCTGGGAAAGTACCCGCTCCGCCCATGCCGGCCAGTCCGCCCATGATGACCATTGTTCGATGTGCGGTCGGGCTTTTTGCGCCATGCGCACGTCCAAACGGCTCAAACCTTCCGGCGGCTGAAGCTCCCTGTGCCGCTGTTCGTCCCAACAGAAAGAGAAACGACATGCACCTGCCCGCATTTCCGCCCAAAACGAACTCTGCCTGGCGTGTCCTGACTCTGGCGATCGGACTGGCCGCGGCATCGCATGCAGACGATTTGCTTCCGCCGTTTCCCCGCGACGAGGGAGAAGCAATCCGAATCGAAGCGCGATGTGGCCTGGCCGGCGAAGGGATCGATCTCGTCTGGAGCCGAAATTCCAGGGAAGACCTTCGACTCCGTCTGCGCACGGTCAACATGACCGCGCGCAATCACCATTGGAACATGAAGGTGGAGGGGGGAATCGATCCCCTTTCGGATGCGGGCATCATGATCACGCTTTCCGGTCAACACGGTTGGAAGTCGATGGAAGGCGACCGTATGGCGCCCCTCTCGCGTCTCCTGTTTATCCGGCCGGATGTGCATTTCTACCAACAGCCGCGTGACCAGGCCCGTATCCTGGCGGAATGGGACAACCTGCCTCCCGCCTCGACTCACCCCCTGATCCTTCAACTGGTCCGACGCGGAAACCGCCTGGCTATCTGGATTGACGGCCATTACTTCTCTTCCGTTCCGCTCGCCGACTGGGCGTCGCTCGCGTTGACCGCAACCGACGGCGCCGAGATTCTTTCCAGCGCGGCTAGTCCCACCCTTGGAACGCCCGAGTTCCTGCCGCTTTTGCTGGAAACGCACCCGCACGCCACGGGACGCGCGGCGGGGAAATCGTCCCTGAAGACCGGCGTCCATCATCTCGCCGGCGTTCCGTTTCAGGTTCTGGCGCCGGATCGGGCCCTGGATGTCGGGTTGTCGCGCTGGTTGATGCAGGATTTCGACAGCGCCAGTTTTTACAACCCCTACTACCGGCGGAGTTCCTGGGATGCCGTCCCCGAATCGCTGATTCGCTCGATTCCCCGTGCCCATTACAACCGGTTGCACCTGATCTGCGCGGTCGATCCGGAACGCAGCCCGGAAATGACAATCCGCCTGGCACGCTACCGTCAGGCATGGGACGGCAGCGGCGCCACCCAGGCCGATGTCGACCTGGTCCTCGATCCGTCCGTCGGCGCTTCACAGGACGTGCACCTGGAGCGCATCGGAGAAATCGAGAAGGACGGTCCACCATGGCCCCTGTTCCGTGTATCGTTGCCCCTACCGACCGGCGAACTGGCCGAATATCTGCGGTTCGAGGGCATGGACTGGAACGAGCCCGCGGATTTCTTCTACCTCGAATTTTCCAGAAAAATCGAGCCCCGCGTGAACATTAACAACGGCGTCTTCGAACGCCTTCCGCTGGGCCCACAAAGCGGAATCCACGTGCTGGCCGCCACGCTGCAAAAATCTCCACTGGGTGTTTTCGTGGAATCGGAAGCTCTCGGTCATGTATTTCAGCGCCCGGCGAAACCGGCGCTCAACGTACGCCTGGTCAATGCGGACAAAAGCGACCGGGCGGTCCGACTCGAATTCCACTTCAAGGATTTCTTTGGTCAGGATTTTGAACGCAATATCCCGGCAACGGCAAAAGCCCAAGGCGAAACGTCGATCGAGGTTTCTTTGCACGACTTGCCGTTCGGCTGGTACGCGTCCGACCTGCGCGTAACGGACGAAGCGGAGAATATTTTCTGGCAAGAACACCTGAATCTCGCATTGCTGCCGGAAGATTCGCGCCAGGCGGGGTTCGACGATCCCCCGCATTACGGCACCTGGTGGTTCCAGCGTTCGCACTATTCCGAAGCGTATGCCGAACGGGCCTTGCCTCTGATCCGCAAGATGGGGTTTCGTTTCGTTTCGGCTGGAAGCTGGTTGGAAGGCGGCCGCCAGGCAGAGACCTATGGAGTTTTGCCTGAAGTCTATGCCCGGCACGGCATTTCCCCCAGCCAGATCAAGGTCTCCCAGTCCGCCCGGGATGTGCGCAACCCGCCCGACCCCGAGAAATTAACAGAAGCCTACCGATCCCTGTACCAGCGCTGGCCGAACGCGCGCTACGCCATGATTTTTCATGAAATGAGTGGCATGCCCAGCCTCGGGCTCGACCTGCCGCCGGAGTTGCTCGGTCTTCCGCCCCCCGCGATCGATGGTGAAGAAGCCGAATGGCGCGACCGATTGCGCGCGCATATCGCGCGACATGCCCAGGCCATCCGATCCGGAGCGCCGGGACTGGATATTCTCCTGGGCAACAGCGGTCCGAACTTCAACATGCATTGGGCACGCGAGAACCTCCCCCGCCCCCATTGGGACGCACTGGGAATGGAGCAGGCCGTCCAATTGTTCAGCCCCGAAGGCCAACCGAATGGATACAACATCCAGAGTTTCTGGCTTGCTAGACAGATGCTCGACTTGCATGGTCTTGACGACATGCCGGTCACCACCTGCTACGAAGTGGGCTACCGTGCCACGGCGCCTGGCGCCCTGACGTTGAAACGCCAGGCAGACTGGTATGCCCGGGATGTGCTGCACATGCTGGCGCATCGGGTTCCGGACGTGAACATTGCCTTGTTGATGGACTGCAACAGCTCCTACTACTCCAGCCGGTGGGGCTCGTCCGGCGTTCTGACACACTATCCCGAGATGCAGCCCAAACCCTCGTATATCGCGCTCGCCACGCTGACACGGGTGCTGGACCTTGCAAAATACAACCGTTTCCTGCATACGGGGTCCCATGGTCTCCATGCCATGGAGTTCTCGGTCGGAGACGACTTCGTGACGGTGTTCTGGACCACGCGCGGTAGCGTCGAGACGAGGTTGCATCCCGACGGCAACGGCGAAATCGTGCAAACCGATCTGATGGGCCGGGAATCGAAACGAACGGCAGAGAACGGTCGCTTGTCCCTGTCCGTGGGAGAATCACCGGTGTTTGTCCGCACCCCCCAGCCGCTAAGCGAAGCCGTTGCCGGCACCTGGACGCATGCGGACGCCGTGCCTTCCG
This sequence comes from uncultured Lentisphaerales bacterium, assembly GCA_964542285.1. Lineage (GTDB taxonomy): Bacteria > Verrucomicrobiota > Kiritimatiellia > RFP12 > JAAYLN01 > CAZIUM01. Next base: position 6,686 of record CAZIUM010000079.1, read on the forward strand.
GCAAATGCGTAACGGTGGATACGCTCACGGAGGCCGGAACCTGGAAGGTCGCCGAGGGAAAGACGGATTATCTCGAGAACTGGTGCGCGTACAAGCCCGTGATCCGGGGTGATGTTGAAATCGAAAACGACGCCGAAGGGCTGCGTGTTTCCTTGCGACCCGCCCCTGAAACCCCCGGACTGGTAGGACGGTATGTCACCTTGGAAAGGACGGGCAAACCGCTGACGTTGTCCGGTCGCCCCGAAATGCTCGGCATCGAGGTGGAAGGAAATTCGGCCTGGGGCCGGGTGATTTTCGAGTTCCGTGATGCCGAGGATCGAGACTGGGTTTCGATCGGATGGGAAGAATCTCCCAATGGTTGGGACATGTCCGACTGGGAGGATAACACCAGCATCGGTTTCGATGGCCGGCGTTTTCTGATCATGCCTCTCCCGGGGCTCTACGCCTCGGGATACTATACCCCCCATTTCAGGCATTGGCGCTGTCTGGGCGACAACCGCCGCGACAACCGTCCCCGTTTCCCGATCGCGATCCAACGAATGCACTTGATCCTGCGGGATCGCTTTGTGTACCTGGACCGCATGGTTCCGGCCCGCACCCGCTCCATTCGCCTGCAAAACCTCATCGCGGTGGAACCGTGACTTCTTCGAAGCGGGCGGCCCCTCACCCTCACGAACCCTTTCCTGGAAGCGCGACGGCCTGCCCCCCCTGCTTCCGAACCGGAAACGATTCCAGTGACAAAAAAACAAAGAACGATGCCTCGCATAACCGCTTTTCTCCATCGCATGCTTCGCCCCGATACCTTCCCTCCCCTGGTGTTTCTGGTCCTGGCGGCCGGGATCAACCTGCTGATCGTGGGATACACCTTCGGCAACCTGGACCAACTGCTGTACCTGGCGCTGGTGCCGCGTTACTTCGACCCCTCGACCATTCATCCCAACGATGTCTATTTGAGCCTGTTTTTCTCTCGCTCCTATACGACCTTGTTTCTGTTGCTGGCTCCCCTGATCCGCTGGTTTGGATGGGAATGGCCGGTCTTCATCGCCTTCGCGCTGGTTAAACTAGGCATTTTCTGGGGCATCTGGGCCCTGGCAAAACGCTTTACACGCGACCGTCTGGCCGCGGCCCTGGCCGTACTCTTCCTGGTGATGAACGGCTTCATGAAGGAATTGTCGGTTCAGTATTACTCCATCAACTTTATCTGCCGTTTCGCGGTGATTCCCTTCCTGCTTTTCGGGCTGGAACGCCTGATGGCCCGTCGGTTCACGGCCGCGGCGGTTCTGTTCGGTCTGGCGTTTCAAATCCATGCCATGAGCACGCTCTACTGGCTGGTGGTGACCTGCGTTGCGGCGCTCTGGAATTACCGCGAACTGATGGAACTTCCCGCAACCGCCAAAGGCCGCGACCTTTTCCGAATCCAAAGCCACGTGTGGAGGCGAATGCTGACAGCCGCCGCCGTATTTCTGGCCTTCGCGCTGCCGATCCTGATCTGGCGTCTGCTGACTCCTCATCCGCCGCTCCCCGCCGACTACAGCGCCCAGGAATGGTTCGAATTCAGCCGCCACTGGAAACACTCCTACATTTTTTTCAGCAACAAGAGCAAGGACTTTCACCTGCGACTTGTCCTGACCCTGGCTCTCATGGTGCTGCCATGGCATCAATTGGGTCGGGACGGCACCCGTAAATGGTTCTATGCCCTCGGACTGGCTACGCTGGGGCTAATGGGCATTCATTTTGCGGTGACCGAATGGATTCCGTTTCAACCCATGTACCAGTTGCAATGGTTTCGCGCCACGGACATTCTGCCCTTGCTGGCCACGATCGGCATGGCGCGCCTGTTCGCGGTCCAGGGATCGGGCACCGGACGCTGGATTTCGGGCATCGCCTGCGCCTGTTTTCTGACTGCTCTCAACCTGAGCATGGGATACTGGATCTATCTGGCCGGCGCCGCGCTCCTGGCCGCAAGCCTCTCCTTCGAAAAGGGGCGTCGCCCGGTTTCCGCCGGGTTGGCCTTGCTCGTCGTGCTCCCGGCCATCGGATGGAATTTCTGGCGTTCGCCGGAGCGAACCTTGGAATTCCCCAATGTTTCGATCATTTTCTGGGCGATCGCCGGGGTGCTTTTTACCGGGCTTTTTTACTGTCAGCCAAGCATCGAGGGAGCGGAAGAGTCCACATGGCGCCGCCGGATGAAACGCGCGCTCGCGTCGCCCATCCTCTGGCTCCTGGCGGGATGCATTCTCTTCGCGCCAGATTGGCAAATGGGACACTGGCGCCGCCGTGGATTGTCCGCACGCGGGCGGATGGAACACTACCAACGCGGCGTGGTCATGCCGGGGCACGCGCTAAACGACGATTTCGTGAGATTGCAACGCTGGGCGCGCGCAAATACGCCCAAGAAGGCCATGTTTTTCGTGCCGCCGGGGCGCAACGGGTTCCGGGTTTTTTCCGAACGCAGCGTGTTCGTGGAAGATTTCGATGGCGAAGCCGGAATCTTCAGCGCCACCCTGGCCCAGGCCTGGCAGCAGCGCATGAGCGTTGTCGGGTATGACCCCTCGGACCGGCGCGGGCGGCGGCAGGCCTCGAGAACCTACCACCGCATGTCTGCCCGGGAATGGCAGGACCTGGCACGGCAGTACGATGCCTGGTACGTCGTCACCTACCGGCGTTCCGACCTGCCGTTCGAGCAACTCCACCAGGAGGGTCGCTATACCATCTGGAAGATCACTCCGCCCGAACCGGACAATTCCGCGGACCGGCCCTCCGGGGGTTTATCGCGCGGGCAACCCGCGCGATAAAAGAACCTCCGCGCATGTCTCCCTCCAGCCTCGAGTCTCCAACTTCAAGCCTACCGTTCTCAGGACTCGTGACGTTCACGAAATCGCTCAATCGCCTGGGCAACGCCCGTAAGGCGATCGATTTCCAGAAGCGCCCCTTCCAGCACCACCGGTCCCTTGGCAACCTCCAATCGCGTCGGCATGCCCGAGAGAAATTTGCGCAACACGGCCGCGACATCGCGCCCGAGCACCGAATCCGCGGGTCCCGTCATGCCCAGGTCGGTCAGGTAGGCCGTGCCTTGCGGCAACAGGCGTTCGTCGCTGGTCTGAACATGCGTATGCGATCCCACGACCGCGGCCACTTTTCCGTCCAGAAACCATCCCATGGCAATCTTCTCGGAGGTCGCCTCGGCATGAAAATCGACCAGCACCGGCGCCCCGCCCGGCAACTTCGGCAGGATGGCTTCCACGCAACGGAAAGGACAGTCGATCGGCGGCATGAACACCCGTCCCAGCAGGTTGACCACCGACAGCGGCCCCTGGGAGGTTTGTACGGTGATCCAGCCCTTGCCGGGGCACTCCGCGGGATAGTTTGCCGGGCGCACCAGCGCCTTGTGCCCGGCAAAGGCGGACTCCACGCCTTTCTGTTTCCAGGTGTGGTCCCCCAACGTCAACACATCCGCACCGGCTTCGAGCAGTTCGGTGGCCAGTTCGCGGGTAATGCCGCTGCCACCGGCGGCATTCTCCGCATTGGCAACCACGGCATGAACCTTGTTCTCGGTTCGCAAACGCTTCACCACCTGCTTGAAAATCCGCCGTCCGGGAGACCCCACGATATCGCCGACAACCAAGACCTTCATCGCGCGTACTCCACACATCGTTTCTCGCGGATCACCACGACCCGGACCTGCCCGGGGTAGCGCATTTCCGCCTCGACCTTGCGGCTGATTTCGCGCGCCAGCAGCATGGCCTCGTTGTCGCCGATCTCCGCTGGATCGACAATCACGCGCAGTTCCCTGCCTGCCTGGATGGCATAGACTTCACGAACGCCCGCACAGCTCTTGGCCACGGCCTCGAGCTTTTCAAGCCGCTGCACATAGACGCCGCTGTTTTCGTTGCGCGCACCGGGCCGCGAGCTCGAGATGGCATCCGCGGCAGAGCAGATAACCGCATACAGGCTGACCGCCTCGACTTCGCCGTGATGCGCGGCCACGGCATTGACCACCAACGGATCTTCATGCGCGTGCTTGAGCATTTCCGCTCCGATTTGGGCATGTCCTCCTTCCGCTTCCTGATCGGCGGCCTTCCCGATGTCATGCAGCAGTCCCACCCGGCGCGCAATTCCGGCATCGAGCCCGAGTTCTCCCGCCATCACATTCATCAGGTTCGCCACTTCGAGGGCATGTTGCAGGAGATTTTGGGAGTAGCTGGTGCGGAACTTGAGCCGGCCGAGCCGTCGCAAAATTTCGGGGTCCATGTGCTGCTGCCGCGTCTGGTAGGCGGCCTCCCGTCCGGCTTGTAAAATCGTGTTTTCCATATCGGCGCGCGCTTTTTCCACGGCTTCCTCGATGCGCGCGGGATGAATGCGTCCGTCCGCCACCAAGGCCTCGATGGCCTGGCGGGCAATCTCGCGCCGAATGGGATCGAACCCCGAAATCACCACCGCCTCGGGCGTGTCGTCAATCAGAAGCGTAATGCCAGTGGCGGCTTCGATGGCGCGCACATTGCGCCCATCCCGCCCGATGATCCGTCCCTTCAGATCGTCGCTTGGCAGGGCCACCGTGCAGGTCATGTTATCGCAGGCATGGGAAGCCGCCTGACGTTGCACCGCCTGGGCGATCACCTTGGCTGCATCGTGGTCGGCCTGTTCGCGCGCCTCTTCCTGCAGGCGCCGCAACAGGGCTCCCGTTTCGGCACGCACCTCGTCTTCCACCTTCTGCCGCAATTCTCGGCGGGCTTGCTCCTGGGTCATGCCGGCCAATTTCTGGAGTCGTCCCTGGGCTTCGGCCTGGAGTTTTTCCAGTTCGTGCCGCTGGGTTTCCAGGGCTTCAGCGGCTGTTTTCAGCTCTGCCACCTTATTGACGGCGGTTTGTTCGCGCCCTTCGACCACCCGAAGCTTGCGCTCGATGTTGTCGTCCCGCTGGGACAGGCGTTCGTCGTACTCCAGCAGTTCCTGGCGACGCGCCTTCGTAGTTTGTTCGAACTCTTCACGCGCCTTCACAACCACGGCACGGGCCTGGATTTCAGCCTCCTTCAGGCGATTGCGAACTTCCCGATCCGCGTCATCGAGTCGGGACTGGGCTTGTTTTTCGATAGAATCCGCCTGCCAACGCCCCAACAGGGTGCGAATCCCGTATCCGGACAGCAGTCCGCCCAGGGCGGACAGCAAGCCGACGATCACTTCATTCATTTCATCCACCTCGTTTCAAGGGGCGCTCAACCACGGCGGCTGCGCGTTCGGGAACATGTCGTGGTCCGCAGACGGTTTGACGCGAACGGAACTTACAGGGCACGACCACCCCAACCGAGTTTGTGACTCAAGACCGCGTAAGGATCATGGTCTTCCAGCAGGACAATCCGTACCTTCTGCTCGGACCGGCGCACGATCACGACATCGCCATTATCCAGTGTGCAACCATCCACGCCATCGACCGCCAGCAGCAATGGGGTGTTGGACCCTTCGACGCGAATGCCGACCACCGTCGATTCCGGAATCACCAGTGGACGCGCTCCCAGCGCATGGGGACAGATCACGCCAATTGCCAGGGCCTGGGTCCCCGGCACCAGGATGGGACCACCCGCGGACAGCGAATAAGCCGTCGAACCCGTGGGGGTGGCGACAATCAATCCGTCACAGGCATACGTCGTCACCTGACGGTCGTCCAGCGTCAATCCCAGGCGCACGAGTTTTCCCGTGGCGCCCCGCAGGGCGACGATCTCGTTCAGGGCCAGCAGATCGAC
>CAZIUM010000080.1:0-12416 GCA_964542285.1 uncultured Lentisphaerales bacterium
CGATCCGCTTGCCGTGGCCGGCATGGTCGAGCACAGCCTGGTAGTCCTCGCGCATGGTGGCGAAATCGCGCGCGCCGATGTTGAAGACGTCGTTGACGCGTTCCGCGTCCAACTGGAGGCACAATTCGATCGCGGCGCATAGATCGGCGACATCCAGCAATTGATAGCGGTTGCAGCCGTTGCCGATCATCGGGAAATTGCGACCGTCCTTCGCCCAGTCGAAGAGAAGCGCAAAAACTCCCAGGCGTTCCGGGCCGACAAACGATTTCGGACGCAGGACCGGGACGCAGAGCCCGCGTTTACGATATTCCGCGCAGGCGGCTTCGGCATAAATCTTGGCCTTTCCGTAGGGGCCTACGCCGGTCAGTTTGTCGTCTTCGCGCAGCGGATGGTGGTCGGGAATTCCGTAGACCGCCGTGGAGGAAACGTGCACAAACCGCTCCACTCCGGCCTCGTGGGCGGCCTTCAGCAGGTTGCGGGTGCCCTCCACTTCGGTGGTGAATATTTCCAGCGCGTTGTAAAGGGGCAGGGCGGCGGCGGTATGGATGACCCACTTGACGTCCTTCATGGCGTCCTTGACCTTGTCGGCATCGCGAATGTCGCCCACGATGCTTTCGATCCGGTCACGCTCCGGATAATCGAAGGGCACGACGTCAAGCGTCCGTACCGGCCCAAGGTTGTGTTCCAGGCAATGCCGCACCATGTTGATGCCCAGGAATCCACTGCCTCCGGTGATGAGAATTTTCGTCTTCATAGGCTGGATGTCAGGTCTCTCCTTCTTGTGGTTGTGGACGCCATGCGCGCACTTGCCGCAGCAACGCGGCGATGGCCTGGTCTTCCGGCACAACGGCAATCTGCCGACCGTGGCAAAAGAGGGCGAATTTACCGTCGCCTCCCGCCAGGGCCAGGTCGGCCGCGCGGGCTTCTCCCGGTCCGTTGACGAGGCAGCCCATGACGGCGACATGCGGCCGCGGCGCGGCGGGATGGGATGCGTAGTAGCGGGTTAATTCTTTTTCCACCCGCTGCGCAATCGCCACGACGTTTACGCGGGTGCGACCGCAGGTGGGGCAGGATGTGACACTGGCGCCGGGCGCGCGCAACCCGACGGCACGCAGAAGTTCCAAGCCCACCAGTACTTCCTTTTCGGGACGATCCGTCAGTGAAATCCGGAGGGTGTCGCCGAGGCCCTCGAGCAGCAAGGTTCCCAGTGCGGCCGCGGAACGCACCGTTCCCGCCATGAAGGTGCCCGCCTCCGTCACGCCCAGGTGCAGGGGATAGCGCGTGCGTTCGGCCAGCAACCGGTAGGCCGCCACCGTGCGCAACACATCCGAGGCCTTGACTGAAATTTTGATTTCCTCGTAATTTTCGGCTTCCAGCAGGGCCACGTGGCGTAACGCGCTTTCGACCAGCGCTTCGGGTGTCGCGCTGCCATGGCGCGAGAGCAAATCCTTTTCCAGGGAACCGCCATTGACCCCGATGCGGATCGGCAGGCGTCGGGGCCGTGCCGCCTTGACGATGGCGCGGATTCTGTCGCGCGAACCGATGTTTCCGGGATTGATGCGCAAGCCGTCGATTCCGGCGCCAATGGCCGCCAGGGCCAGGCGGTGGTCGAAGTGGATGTCGGCAATCAACGGTATGGAGGGCACTTCGCGCCGGATGCGGGCCAGGGCCTCCGCGGCTTCCCGATCGGGTACCGCCAGTCGGACGATGTCGCACCCCAGCGCGGATAGGGTGCGGATCTGGTCGACGGTGGCCGCCACGTCCCGCGTGTCGGTTTTGGTCATCGACTGGACGCTGACCTGGGCGCCGCTTCCGACCGGCAGCCCCCCCAGCATCAATCCATGAGTTGCGTTTCGGTGTGTCATGCCTTATTCGCCGACATTCTTCCGGTGGGTACCGTCCGTGTCCTCCGAAAGGGTGCTGACGGCCGCGGGCGTCTCGCGATCGCGGCCAAAGATTCGACGCAGATTCAGGGCGTCACGAAAAACCAGGAGGATCATCAGACCGATCAGCAACACCGCGAAAACCTGCACCAAGGCATTGACGACTTTGGGATGCGGCTTGCGACGCGTGACGATTTCCCACAGGGCAAAGACAATATGTCCCCCGTCCAGCACGGGCAAAGGCAGCAGGTTGATCAAGGCCAGGTTGACACAGAGAAATCGCAGGAAGGCCAACGCCACGATCAGTCCCGACTGTACCTGGTACCAGAGCAGCACCACGATTACGAGGGGGCCGCTCAGGCCTCCCGCCGCGCGCTTGGCCTCGCCGCGGGTCCGCGGCGCCAAAAGTGCGCGCAACACCCGAACGACGCCCTTGGCGTCGTTGCCGATCTGTCGCAAGGGCCGCTTGTACTGCATCCATTGCGGGGTGTGGGCCGCGCTGCCGTCGAAAATCACCCCGATCAAAGGACGTTTCACATCCGGATGGAATTGGGGGGTCAGGACCACGTCCAATGGCTTGCCGCCTCGCAGGATTTTTAAACGGAGCGCTTGTTCGCCATGGTCCGCAATCATCTGCGTCACTTGGGCGGGGCCGCTGGGTTCGACGTCGTTGACGCCGACAATCACGTCATAGGGTTGCAATCCCGCGAGCGCCGCGGGCGAATTGGTCATGACGTCTCCCACGACACAGGGCTGGCGGGTGGCGACCCCCGACAGGGTTACCACTCCCGCTTGTTCGTCGCGGATGACCGGAATGCGAAACGTCAACTCTCGGGTTTCCCGCTGTACCACGACCTCGATGCCGTTGGAGGGGTCGCCGCTCAAATGGGTTTCGACGATGAATTCGTTCCAGTTGGCCACGCGGTTGTTGTTGACCGAACGAATGCGATCGCCTGGACGCAGCCCGGCGGCGAACGCCGGACTGTTGGTGGCCACGGAGCCGACCACGGCATCCCCGGCTGTGCCTGAGGCTCCGGGGGTCAGGAAGATGGCCCAGGCCAGGACGGTCGCCAACAGGATGTTTCCTGCCGGGCCGGCCACCGAGACCACGATACGACGCCAGGCCGCGACATCGTTGAGCGGAGGGGGTTCGCCGTCGTCGTCCTGAGCCTCTCCGTGGTCTCCTTGCATGGTTTGCATGCCAGAGGGGTCCAGTTGCGGTAATGCAACATAACCGCCGAGGGGAATGACACTGATGCGATATTCAATTCCGTTGACCTTGCGTTTCCAGAGCGCCGGACCAAACCCGATCGAAAAGGTGTCGATTTGCAGGCCCATCCAGCGTGCCGCCAGGAAATGGCCCAGTTCATGCACGAAAATGGCCAGACCGAAAAGAAAAACCACGCCGATGCCGGCCATGACCTGAATAAAAATATTGACAACTTCGGGAGAAGGCATACTGTCCTGTCAGAATCGATGATTTTAATTCGAATGGGAAAAAACAAGTATATGGGGAACCGTGCGGCTTGGCGAGTCCCATGTCGCGAAAGCCCTCGTGGGGTTTCGCGACCGTTGTCCGCGTCACGCGATATCGAGGTAGTCCCTGATGCGTTGGTCGAGCACGACCGGCCGGCGCGGAAGCGATTCGAGGTTGAAGCGAGGCAATAAGTCCCGTGGCATCATGGGTTCGCCCCAATGAGCCCAGCCGCACCACCAGGCCAGCAGTCCGGTGACCTTTGTGGCCGGAATCCCGTTGGCCCGCAAGGTGGCGATGCGCGTGTCGCCATGGCGCTTGGCGAGTCTTCTGCCTTTCTCGTTCACCACCAGAGGCACATGAATGAAGGCCGGGGGAGGCAGTTCGAGTGCACGATAGAGCTGCAACTGGCGGTGGGTCGCCGGCAGGAGGTCGTCGCCGCGCAGTACTTCGGTGATGCCCATGGCGGCGTCATCCACCACCACGGCCAGCATGTATCCCGCGCCCTGGGGATGACGCGCAATCACAAAATCTCCTTCCTCCTGAGCCAGGTTCGCATGTTGCGGTCCATGAAATCCGTCGGTGAAACTCGTGGCGCCGCGAGCGATGAAGCGCCAGGCCGGTCGCTGGTTGGCGTTCAGGGATGGGGCGGAAGAGGAATCGTCGGATACGGAGCCCAAGGCGGCAAGCCGTTGACGGCAGGCGTCGTCGTAGTCGCTGAAACGGTTTCGGCAGGTTCCGGGGTAGCGAGGCGTGGCGTCTTCGGCATGAGGCGCCGACTGACCGGCGGTGACGTCGCGCCGGCGGCACACGCAGGGATAGACCCGTTTTTCCGCGCGCAGCCGTTCCAATGCGACGGCATACCCACCCAGGCGCTGCGACTGGGTGTAGGGCGCGCGCGGGCCTCCAATGTCGGGACCTTCGTCCCAGTCCAATCCCAGCCAGCGCAGATCCCGCAGGACGTCCGCCGCCCTTGCGGGGTTGACCTTGGGGTGATCCAGGTCTTCCATGCGCAGCACCAGGCTGCCGCCGCGGGAACGGATGCTCAGCCAGGCGATCAGAAACGAACGGGCATTGCCAAGGTGCAGGGCGCCCGTGGGACTGGGAGCCAGCCGCCCGCGAACGGGCGGCATCGGCAAATCGTGCGTGGAGCGTCTCAACGGGCGTAAATCTTGCGCGGGGTATAATGCGTATGCAACAACGCATGCGCCTTTTCGCTGAGGGGGGCGTCCAGGTAATCCTTGTAAACTTTTTGAATTTCCGGATTGAGGTGGGAACAGCGCGTAACGGATTTCTCGTCGTCGCTGTAGATACCCGCGGTGCGCGCCTTGCGAATGGCGTCGGTCGCGCCCAGGGGCTGGCCACCGCCACCGATGCAACCGCCGCGGCAGGCCATGACCTCGATGAAATCGAAGCGTGGTTTGCGTCCGGCCTTGCGATCCTCGCGAATGGCATTCAGCACCTGTTCGACATTGCCCATCTGGTGGGCCACGGCGATATTGACGGTTGTGCCCTTGATGTCGATTGCGGCGGACTTGACGCCCTTCATGCCGCGCACGGCTTCGAACTTGACATCCGCCAGCTCCTCCTTGGTGATCAGGTGGTAAGCGGTGCGCAGCGCCGCTTCCATGACCCCGCCGGTAACCCCGAAAATGGTGCCCGCGCCGGAGTAGTTGCCCAGGATGGAATCGCTTTCCTCGTCCTCAAGGTTGAGGAAATCGATGCCGGCGCTTTTAATCATGCGGGCCAGTTCGCGGGTGGTCAAGACCACGTCATTGTCCGGGTATCCGCTGGCGGCCATGTCGCTGCTGCGCTGAATCTCGAACTTCTTGGCCGTGCAGGGCATGATCGAGACCATGTAAATCTTGGACGGATCGATACCCATTTTCTCGGCATAGTAGGTCTTGGCCAGGACGCCCAGCATCTGGTGCGGCGACTTGGCGGTGGAGAAATTGTCGATGAAGTCGTCGGCGTACTTCTCCATCCAGTCGGTCCAGGCGGGACAGCAGGAGGTAATCAGCGGCAAGGGGCCCTTCTTGTGCGCAAAACGCTGCACGAATTCCGAGCCCTCTTCCATGATCGTGAGGTCGGCGCTGAAGTTGGTGTCGAAGACCGCCTTGAATTGTAACCGGCGCAACGCGGCGTAAATTTTGCCGGTCAGCAGCGTTCCGGGCGGCAGTCCGAAGGCTTCGCCAATGGCGACGCGCACGGCGGGCGCGATCTGCACCACGCAGTACTTTTCGGGGTCCTTGAGCGCATCCCAGGCCTTGGCGGTTTCGTCCTTCTCGTAAATCGCTCCAACCGGACAATGGGCCGAGCACTGGCCGCACTTGATGCAGGGCGACTCATTGAGCTTGACGTCCGCCGCCGGGGCGATGCGCGTGTCCTCTCCCCGTCCGATGAACTCCAGCGCCCAGACATTTTGCATGTTCTGGCAGACTTGCACACAACGTCCGCACTTGATGCACTTCTCGGGATTGAGCACAATCGAGGGGGTCGAGTCGTCGCGGGGCAGGGGCTCGAAACGGTTGGGGTAGGGGTTGTCGCGGATGCCGAAGTCCGCCGCGATCTTCTGCAACTCACAGTTGCCGTTGCGTGGACATTGCAGGCAGTCGTTGGGATGGGTGCTGAGAATCAGTTCCAGCACGCTGCGGCGAATCCTGACAATTTCCGGATCGTGGGTGGTGATGCTCATTCCCGGCGCGACTTCGGTGCAGCAGGCGCGCAACAGCTTGGGGGTATGCGCTTCCCGCACTACGCAGATGCCGCAGGCGGCCCAGGGTGCCAGATCGGGGTGATAGCAGAGGGTCGGGATGTTGACCTGCACCTGCCGCGCGGCTTGAAGGATCGTGGTGCCCGGCGCCACCTCCAGGGGGATGCCGTTGATTTCGATTTTAAATTTGTTATCCATGGTTTTTGTCTCTCCAAATGCTTGTGGCGTGGCCGGACTCAGGAACGCAGCACGGCACCAAACTTGCAGACTTCATAGCACTGGCCGCACTTGATGCAGACCTCCTGGTCGATCACGTGTGTCTGCTTGCGGGCGCCGCTGATGGCGGAAACCGGACAGACGCGGGCGCAGGCCGTGCAACCGACGCACTTGTTGGGGTCGATCGAGTACCGCAGCAGGCTCTTGCACTTGCCCGCGCGGCAGCGACGGTCCTCGATATGCTCGCGATATTCCTCGGCAAAATAGCGCAGCGTGGAAACCACGGGATTGGGGGCCGTCTGTCCCAGTCCGCACAGGGAGGCGCGCTGCATGGCCAGGGCCGTCTGTTGCAGAATCTCGATGTCTCCGGGTTCCCCTTTGCCCTTGGAAATCTTATCCAGATAATTGTAGAGCGTGCGGCCACCCACCCGGCAGGGCGCGCATTTGCCGCAGGATTCTTCGACCGTGAACTGCAAGTAAAACTTGGCCACATCGACAATGCAGTCGGTTTCGTCCATGACGATTAGACCGCCGGACCCCATGATTGAACCGATCTTGGCGAGGTTCTCGTAATCGATCGGGGTGTCCAGAAATTTCGGGGGGATCACGCCACCGGAGGGTCCGCCGGTTTGGGCGGCCTTGAACTTCTTGCCGTTGCGGATGCCGCCGCCGATGTCGAAGATGATTTCGCGCAGCGTAGTGCCCATCGGCACTTCAATCAGTCCCGAATTGTTGACCTTGCCGGTGAGGGCGAAGACCTTGGTTCCCTTGGAGGTCGCCGTGCCGATTTTCGCGAACCAGTCGCCGCCCTTCATCAGGATCACGGGAATGTTGGCCAGCGTTTCAACGTTGTTAATCACCGTCGGACGTCCCCACAGCCCCTTGACCGCCGGGAATGGTGGGCGCGGTTTAGGCATGCCGCGCTTGCCTTCGATCGAAGCCAGCAGGGCGGTTTCCTCGCCGCAAACAAAGGCGCCTGCGCCCAGGCGAAGTTCGATTTCAAAATCGAACCCGCTGCCTAAGATGTCCTTGCCCAGCAGACCGTATTCGCGGGCCTGCGCGATGGCGTTTTCCAGGCGTTTGATGGCCAGAGGATACTCGGCGCGGATGTAAATGAATCCCATGTTGGCGCCCACGGTGCGTCCGGCGATCATCATGGACTCCAGGATCGAGTGGGGGTCGCCTTCGAGGGTCGAGCGGTCCATGTAGGCGCCCGGATCGCCTTCGTCGGCGTTGCAAACGATGTATTTCTGGTCGGCCTCTACGGTCTTGGTAAACATCCACTTCTTGAAAGTCGAGAACCCGGCGCCGCCACGACCGCGTAGTCCGGATTTTTCGATCTCGGCCAGCACCTGGTCGGGCGTAAGGTCGAACAGGGCCATTTCGAGGGCCTTGTACCCGTCGCGGGCGATATACTCATCGATCTTGTCGGGATCGATCACGCCACAGTTGCGCAACACGATTCTGAACTGCTTCTGGTAGAATTCCACATCGTCGATGCCGACCAGCGACTGGTCTTTGGGTTGCTTGTAGAGCAGACGCGTGACAGGACGTCCCTTGACCAGGTGTTCCTGCACCAGATCATGGGCGTCGTCCGCCGTGACGGAGACGTAGAAGGCGCCTTCGGGCAGCACCTTGACGATCGGCCCCTTTTCGCAAAAGCCCAGGCAGCCCGTGCGCACGACCTGTACATCGTTCACCAGTCCGGCCGCTTCGATTTCATGTTTCAGCGCAGCGGTCAGAGCCAGCCCTCCGCTGGAATCGCAAGCGGTGCCGCCACATACGAGAAGATAGTTTTTGAATGCCATGATAGTATTTCCTTGAAAAACGCCAGGAGGCTGCCGGTCACCCTACGATGTCGATCGCGGGTTTGTCGCAGATGTGATCGTCCAGCAGATGGTGTCCGACAACGTGCTTCTCGACGATTTCACGTCCGACGTCGGCCGTCACCCGACCGTAGATCACCGTCGGCATGTCGGGAACCATGACTTCCACGGTCGGCTCGGAATGGCACAGGCCCATGCAACCGGTCTGGCGCACCAGCACGTTGGACAGGCCCTGGGCCTCGATGGCCTCGACGATCGCGCCAAAGGTATCCTTGGCTCCGGCGGCGATGCCGCAGGTGCCCATGCCGACCACGACTTGAATGTTCTTGTTTTCGGGATCGCGCATGGCCAGGGTGCGTTTTTTTTCTTCGCGCATCTTGCGCAAATCGGCCAATGTCAGCTTGCTCATGTCGTCTCCACTTTAGGACCGGTTTCGGACGCCGCGTCCTCCACCTTGGGTTGTAAATCGATCGTTTCGAGGACCTCTTCCTCCAACGCCTTGAAGTAGCGTCGCGCCAGCGCCAGGCTACCGGCTTCGGTGAGGTCTCCGAGGGCTTCGAGAAGTTCGGAACGGACCACGTCATACCCGCGTGGTCCCCGCCTTCGGCGAAAGGTCATTTCGCAGGCACCATCCAGCCCCATCCAGGACAGGACCGCAAGGGGCAGATCGCCCAGCGGCGGAGCGTCGGGGTGTCCGGGGCGGAGCGTAAATTGCAGCCGCGTGCCCTTGCCGGGTTGCGATGCCAAGCTCAATTCGCCCCCGGTGGTCTCGACCGCCTGGCGCAGCAACGGCAGCCCCAGACCCACGCGCCGCCGGTGATGTTTGCCCGGTTCGCTGTAAAAGGGGTCCCAGACGCGCGCCAGCCGGTCGGCATCCATGCCCTTGCCGTCGTCCGTAACGGTAACCGAGATTTCCTGGGGGTTCTCAATCATTTCGATGTCGATGTTCGACGCCTGCGCTTCCACCGCGTTCTGAACGCTATCCGTCAGATAGTCGCAAAGGGTGGCATGCACGGACTTTAAGCCTTGCGATACTTGCTCAGAATGTTCGGCAGGTTGGACGTTGCCACCTTGCCGTAAATCTCGCCGTTGATCACCATCACCGGCGCCAGGCCGCAACAGCCCAGGCAACGCACGGCCTCCAGCGAGAATTCCCCATCCGGCGTGGTGGCGTTGACCCCGATGCCCAAGATTTCTTCCATCTCGCTCAATAGATCGTCGCCGCCGCGTAGATAGCAGGCCGTGCCCATGCAGATCTGGATCTGGTTGCGTCCGGGTTTTTTCAACTTGAAGAAGTTGTAGAAGGTGATCACTCCGTAGATTTTCGCCAGCGGGATTTCCAGCAGATCGGCAACTTCAAACGCCACCGCACGAGGGATGTAGCCATAGGTCTCCTGGACCCGATGCAAGATCATGACCAGGTTGCCCGGTTTTTCCTTCCAGGTTTTGATAAAATCCACCAGCTCAGGGGTCAATTTTTTGTCTTCCACGATCGTGGGTTTTTCTTCTGTGGCGTTCACGGTAATCTCCACCTGCTCATAAAAATCAATCGTTCCGGTCCCAAAAGGCCGCATTGGTTGAAGTAAACGGGGCGGAAGTTTGGCAGATTCCGCAGTGCTTGCCAAGCGTAAAATCAGATTTGTTTTTTGTGAAGTTGGATGTTAAATGCACGGAATTGGGAAAATAAGTTCTTCGCCTTGTAAAATAAAAACTTTATAGGTGACATTATGGCCTATCGTGGTTTATTATCGCTCGCATGCAACCCATTGTTTCCAAGGAAGCCATCGAGCGTTTATCGCGGTATCGCTCGGTTTTGCAGCGCCTCAAGGCCCTGGGTTTTGTCAAGGTTTTCTCGGACAACCTTGCCGATGCCCTGGGCTTGTCCGCTTCGCAGGTACGCAAGGATTTCGCGGCCTATGGCATGCGCGGGGTAAAACGAGGTGGCTATTACATCGACAACCTGGTGGAGCGCCTGACGGACCTGCTGGGGGTCAGTGGCCTGCTGAAAATCATCGTGGTGGGATATGGACACATTGGGTCGGCGCTGGTGCGTACGTACGGCGGCAAACGCGAAGGGATCCAGGTGGCCGCCGCGTTCGACATCAATCAACAGAAGATCGGTGTCGAGGCGGAAGTTCCCGTGCTGGATGTTCACGAGATGGTGTCGTTCGTGGCCGAACATAAAATTCGAGTGGCGGTCTTGTGCGTTCCGGAGGAGGCCGCACCGGGGGCGATGGAGCAACTGCGGCAATCCGAGATTCGCGGGGTGTTGAATTTCACGGCCGCGCATCTGCGCTGTGGTGAGCAATGCCTGGTGCAGAACCTTGACATTCGCATGGAAATCGAAAAACTGTTTTGTCTGGTGGAAATGGCGTCGCGGAGCGAAAGCGGCACGCAAACCCCACAATCGAATGGGAACAAGTGATATGACAATTGCCGAGGTGACCAAATGCTTGGATGGACAACTGCTGGTGCCGGGGCGTGAACCCGGGCGGCAGGTGGGACATGTGGTGGCATCCGACCTGATGAGCGATGTGTTGGTTGTCGATACGGATGACATTTTGCTGGTGACGTCGCTTGCCAGCGATCAGGTGTTGCGCACGGCGCATATTGTGGGCGCGATGGGAGTGGTGGTTTCGAACGGCAAGCCCCTGCCGTCCACGATGCAGGGGGTGGCGCGGGAACTCGGCATGGCGCTGGTGACGGCCCCCAGGCCCAAGTACGAGAACTGCGTGCGTCTGCATGCCGCGCTCGACGCCGACGGCGACAACGCGGGAGGCGCCCATGGCATCCGCCACGACAAAGCCCGATGACGTCGAGGTGCCGGTGGACCCCGTGACCAGCAGCGAGCATTCTCCGCTTGTGCTGCTGGAAATGATTCATCGTCTCAAGATTCGCGACGTGATGACTGGCGATGTCATTCGCCTCCCCAGGACGGCCCCGATGCGCCGCGCCCAGCAATTGATGCGCGCCAACAACATCAGTGGCGTCCCGATCGCCGAAGAACGCCGTTTGTACGGCATTATCAGCATCGATGACATCATTCGCGCATTGGAGGGCGGATACATTGACGATCCCTGCCGGCGTCACATGTCCACCAAGTTGATTGTTTTGGAGGACGCCATGCCGGTCTCTTTCGCCCTGCGCTACTTTGGCCGCTACAAGTATGGGCGCTTCCCGGTGCTCAACCGCGCGCGCGCGCTGGTGGGCATTATCAGCCAGCGCGACATCAACCGCGCCCTGCTGGTCGAACTGGCCCGCGAAGTCAACCGACTGGAAAAATCGCATGTCAGCCGTTATGCCGAGGGCATCGAGGGAGATCACCTGTACATGTTGCGCGAGTATCCGGTGCTCAAGCTCGATTTCGAAAAGGCCGGGCGCGCCGCCAACGAGATCAAGTTGCTGCTGCGGGAACGGGGAGTTTCCCCGACCTGCGCGCGCCGCGTGGCGGTGGCGGCCTACGAGCTCGAAATCAACATGTGCGTGCATTCGGAAGGCGGCACCCTGACCTTCATGGTATCCCACGGCCATGCCGAGGTCGTTGCCCGCGATCGCGGTCCGGGCATCGAGGATGTCGAGTGGGCCTGCCGCGACGGCACTTCCACCGCGAATGAGTGGATTCGCTCGCTCGGTTTCGGAGCCGGCATGGGGCTTCCCAACACCCGGCGGGTCGCGGACACCTTCGAGATTTACTCTACGCCGGGCAAGGGGACCGTCGTCAAGGCCGGAATTGATCTTGAACGCGAGGAAGTCGCCAAATGACTGTCGACGAACTGGCCAAATCTTGCCAGGCTACAATCGAGGTGCGCGGAAATGAAGCAAACAATATCATCGCCGCCTACACCTCCGACTTGCTCAGCGACGTGATTGCGCATGCCCCCGAGAATTCGGTGCTGGTGACCGTGCAGAATCATCTCAACACCATTGCGGTCTGTACCCTGGCCGGCATTCGTGCCGTTCTGGTGTGTCACAACCGCGAAATTCCGGACGACATGGCGGCGGCCGCCGTGCGGGAAGGCGTGGCCTTGTTGCGGTGTCCGCTGAATCAGTTCCAGGCGTCCAGGCGGCTCCGGCAATTCTAATTTTAGGTTTGATCGGATGGTTGATTCTGGTGGAGGTGTTGTTATGCGGCATGGATTGCCGCCAGGCTGCCGACTTATCAGCGCGCTTGCCACCGCGACGGGAATTGGGTAACATTTAATTTTCTTTTAACGCATAATGCCCTGCGCCGTACGGTTCACGCTTCACAGGGGGGGGGTGAGGATTTTGGATGTCCGGTGCTTTTATTTCACAGGAAAGGCCCT
>CAZIUM010000081.1:0-12125 GCA_964542285.1 uncultured Lentisphaerales bacterium
CATTTTCACTTTTTCCTGAGTGAAGCCGAAAAGAGCAAGTTGCGTACGTACCTCTTGAACGGCGGTATGATCATCCTCAACGCCGGAATGGGTTCCAAGCCGTTTTACGATTCCGCTCGTCGCGTTCTTGAGGAAGTGCTGCCGGAAGCTCCGGTGCGCCGTCTGAGCCAGGATCACCCCATTTTCCACTCGTATTACGATTTGGACCGTGTAGGGTATCGTTCGGGTGTGCGCGCGGCCGGCTTCAATGACGATGCTCCCTGGATCGAAGGTGTCACCATCAACTGCCGTACTGTGGCGGTTGTCTCCCGCTGGGGTATGGAAGTGGGTTGGGACCCGGTGGAGGACGATTCCCTGATGGCCTACACCCCCGAGTCGGCCCAGAAGCTGGGCATGAATATTCTGGCCTATGCCACCGCCATGCGGGCATGGCAACACCAGACCGCGCAGGCCATGGAATTTGTCGATCAGCCGGGCGGCAGTGTCGCCGCGCGCATGCAGATCGCGCAAGTGGTGTACGACGGCGAATACAAGACGCGTCACGCGGGTTTGTCGGTCTTGCTGCGGCAGTTTAACCGCAAAACCGAGGTGCCGGTCAAATTCGAACGCCGTGAAATCCGTCTGACCGATCCCTCGCTCTTCGATACCCCCATGATCTACATGACGGGCCACGAAGCCTTCACCCTGAAGCCGGAAGAACTGGCCGCCTTGCGCGCCTACCTGTCCAACGGAGGATTGCTGGTCGGAGAAGCCTGCTGCGGTCGGAAAGCTTTCGATCAGTCCTTCCGTACCATGCTTTCGCAGGTGCTGCCCGGCAGTCCGATGCAACAGATTCTTCCGGGACACCCCCTGTTGAACCATCCCAACCGCATCGGAAATCTTCCGGTCACGGCCGCACTGGCCCGCGAAACTGGCGGCGGCGCCACCATTACGCCACAGATTCTTGGAGTCGAACAGCAAGGCCACATGGCGGTGGTCTACAGCCCCTACGGCATGGCTGGCGGTTGGGAACTTTCCCAAAGCCCCTATGCCCTGGGTTACGAGGATGCAGCCGCTTTGCAACTGGGCGAAAACCTGCTGATGTATGCCGTCTCTCAATGAGGGCGGCTTGCCTAGGCGCATGGTTGCTGGTTCTGGGGCCGCTTGCCCTGTCGGCCGGTCCGGCGGAGCAGGCGGTTCTGAATCTTTGGAGACGGCAAGCGGAAATGTCCCCGGGGGAGGCCGCCGAACTCTGTGACCGGGCGCTCGCGTCGGGTGCCTTGAGTGTTTATGCTCCCGTTGCCGTCACCTTGAGGGGATGGCGACTGCTGCAAACCGGACACAACCAGGCGGCAGCCGCCACCTTCTCCAAAGCCTTATCGGATCGCAACGATCCTCTTGCGCGTGCTGCCGATACCCAGGCGCGGCGCTGGCTTTCGCGGCTCGATCGCGAAGTTCTGGTGACGGCCCTGCGACGCTGGTACGCCCTTCACGTGGCCTATCCGCCGGCGCTGGATGCCTTGCAGACCCTGGAAAACGTTGGGGACCTGCCCATGTCCGACCGCTGGGGCGATCCCTGGCGCTATCAATTGATGCCCATGCGCCGCCTCCAGGGACTCAGCGACCAGCGCTATCAACTGGAAAGCCGCGCCATGTTTGGCATGACCGACCTGCGCAAGGCGCTGCAGGCCGGGAACTCCGACCGGTCGCAGGTTCGCATCGTGCGTCTGGTGTCGCGCCAACCACCAGCCCTGGCGGTCGAAATCACACCGCCGGGACTCGACAAGATCAACGCTACACTGGCATTGGGCGCCATTTCCTCGGGAATCCGCCTCTGCGCCATCGCCCCGGAACTGGCGATCTTCAGCGATGGAGATCGCTGGATCGTTCATTCCCTGTCCAGCCAGGAAGGAACGCGCCAACCATGAGCAACGGCCTTTCGCAATATCTGACGGCGCAACAGATGCATCGCCTGGCCCGGCTCACATTGCAATCGCGCGACGTCGTCGAGGGCAACCTGGCCGGACGACATCGCAGTCCGGCCCGCGGAGCCAGCACCGAGTTTGCCGATCATCGCCCCTACATGCCAGGAGACGATCTCAAACGCCTGGACTGGAAAGTCCTGGGAAGAACCGAACGGTACTACATCCGTCGCTATCAGGACGAAACCAACCTGCGTGTTTATCTGGTGATCGACCGCAGTGCCAGCATGAATTTCGGGACCACCGGCACCACCAAGTTCGAGTATGCCTGCCGGTTGGCCGCCGCCCTGGGCTATGTAACCTTGCGCAGCCGCGACTCGATTGGAATGTACGTGTATTCGGAAAAGATGGACGCCGCCGTGCCCGCCCGCAACTCGATGCTCCACCTGAACAATTGCATGAAAATGCTGCAAAACTTCACGCCGGATGGCGGCACGCGTACGGCCGATACTCTGCATCAGATCGCCGATGCCATCCATCGACGCGCGATGGTCGTGCTGTTTTCGGACCTGCTGGACGAATGCGACGAGGTTATCAAGGCCCTGGCCCACTTTCGCAAGCAACACCACGACATGATCGTTTTGCATGTGCTCGATCCCGTAGAACTGGATCTGAACTTCAAGCGCGGCGCGGAATTCGAAGATTTGGAAAGCGGCGAAAAACTCGTGGTTGACCCGCGCGCCATCGCCGATGCATATCGCGAATTGTTCGGCGAATTCATCGATAACTACCGCAAAGCCTGTGCTGAAATGCGCATCGATTACCGCCTGGCTTCCCCCCAAACCCCCCTCGACACCTTTGTGCGCGCTTATCTCGAGGAGCGCAAACGCATGTCGCGCTGACCCTCGGCGATAGAGCGCGTTGCCGAATTTGACTTCCGCTCCGGCCTTTTCGCAAACCAGCACATGGATATTATTAGAACAGGAAGAAATCAAAAACCCTGAGCGGTTTCCGACGAGCTTTTAATGGCCCATTCTCATCCGCCAGGATTTTGAAGAGGAGGGGCGTTTCAAGATCAAAAGCTGTCCCTTCCTGCCATTCCAGGTCAATTTGGTGTTCCCGCCAGCCAGTAGCCAGTGCAACACTGGCTACTGGCTGGCGGGATGAAATTCCGGCTCAGCCGCGACGCGCTCGCCTGGGAGACAGCTTTATTTATTTCGAATCCATCCCGAGGGCATATTGCAACGTCAAGACGGAATAGGCCGTGGACAGGACCGGATCGCCCTCCCAGAAACGGTTGTTTGCGTTGACCCAGTGCCCGTCCTCCTGCTGCGCCGCCACCAGCGCCGCGATCAATTCGTCGCGCCAGGCGATACGGTTCCGGCCTTCGGCTGCCGGGAGTTCCGAAAGCCCGGTCATGGACAGGGCACGCGACATGATGTTGTAGTAGTAGAACAAGCCCTGGTCTCCCATGCCGGGGTTTTCCTCCACGGTCCAGTGACGCCGCGCGTAATCGATGGCCGAGACCACCCGCGGATCGTCGCGTCCCACCTGGGCGTAAATCAGCGACAACAGTCCAGAATAGGTGATGCTGCCGTAGGAACGCAGGAAGGGACGTCCCGCGTCGTTGGTTTCGACCCCGGCCTGGGGATTGCTCAGATTGTAGCGAAACCCACCGACTTCTCCGGGTGCGGCATCCCCCTCCTTGATCTGCATGCGATCCACGAATTCCAGGGCACTGTCCCAGTCCACATCGACCTGTTTTTCGCCTGCCGGACGGGAGTCCTCGACTCCCTGCGTAACCCGCATCGCGGCAATGGCCCAACTGGTGTTGTTGAGGTCTGCATAGGCACGACCACTGTCCTTTTCGTATCCGAACCCACCGCGATATTCGTCGTCGCCCGTCAACTGCGCACCAGCCACATATTCACGCGCTTTTTGAATGATGCGCGTCATTTCGGGGTTGCCGGTATGGTGCAGCGCCGTCATGCAGATCGCCGTGTTGTACGTCCCCAAGCCGCCGCCACGACGCCCCGGCACCGTCACGTAAATACCGCCATCCTCCTGGACGCAGGAGGCCACGAAGTCGGTGGCGCGCCGGATGGCTTCGG
The DNA here is from genome assembly GCA_964542285.1 of uncultured Lentisphaerales bacterium. GTDB lineage: Bacteria > Verrucomicrobiota > Kiritimatiellia > RFP12 > JAAYLN01 > CAZIUM01. Next base: position 4,013 of record CAZIUM010000081.1, read on the forward strand.
CATCCTGTGGTCGATTGGCGAGGCTCAAAGCCCACAGGGGCAAGGCCGTCAGGGCCGGAAACTGCGGATTGGACCAGTACCCGTTGGTCTGTTGACGCTCGATCAGCCAGTCCAATCCCCTGGCCATCGCCGCCAGGGCAATTCGGTCGCCTTGTCTGGCTGCATCCGCCGACACGTTTCGCTCAACCGCGGGCTCCGACATGCCGGAGCCCGCGCCCGGGGCAACGGGTTCCTCGGGGGCTTCCGCCCGGCGACATCCGCTGCCGGCAAACACCATGACGATGGACGTCAAGATAACCCCAATCGACAAAATATTCGGCAATCTCATAATTTGCACCCTTGACATTTCTCACTCCATAAAACAACGTAGTTTCAATTGCATAAACGCAAGGCAACTCGATTTGGTTCATTTATTTTACCGGATAAATACAACCCAAGCAATGTCCGACGAAACCATAACGTTCCCGATGGGCGACGACCGACACCGCATGCTGGACGTCCAGCGGGGCGACCGCCAGGCCTTTGCCGAGCTGGTTCGCAAACACCAGCAGTCCCTTCTGAACTATTTCAATCGTTCGGGCGTTTATAACGATGCGGAAGACTTGGTGCAGCGAACTTTCATCAAGCTTTATAGTTACCGTGACCGTTATCGGCCCACGGCCAAATTTACCACGTTTCTCTATCTGCTGGCACGACAGGTCTGGATCGATGAATTGCGACGAAACGAACGACGGCGCCGTTTGCGCCTCACCCTGGAGGCGGATGCCGTTTTCCAGGAAGGACAGAGGCCGACAAGACGGACGCCCGGACTGGCGGACGATTTACAGTCGGCCTTATCGCAACTGCCGGAAAAGCAACGCGCCGTGGTGGTCCTGGGAGTTTTGCAGCAAATGACCTATCCTGAAATCGCCAAGGTCTTGAAAATTCCGGTGGGCACGGTAAAATCACGTATGTTCAACGCTTTGCGCGCATTAAGAGGGTGGCTCGATGAAAACCGGGAGGGAAACGACTCATGAATATTTGCCACACGCATTGCCGCAGGGAAGACCTCGCGGCCTGGATTTTTCGTTCCCTCGAGGAACCCCAGGCACGGGAAGTCGCGCATCATTGCGCACAATGTCCGGAATGTGCCGCCGAAGCGTTGCGTCTGCGGAACCTGGTTGATTATATGCGCAAGCAGCCCAATCCCGTTTGCAGCCCAGGCTTGACGGATCGTATCCTGAAGGCCCTGCCCGACGAGGAGGAGCGGAATTCCCGGCGTCCCCGACTTGCGTCCGTGGCCCTGGCCGCCGCCGCGGCGCTGATCGTACTCCTTGGACTGTTCCTTATGTTTTCGATGCCTCCGGCCCGGTCCTCACGGACCACCGCGGCGGTCGCTTCTCCCCGCGCCCCCATCGACTGGCTGGTGGCCCACCAGGAAGCCGACGGCTCGTGGCTCCCCTCGCGCATGGGCGGCAACGATGCCTACCGCCCCGCATTGACCGCCCTGATCGCAATGGCGTTGCGGGAACAGGCGGCCTCCCGTCATGCCGACAGCCTGGCCAGGGCACTGACGGCTCTCGTCTCCATGCAGCAACCCGACGGGTCCTTCGGGAGCCACCAGGGCGCGCGCCTGTACAACCACGCCATCGCGACCTGCGCCCTCCTGGGACCATCGCGCCCCGAGGACCGCCCCGCGATCGAACGGGCCATCGCGTATTCACGACAGGCGCAACTCTCGGACGGAGGCTGGGACTACACTCCCGACGGACGCGGCAACACCGCCCTGACCGCCTGGCAAATCACGTTGCTGACGGAAGCGCAACAACAGGGATGGGAAGATCGGCAGGGACACCTGCGACGCGGACTGTCCTGGCTGCGCGGGCGCCAGAACCGCGGATCGATCGGCTACCGTCAACCCGGGGTGCCCTATCCAGGACGCGACAACACCACCCTGGCCGCCATGTACGCAACCACACTGTTCAAGGCCGCCCACGCATATCCCACCTTGACCAGTGCATCGCGTGAAGCCATGCTTATTGCGCGGCGGCATGTCGCGCAGGATTCGCAACCTTCCCCGGATTATTATCGCGATTATTTTCTGGTTCAAGCTCTCCGTCAAGACGGCGACCGCGAGGCGGCCCGGCACATTGCCCAGTCGGTCGCAAACCGGCGCCAACCCTTGGGAACCGATACGCCCCCCTGGACGGCCAACGATCCCTGGCGCAAGGCCGGCGGAGATTTTTACGCCACCGCCATGGCCTTGCTGACGGGGGTCTGAAATCGTAACCGAGTATGCCACAATGCAAAAACAACCCAACATCCTGCTGGCCATCGCCGACGACCTGGCCTGGCCCCACCTCAGTGCTTACGGCTGCAAGTTCGTCAATACCCCCACCATCGACCGGGTGGCCGCACAGGGGACCCTGTTCAACCACTGCTACACCACGGCGCCCACCTGCACGGCCTCCCGCGGCTCGCTGCTGACGGGGCTCTATCCATGGCAACTGGAAGAAGGCTGCCAACTATGGGGATTGCTGCCACAAAAATATGCGACCTATCCCGACATTCTGAACAATCACGGCTTTCATATCGGCATGACCTACAAGGGCTGGGGCCCCGGCAGCGTGGCGGCCAGCGGTCGGACGCATAATCCCGCCGGTCCCTCGTTTGACAAGCGCAAGTGCACCCCCCCCACCCCCTGCATGTCCAGCAACGATTATGCCGCAAATTTCGCCGATTTCCTGGAATGCAAGCCGGAGAAAAGTCCCTTCTGTTTCTGGTACGGCGCCAAGGAACCGCACCGCACCTATACGCAGGGATCGGGTCTGCAACACGGCAAACGACTCTCAGATGTCGAGGTCCCCGGCTACCTGCCGGACTGCGAAACAGTGCGTTCCGATTTCCTCGACTACGCGCTCGAGGTCGAACGCTTCGATCGGGACTTGGGACGCATGCTGGAAATCCTGCGCCGTCGCGGCGAACTGGACAACACGATCGTGATCGTCACCGGCGACAATGGGTTCCCCTTCCCGCGCGCCAAGGCAACCCTCTACCAGAACGGCTGCCATGTGCCGTTGGCGATGGCCTGGGGCGATCGCATGACCCCGAACCGCACCCTCGACGATTTTGTCAGTTTCGTGGATTTTGCCCCGACATTCCTCGATCTGGTGGGCATCGATCCGACGCCTTGGAAATTCTCGGGCCAGAGCTTTAAGGACCTGATCCTGTCCTCGAAAAGCGGGATTGTGGACCCGTGCCGCGACAGGGTCCAGACCGGGCGCGAACGCCATGGCTTCAGTCGTCCCGACAACACCGGGTATCCCAGCCGGTCGATCGTTACCAACGACTATCTCTACATCCGCAATTTCGAACCCGAAAAACTTCCGCTGGATGTCGATGCGTCGCCCACCCGAGCGTTCGTAGAATCGTGTCGGGATCGCCCCGACATGCGGCGCTATTACGATCTGGCGTTCGGCACCCGTCCTCCCGAGGAATTGTATTGCGCCTCGGAAGGTCCCGACTGCATCGTCAACCAGGCCGCCAATCCCGAGCATGCCGCCGCGCTGAAACGCCTGAGGCAAGAACTCGAACGCCTGTTGCGCTCGCAGAACGATCCTCGCATCCTGGGACGGGGTTGGATTTTCGATTGCTACCCTTATTTCAACCTCCAGGCCAAGGATCCCTCCGGCAAGCCGATGTCCCTGGGACGTTATCAGTTGCGGCATCTTCCCCCCGGCATGCCGCCCCCCCCGGTGAATGCCGTCGGCGAATATGCCGAATGGTGCTGACCCGCCCCACCCCGGGTTTCCAGTATTCTGAACTTCTGAATTCTATGTTTTGAATTCCCGGTGCCTTCAAAATTTGTTAAGCGCGCGGGCTTGACAGGTTCGTACCGATTATATTAAGTTGACCTTGGTTTTGGAAAAGTTTTCCTTATTGTGGAAAATGCCCCCGGATGCCGATGGTCGCAATGCATGCAGACAAAAATAATTCCCGCGCCATGCCCGTCAAATCGGTCGCAAAGGCGCTCCACCTGCTGGAGCGGATTGCGATTGGCGATCCACGGCGGGAAGGGGTTACCCTTTCGGCCTTGGCAACGGAATTCGGCGGGCCCGTGAACAGCATCCACAATTTACTCAAAACGCTGGTGGCCTGCGATTACCTGGCGTTACAAGGTCGCGGCCGATACGTTGCGGGCGGCAAATTTGACGAAATGCAACACGTGGCGACCTTTGCCCACCCGGGCACACGTGATCGTCTTCTGCGGGTGCTGCAGCATTTCGTGTCCGACGAGAACGAAGGCTGCACCTGCGTCATTCTGGCCGGAGCGCAGCGACTCGTGGTAGGCGGCGTCGACAGTTCTCAAGCCATCCGGGTATCGCAATCCAAAGCCGAGTCGTCTCCCTTCTTTGCCAAGGCCACTGGACGGCTGCTGGCCGCCATGGCGGACGAACGCACACTCGAGCGTATTGTCGAGCACAATGGCATGCCGGGCGACCTTTGGAACGGCATCGAGGACTGGACGGGTCTGCGCAAGGCCCTGACCCGCATTCGTGCACAGGGATTCTGCGAATTGGAGGAACGCCAGGTTGGGCTTGTTTCCCTGGCTTGCCCGCTTCTGGAATCCACAGGCCGCTGCTGGGGCGTCCTGGGGACCTACGCTCCGCAATTTCGCTGCCCCCCCGATCGCCGTCCGCGTTTGCGACAACGCCTCTGCCTGTCGGCACACGAACTTTCCGAAGCGCTCATGATTGAATCACCTCAAAAAAAGATCGAAAGAAAAAATGACGATTAAAGATAACATTCGACAAAAAGCCCTGGAACTTGGCGCGGACCTGGTGGGGTTCGGAAACATTGAACGTTGCCGCCACGCTCCACCGATGATGAGTCCCGCGGGAGTCTACCCCAAAACCCGCACCGTCATTGTGATGGCGCTCAAGCATCCCGATGCCTGCATTGAACTGGGGGGCGAAAAACACCCCCAGGAAATCGGGCCTTACACGGTGCAGTACCTGATGAACAGCCGCCTGGATGAAATGTCGTACAGTCTGGCCACCTTCATTGAGCGCAAGGGATATGGCGCGGTGCCGATCGTTTCGAGCAATATCTGGCGGTACAACGAATACAAGGATCTGAAGGCCGTGTTCGCCCCGGATATCAGTCACATCTACATGGCCGTGGTCACCGGACTGGCCGACATGGGATTCAACGGGCTGGCCTTGACGCCCGAGTACGGGGCGCGTAATCGATTCGTAACCGTCCTGACGGATGCCGAAATCGAACCCGACCCGCTGATTCCCCCCAATACGGTCTGCGACCAATGCATGTTGTGCCGTAAACATTGTCCCGCCGAAGCCCTTTCCAAGGAAATCGACGGCGAAAAAGTCCTGAAAATCGAGGACTACGAATACCGCTTCCCCAACAAGAACCTCTGGCGTTGCGCCTGGGGCGAACATTTTGACCTGGACCTGGACCTGGAAATCCCCGAAAAGGTTACCGAGGAAGTGATCCTGGAGCAGGCCGCCCTGCATGGCCGCCGCGGCGGGGAAATGGGCCAGTGCCTGAAGTTCTGCGTACCCAAGGCGCATCGCACCTTCGACCCGGAGTATTCCCGCACCCCCATGCGGCGCTTCCCGACCCAGCCGGTGCAGATCGAATCCGACCGCGGCATTCTGGACCGCCTGCTGGCTCCCCCCCTGACCCAGGGCGCCGAAGCGGCGGTCATTCGTGACGCCGAATGGCTTAAGCACCAGGGCATGCCCCTGGACACCTACCTCCCCGGGGCCCAAAGCGCCATCACGCTGGCCGTGGCATTGCCGCCGGACAGCCCGCACAACACGCCCCTCGAAATTGCCGCGCGCTACAAGATCGACTCCCTGTGCTACGATCTCACGCGACGCCTTGAAACCCTGGGGCATCGTTCCCTGTTGACGGCCGAGCATGGCGGCGAACGCGCCGACGACATGGCCAACCCCTGGCCCAGTCGGCAGGTACTGGAGGGATATGCTTCCTTCAAAGGTCGCAAGGTTATTGCCAACACGGTCGTCACCCGTATGCGACTGCCCTCGCTCTGGCGCGGAACGCCGGATGCGATACCGCAGCCGGACAGCGGCGATGCCACCGCCGACTTGACCTCTTGGCTGACCGAACAGGCCCGCGAATTCGGCGTCGACCTGGTCGGCTGCGCCCCTGTGGAACGAGTCAACGCGCTGGCGTCGCAATTGCGCCCGATTTTCGACGGCCTTCCCAGCCTGGAAGCCGTCAACACCGGACGTGCATACATGCCATGGGAGCCCCGAATTACGGAGCGCAGCGGCCAGGTGCTGACTCCCGAAGACTGGCTGCCGGGCGCGAAATCCGTGCTGGTGTTCGGGTTGCGTTACCACCGCGAAGTGTTGCGCTGGACGACCCAGCCCCCGGCCGAAGCCGTGGGTCCCTACGCGTTCGAAACCTATCAGACCCTGCGCATGGGCCAGATCGCGGGATTCCACCTCATCAAACAGCTCGAAGCACTGGGGTATCGCGCCGTTCTCAGCGCGGATTTGACGGGTACCGATTCCTTCACGGCCAATCCCCGCGGGCCGCAGGCCGACCTGTTTGCCAACCGCTTCGCCGGCCTGGCGGCCGGTCTCGGCACGCTCACCGTCAGCGGCCATCTAACTACACCGCAATTCGGCCTGCGCCAACGCATGCTGGCCATCGTGACCGACGCACCGTTGACGGCTTCGCCGTTGATGTCCGGCGGCCTGGCCGCGGCCTGCCGCGATTGCGCACGGCCTTGCATCGCGAGTTGTCCGGCGCAGGCCATTCGTGACGAGACACTCACGCTGCAATGCGAAGGCAACCAATACCACTTCAACCGCATCGACCGGTTACGTTGCGACTGGGTCAAACGCTATGCCCTGATGGCTGAAAGCGGGTTTGTCTATTCGGGCTCGGAAGTCGACCTGCCGCCGCCGGACACCATCACGGCGGAAGCCCTGTCCAACGGGCTGAAACAGCTCGATCCCATCAAGAAGCATCGACCGGTGATCGCCGAACCCTGCGTCATCCACTGTCCTCTTGCGGCAGGGTAAACGCCAGAACGATCAATACGGTAAGGAGGTTGCGATGAAAAGACCGGTGCGTGTAATCAGCAACAGCGAACGCGTTGCCCTGTGGATCAATCACCAGCCGCTTGAAAGGAAAACCCATTGCAGCCCCTTGTCCGGTTACGAAGGCAAGCAACGGCTTTTTGAAGAGAACAGTCTACCCAGCGGACGTTTCGGCCCGGTGAAAATCCGCTTCGGTAAAAGTCGTTTCGAATAAACCGCTTCAGGTTTGACATCTGACGGATGACCCGGGGCGAGTTCGATTCGATCGTTGACATCGCTCTCTCAGTCCACCGGATTGCGCATTTGCTCGACACGGGCGATGATCCTGTCTTCCCAGCCGCCGACCTCCGAGCGTGGAATCCGCTGTTGCTCACACAAGGAGTGGTATACACGCAGGATTCCTTCTTCCATCGATATTCGCGGCTGGAATTCCGGCACATCCTGAAGCAACCTTTCGCCGCTGTAGTAACAGTTGTGCGCGAAGATATCCCTGCAGATCTCATACCGAGGGACCCCGAGCCGTTCCAAGTCGCTGCAGCTCACACCGATCATTTCGACCTTTCGCCCCAGCACTTCCATGACCGTCTCGTGATAGCGCCGCCAGGTAGTGTAGCCTTCACGGACCAGGTTGTAGGTCCTCCCGATGCACGCCGTGCGTCCCAGCATGTGAGCAAAACACAGGGCGGCATCATCCACGTGAAGAAACTGGTGAATCGCGTGACCATCGCCGCAAATCAGAATCGGTCGTCCTTCCAGAACCCTGTCGATCCAACTGCTATCCCACGCAATCTGCCGTAGGAGCCCCATCTGCGGACCATAGGTCGTGGAGGGCTTCACGATGCTGACGGGGAACCCATCCCGTCGGTGCGCCTCCAGGAAGACCTCATCCGCCGCCACCTTGTTGCGTCCGTAATCGGTAATCGGTCGCAAAGGATGGTCTTCGGTCACTGGCAGTCTGTCGTAGTCAACACCATAGGTGCAGACCGTCGAGACCTGGACGAAATGGGACACACCACGGAATGCCTTAACATCGCTAA
>CAZIUM010000082.1:0-11952 GCA_964542285.1 uncultured Lentisphaerales bacterium
GAGGATTCGGACGGGAGGTTCGCGGGATGCGGGCGCGAGGTGGGGATGATTTGGATGATCTGGAATCCATGGGGGGGCGGCAGGCTTGACTATCTTTCGAGGGGGACGTTATGTTATGCTATAATTTTTTTCGGGTGCGGGTCATCGACTATTGACTGTCGGGGAAGTCTGCCCGGGTAGGAATCGTTGAAGGATATGAAATGAACCAGCAAGAGGACGTACCGGACATTGTTTGCGGTCAGGTTGCAATCCATGTGTCGGATAACGAAGCCCAAATGGGCGCGCGAACGGCAACAGCCGTGGTTGACGAATTGAAATCCCGCGCCGCGGCCGGCCAGCAGGCCGTTCTGTGGCTCATGGCCGCGCCCAGCGCCTTCCCGTTTTACGGGGAATTGATTCATCGTGCGCAATCCGATGCCGCGCTGCAATCGATCCTGCGCGATACACATTTCTTTCAGTTCGACGATTATCCCATTGCCCGAACGAACCCCCGGTACGAGGCCACCTTCCGTCATCTGCTGGAAACCAGGCTTTATCGTCCCCTGGTGGATGTCTGTGGGCCTCTGAACCACCTGCATCCGCTCGAATTGACGGGCGGATCGGGGGATGGAGATGTCCAACGCCGATACCGTGACGAGTTGCTGGCTTTGCGCCGCGAGGGTGCCTTTATCCTACAGATCAAGGGCACCGGCATGGACGGACACTGGGGCTTTCACGGCGCCGAAACTCCGCTTGACCAGGAGCCCGGCATGATTGTGGTGCCGATGGCCAGCCAGAACATACGCCAGCAGATGCTGGACTGGCCCCGATTGTTTCCAACACCCGAGAAGGTGCCCTCGCATGCCGTGACCTTCAACGTCGCCATGTTCATGCTGGCCGACCGCATTATCGACAACACCCCTCAGGCGGGCAAAGAATATGCCGTGCTTGCCGCCTATGGCACCGAAGAGGTCGTACCGCAAATCCCATCGTCGGCGCTGAAACGCCATCATCGCGCCGAGGTACACCTAACGGCGGCCGCCGCAAGGGCACTGCTCGAATTCCGCGCGGGTCGTCGGCAGGATCCCGCCTTCAGCCTTTCGCAAGACACGCTCAAACGCCTGGCCGCGTTGTGGCATGACCCCGAAGAGCCCGCGACCGGTCAACGCAACCGTGAACAAATGTATGCCGTTCTGACACGGTTAGGCATGATCGCGCCGCCGAATGGCTGAACTGAAATCCCCAAACGATAGGAGTCTTTTGTTATGCAGACCGCCACCCGCCGCACCGTGATGTTCAACCTGCCCTGGGACGACGCCCCCATCGATATGCGTCATCTGTTCGAAGACGAAAAACCGGCCGGCCGGCACGGGTTCATGACCTGTCGGGACGGACGCTTGGTTTTCGAGGATGGCGCCGAAGCCCGTTTCTGGGGCGCCAACTTCAACAGCGCCGCGAATTTCCCGCCCCATCATTACAGCGAAAAGGTCGCCCGGCGTCTGGCGAAATTCGGGGTCAACCTGGTGCGTTTTCACCAGATGGACGGAGACTGGTCGACGCCCAACATCTTCCAGTTCACCAAGGGAAAGCGACTGGACAACACGCGGCAACTCGATCCCGAGAGCATGGACCGGCTCGACTACCTGATCCACTGCCTGAAGCGGGAGGGCATCTATGTCTACATGGACCTGTTGACCTATCGGCGGTTTCGCAGCGGGGACGGCGTGGACGCGACCGACCGAATTCGCAACGCGGCGCGTCCCTATTCGAATTTCGATCCGCGCCTGATCGACCTGCAAAAGGAATTCTGCGAACAACTCTGGACCCACGTCAATCCTTACACGAAACTGGCCTACAAGGACGATCCGGTCATCGTTCTGACGGAAATCGCCAACGAGAACGAGATGTTCGGGCACCTGGCCGAGCTGATCGAACCCTATCGCGATCGGCTTGAAAAACGCTACCTGGCCTGGCGTGAGGAGCGGGGCCTGGCGCCCGTCGAACGGCCGGTGGCCTTCGAACGGTTCGACGCCGACGTGACCGAGTTCGTGCTGGAGCTGCAAAAGGGATATTTTGACGACCTGCGGCAACACATGCGAGACCTGGGGGTCAAAATCCCCATTACCGGCACGAACTGGTCGGTCGGCGGCGCCGGGACCCTGGCGGCCCAGCGCGACATGGACTTCATGGACAGCCACACCTATTTTTACAACTGGGGCTGGAAGCCTTACGAAAAGCGCGTCAAGCCCGAATCCATGCTGGGTACCGTCGATGCCTGGTACCGTGGCCTCGCCATGATGCGCGTGCTTGACCGTCCCTTCTTCGTTTCCGAATGGGACGAACCCTGGCCCGGCGAATGGCGCGCGGAATCGGTGCTGAACCTCGCCGCCGTTTCGGCCCTGCAAGGCTGGTCGGGGACCGCCATCCATACCTATCGTTACGACTGCCGCGAGCGTTCGGACATGATCGCGATGCCTGTCACCAGCGACGCCTTGGCCGGGATTCCTTATCGTGGTGGCGTGTTCGACACCTTCAACGATCCCGCCAAGTTCGGTCTCTTCTACCATGCGGCGATCATTCTGCGGCGGGGCGACGTGAAGGAATCGCAACAGGTCATGGAGTGCGTGCTGCCCGGGTTGCGCCAGGCCGATCATCCCCCGACTGTGGACCAGCCGGGGCTGATCGGCGTGGCCCATTGCCAGGCATTGTGCGGAACCAGCGAGGTCGGCAAAATCGGGCTGCGGCTGCCGGGCGAACCCGAACGCGCCCCGCGTCAACTCGGACTCGACGATCGCGTGGTGCCCGAGGATGCGGACGAAATTCGCTCCGACACGGGCGAACTCTACCGCAACGTCCGTGAAAAGTATGCCACCATCGACACGCCGCGCACCAAGGCTGCCTATGGGTTCCTGGGGCATGTCGGACCGATTGAACTCAAGGGGTTGCGGCTGCACTGCCGGACCGACTTTGCCGTGGTCGCCCTCAGCTCCCTCAGCAATGCTCCGCTTGCGGAGAGCGACAACATTCTGCTGACGGCCGTCGGCCGCGCCGACAACACCGGCGCCACCTACAACAGCAATCGTACGCTGCAGTACAGCCGGGGACACGGACCGATCCTGGCCGAGGTGATCGAGGTGGACATCGAACTCGACACCACGGTGAGCGGACTGACCATCGCGGGCATCAACAGCGAGGGCATGATTACCGGTCCGGTTGAAGCCTGCTTGGTCGATGGAAAACTACGGTTTTCGCTGGGCGGCGATTTCCCGTCGATCTACTATCTAATTCAAAAGGCCTGAAAACATAGGTTCCCCAGGCAACTGGGGCTTGCGCTTATGAAGGAATACCTGTCGCAAAACGCAACCGCTGCCACCAGTCTCGAACAGCACATGGCCGCCTATCGCGTCGATCTGCCGTTGCGCATGGAAATGGACGCCATCGCGCGGGTGTTGTCGTCGCTTGACATGGGGACCTATACCTGTCTGGACGCTGGATTTGACAATCCCGTGTCCAGTCAGGCCTTGCGTAAATTGGGGGGGTTCTGGTCCAGCGTGGTCTGGAGCGCCGCCCAACGCGAGCAGGCGTCGGCCTTGTTGGATGAAGAGGTGTTTCAGGCGGGCGCCCACAACGAACTGCCCTACGAGGACAAACAATTTGACGTGGTCGTTCTCGGGCGTGGACGCCTGGGCGGAGACAGAGCAGCGGATGAACTCCTGGTGCAGGAATGCCACCGGGTGCTGAAAACGCCCGGGTACCTGATCATTTGCTGCAACTATCGCAAGCCGGCGGGGCTGGCGGCGTTGTTCGGACGGCGTTTTCGTCTCACCCAGGGGACGTACAACGAGAGCCAGATATTCGATTTGCTCAAAACCGGTTTCGATGTGCTGAGCGTCGAGACGTTCTGCCGTTTCTGGGTTTACCTGACCCGCCGACTTTTTGAGCGTCCGGACCGCAATCCGGTGCTGATCAACATCATTTTCCGCATCGCCTACCAGTTGGATATGCTGTTGTTCTTCACCAAGGGATACCAGCTTCTGGCCTACGGTCGACGCAAGGGATGGCACCCGCGCCAGGCGCCGATTCTTTCCGACGGTCGCAACCTGGGCGAGGCCGTGTTGAGACGGTCGAACATTTAATCCGGATTCGACGAGTCACGGGCCGGGTTTCCCCCAGCACTGTCGATGGCCCGGCGAAATTCTCCCACCATGGCGGCGATTTCCTCGGGACCGCCTCCCGCGGCGATGCGCTTGATGAAGGCGCTGCCGATGACGATGCCGTCGGCCAGGGGCGCCAGTCGGCGCGCATCTTCGGCATGGCTGATGCCGAACCCCAGGCAGACGGGCAATTGCGAGCAGGATTTAACCTGTGCCGCATGCGCGGCAATCGCTTTGGTGTCGAGTTTGCCTCCCCCGGTGACGCCGGTGCGCGTGATCAGGTACAGGAATCCGCCGGCTTTTTCCGCCACCTTTCGCATGCGTTCGGGGGGGGTGGTCGGCGCCACCAGCCGAATGATGTCGAGTCCGGCCGCCGCGGCATGCGGTTCCAGTTCGCCGGATTCCTCCGGGGGAAGGTCCACCACCAGGAGTCCATTGGCGCCGGCCTTGGCGGCTTCGCGGCACAGGCGCTCCAATCCATGACGCAGGAACGGATTGTAATAGCCGAAGAGCACGATGGGCGTGTCGCAGTTTGCGCGGATGTCGCGCACCATAGTCAGCAGCCGCGGCAGGGTCGCCCCGCCGCGCAAGGCACGTTGAGCCGCCTCCTGGATGGCGGGGCCGTCGCTGGATGGGTCCGAAAAGGGAATGCCAAGTTCCAGGACATCGACGCCGGCGCGGCAGGCCGCGATGGCGATGTCGCGGGAACGTGGCAGGTCGGGATCGCCTCCCGTAAGATAGCAAACCAGGGCCTTGCGGCCTGAGGCGGCTAAAGTTTCGAAGCGCTGCTTGATGCCTTGATTCATGACGGATTCTTCTCCGGGGAGTTGTGCGGCGGCAAGAGGGCGTGCGCCGTGTTCGCCACATGTTCCAAGTCCTTGTCGCCACGGCCCGACAGGCAAACCAGGATGATCTGGTCTTTGCCGCGATGGCGGGCTGCGTCGATTGCGGCGGCGACGGCATGCGAACTTTCCAGCGCCGGAATGATGCCCTCGGTACGGCTGAGCGTTTCGAATGCTTTGAGTGCGGTTACGTCGTCAACCGCCAGGTAACGCGTGCGTCCCAGCTCCTTGAGCAGGGCATGTTCCGGCCCGACCCCGGGATAATCGAGTCCCGCGGAAACGGAATAGGCTTCGAAAATCTGTCCTTCTTCACTCTGCAAGAGATAGGACTTGGAACCGTGCAGTACCCCGACGAAACCGTGACAGAGGGTGGCGGCATGGCGTCCCGACGCCACGCCTTCCCCTGCGGCCTCGACGCCCAGCAGTTCCACGTCGTCGTCAAGAAAGGGATAGAAGAATCCCATGGCATTGCTGCCACCGCCGACACAGGCCACCAGCAGGTCGGGCAGCCGTCCGAAACGTTCCAGCGCCTGGGCCCGGGTTTCGTCGCCGATGACGCGTTGAAAATCGCGCACCATCACGGGGTAGGGGTGTGGACCGGCAACGGATCCCACCACGTAAAAGGTGTCTTCGACTTCCGCCGCCCAGACCCGCATGGCTTCATTCATGGCATCCTTGAGCGTGGCGGTGCCGGAATCCACGGGCACGACCTCCGCGCCCATCAGCCGCATGCGTTGCACGTTGGGGGCCTGGCGGCGGATATCTTCGCGTCCCATGTAGATGCTACAGGACATGCCGAAACGCGCGGCTACCGTGGCGGTCGCCACGCCATGCTGACCGGCGCCGGTTTCGGCGATCAGGCGTCGTTTCCCCATGCGTTGGGCCAGCAGGGCCTGGCCGACGGTGTTGTTGATCTTGTGGGCGCCGGTATGGTTCAGGTCCTCGCGCTTGAGGTAAATTCCGGCGCCGCCGGTTTGTTCCGTCAGGCGGGCGGCAAAGTCGAGGGGGCTGGGGCGTCCGACATAATCGCGCAGCATCTCGCGGTATGCGCGCATGAACTCCGGGTCGGACATGGCATCGCGGCGCGCGGCATCCAATGTCAGCAATGCCGGCATCAGCGTCTCGCCGGCATACTGCCCACCGAAGGGGCCGAAATGCCCTTGCGCGTCGGGGTAGGCGCCGATCAATTGTGGTTTTGTTGGCATGGTATGGTTGTCCTTCAAGGGGTACGACAGCGCTTGACGCTTCTCAGGCGCGCGGCGGTTTCGCGCATCAGTTCCGCCGTGGTGGTCCAGTCGAGGCAGGCATCCGTGATGGATACCCCGTAGCGCAGGTTCGCGGGCGCCAGGGGTTGGTTCCCGGCTGAGATGTGACTTTCGAGCATGAAGCCCACGATCGAACGGTTGCCCTGCTCGATTTGCGTCAGGACTTCGCGCAACACGATGGGCTGCCGCCGATAGTCCTTGGCGGAGTTTCCATGGCTGCAGTCCACCACGATGGCCTGGCGCAACCCGGCCGCGGCCAGGATCTTTTCGCAGCGCGCAATGCATTCGGCGTCGTGGTTGGGGCGTTTTCCGCCGCGTAGCACCAGGTGGGGATACGAATTGCCGGTGGTGGTGAAAATGGCCGGCAGGGCATCGTCGGTCACCCCCAGGAAATGATGCGGCTCCTGGGCCGTGCGAATGGCGTTGACGGCGGCATCCAGGCTGCCGTCGGTTGCATTTTTGAAGCCCACGGGAGTGGACAGTCCGCTGGCCAGTTCCCGGTGAACCTGGGATTCGGTCGTGCGCGCTCCGATGGCGGACCATGAAATCAGATCGCCGATGTATTGCGGGATCATCACATCCAGCGCCTCGGTGGCGGCCGGCAGCCCCATCTCGTTGATTTCGATCAGCAGCTCGCGCGCGCGCCGCAGGCCCAGGTCCATGCGAAAACCGCCGTCGAGGTTCGGATCGTTGATGAAGCCCTTCCAGCCCAGGATCGTGCGGGGTTTTTCGAAGTAGACCCGCATCACGATAAACAGGGCGTCGCGCAATTCCTCCGACAGGTCTCGCAGGCGGCGGGCGTAGTCTCGGGCGGCCCGCAGATCATGAATCGAGCAGGGGCCGACGATCGCCAGCAGCCGCGGGTCCTGTCGGTCGATGATTTGTCGGATGGTTTCGCGGCCTTGTTCCACCGTGCGTCCCGACCGGGGGGTGGAAGGCAATTCACTGTACAGCTCACGTGGAGTCGCGATGCGTTGGAAACTCTCGATGTTGGTGTTGTAGTGTCTCGGATTCATGATTGCGCAAGCATAGTATAGATTCGACGGACATGCATGATCTTTATGCGGGGAAATCGAAGACTTTTCCTGTTTCGTGACGTCCTTTGGCGTTGCGAGCGGCCCGGATGAAGGCGCGCACGAGGTTGGAGTCCTTGACGCCGGGAGCGGTTTCCAGGCCCGAACTGGCATCGACGGCACTGGCCCCCGAGGCCTCGATGGCTCCGGCGACGTTCGCTGGGTTCAATCCCCCGGCGATGGCGTAGGGGCGCAACCCCCGCAAGACCGCCGCGGCACCCCAGTCCCAGGCCAGGCCGTTACCGCCGGGCAGGGGACCCCGCCCGCATTCCACCAGCAGGCCCTGGTCGGTCGGAAGGGACATGGCGGCCGTCCGCAGGGACTCTCCCGTCCGGGAGAAGCGGAACACCAGATGCCGTTCCTTGAAAATGGCGTCGATGAGGGGGCCGGGCAGGGCCTGGTGCAATTGCAAACGCGCGATGCCGGCCGCCTCCGCCGTGGCCAGGACCTCGTCCGGATCGTTCGCGCCGAACACGCCGACGACCGGAAAGCCCGACGGCAAGGCCTTGACAATTTCGCGGGCCTGTCGTGGGGTCAGGTGCCGGGGACTGGGTGGATGAAAGACCACGCCGATGGCATCGGCTCCCGCCGCGACACATTCCAGGGCCTGCGCGGGCGAGGTGAGCCCGCAAATCTTGATCTCGACGTCATTCATGGTTTCTGCTCCAGCAGGACGGCCAGGGTGGCGGCGGGATCGGCGGCGGCCGCCAAGTATTCTCCAATCAAAAATCGTCGAATTCCGGTACGGCGGGCACGGCGGACATCGTCCGGGCCCCGGATGCCGCTGGCCGCCACCACGATCGTTTCGTCGTTGAAGGCCGAGGCCACCCGGGGAGCATTGTCTAGCGAGGTGTGAAAATAACGCAAGTCGCGATTGTTGATGCCGACCAGCCGGGGACGCAACCGGCGCGCGCGCGCGGCGTCCTCGGCGTCGAACACTTCCACCAAAGGCTCCAGGCCCAGGTCCAGGGCCAGTCCATGCAGGCGCTCCAGCGCGGCGTCCTCCAGGATGCGAACAATCAGCAACACGGCGTCGGCGCCCAGGACAACCGATTCGTAGAGTTGATACGCGTCGATGATGAAGTCCTTGCGCAAGATCGGCAGGTTCACTTCGGCGCGCGCCCGCGGCAGGTCCTGGTTCCTTCCTTTGAAAAATTTCGTTTCCGTAAGCACCGAAACGGCCGCCGCTCCGCCAGCCGCATAGGCCCGGGCCAATGTGGCCACGTCCAGGGCGGGATGGATGTCGCCCCGGGAGGGCGAGGCCCGTTTGATCTCGGCGATGACGCGAATGCCTTCCGTGCTCAGGGCGTCTGCCAGCGAGCGACGGTCCGCGCGGGGTATTTCGGCCTGGCGCATGAGTTCCGGCAGCGGCCGGATGCGGGCGGCTTGTTCGATGGCACGGCGCTTGTGGGCGAGGATGGTTGTCAGGAAATCCGTCATGGTTGGTCAGGCATTGCCCGCTTCCACCAGGGCTTCCAGTTTGGCGATCGCGGCGCCCGAGTCGATCGCCCGGGCGGCGGCTTCGAGTCCGGTTTCGATCGTTTCGACCTTGTCGGCCGCGACGAGAGCGGCCGCGGTATTCAGCAGCACGATGTCGCGTCGGGGCCCGGTCTCGCCCGCGAGAATGTTGCGCAGGATGGCGGCATTTTCAGTGGGGGCTCCTCCCCGCAGAGCGCCGGGATCGGCCTCCGCGCCAAAATAGCGCGTCGGATCGAGGTCATAGGTGCGGATGCGGCCATCCTTCAGCTCCGTAACGCGAGTCGGAGCGCAAATGGAAATCTCGTCCAGGCCGTCATGACCATGCACCACGAAGGCGCGTTGTGTCCCCAGCAGCCGCAAGGCCTCGGCAACCATTTCCGTCAGTTCCGGCGCGTAAACTCCCAAAAGCTGGCGGTTCGCGCCCGCCGGATTGGCCAGGGGCCCGAGCAGGTTGAACAGCGTTCGAACGCCCAGCGCTTTGCGTACGGGCGCGGCATGGCGCATGGCGCCATGGAATCGCTGCGCAAAAAGGAAAGCCACGCCGATTTCGTTGAGGGCCTGCTCCATGAATTCCGGCGGCGCATTCAGATTCATTCCCAGGGCCTCAAGTACGTCGGCGCTGCCGCATTGACTCGAGGCGGCGCGGTTGCCGTGCTTGGCGACCGCGACGTCGCAGCCTGCCAGCACAAAGGCCGTTGTGGTGGAGATGTTGAACGTGTGGGCGCCGTCGCCGCCCGTGCCGCAGGTGTCCATGACGGTCTGCCCCACGGCTTGTACCCGGATTGCGTGCCGTCGCATGGCCCTTGCCGCACCGGCCAGTTCCGCGCCGCAGACCCCCTTGACCGCCAGGGCGCCCAGAAAGGCGCCGATCTGCGCCGGTTCCAACTCGCCGGCGAGAATGCCGTCAACCACCTCGGCGCACTCGGCTTCGCTCAAGTTGCGCCGTTCGATCAATGTTGTCAGTTGGGTTTTGATTTCCATGGGGTTCCTTGTTTCAGGCGCTCGTGGGAATTGTACCGTGTTGTGGAGAATTCAGCGGGGCCGTTTCGCGACAGGCCTGGCGGATGAAATTGCGCAAGAGCCGCTTGCCGATCGGCGTCATGATGGATTCGGGATGAAACTGGATGCCTTCCGTGGGATGGTGACGGTGACGCACCCCCATGATCTCGCCGTCGTCGCTGGTGGCGGTGACCCGCAATTGCGTTGGGATGGAGTCGGCGGCCACGGCCAGCGAATGGTATCGCATGGCCTTGAAGGGGCTCTTGATGCCAGCGTACAGGCCTTCACCGTCGGCCTCGATTTGCGACACCTTGCCATGCATCAGGCGGGCGGCATGGACAATGCGGGCGCCAAAAACCTCGCAGATGACTTGGTGTCCGAGGCATACGCCCAGGATGGGCAGTTTGCCCGACAGGGCGCGGACAAGGTCGCTGCACACTCCCGCCGTGGCCGGACGACCGGAGCCGGGCGAGAGCAGCAGAGCCTGCGGCAAATCCGCCGCCACCTCCTCGACCGTGATTGCGTCGTTGCGCACCACGTGCACCTCGGCGGACATTTCCCGCAGGTACTGCACCAGGTTGTAGGTGAAGGAATCGTAATTGTCGATGACCAGGATCATGAGATTCTCCCAAAGGTTCAGGCTTGTGGATCGGCTTGCAGCAATTCCAGTGCGCGCGCGACCGAGCGCGCCTTGTTGACGGTTTCGATGCGTTCCTTTTCGGGGTCCGAATCCGCCACCAGGCCGGCGCCGGCCCGTACGGTCAACCGATCGTGCTCCACCTGCGCGGTGCGGATGCAGATGGCGAGGTCCATGTTGCCGTCGAACCCAATGTAGCCGACAGCGCCGCCATAGGGACCCCGCGGCTCCTTTTCCAGTTCGGCGATCAATTCCATGGCGCGCACCTTGGGTGCGCCGGAAAGGGTTCCGGCGGGGAATCCGGCGCGCAAAAGATCGAAAGCGTCATACCGCGGTTCCAGCTCGGCCACGATGTTCGAAACCAGGTGCATGACATGTGAATAGCGCTCCACGACCATCAGGTCCGTGACCTGCACCGTGCCGGGGAGCGCCACGCGCCCCAGTTCGTTGCGTCCCAGGTCTACCAGCATCAGGTGTTCGGCGCGTTCCTTTTCGTCGCGCAGCAGTTCGTCCGCCAGGGCGCGGTCGCTCGGTTCGCTGTCGCCGCGCGGACGGGTACCGGCGATCGGGCGCAGACAGGCGGTGCGTAAATCGAGCCGCACCATGGTTTCCGGCGAGGAACCCGCCAGGGTGACATCGCCCAGCCGCAGGAAATACAGGTAAGGCGAGGGGTTTACATAGCGTTGCGCACGATAAAGGTCCAGCAGGTTTTCCGGCGCCTGGCAGACGAAACTTTGCGACAGCACGCTCTGGATGATCTCGCCCTCCTGGATCTGCTGCTTGACGTCGGCGACCATTGCGCGGAAGTCCTCGGGGGGCATGACCGCTTCCGGAACCAGGCGGCGTTGCGAACGCTGCGTGGGCGGCAGCGGTGCGGGTTGTTCCAGTTGCGCGGCCAGCGCCGCCGCACGGTCGCGCGCCTGTTCATGGACAATTGCCGGATCGTCCCCCGGGACGAGGAAGGCCAGGGCCAGGGCCGTCAAGGTATGCTGGACGTTGTCGAACACCACCATCAGGTCCGGGATCATGAAATCGGCCAGCGGCTTCTCGGCCGGCAGGCGGTTTGGAATGCGTGGCTCGAAGAAATGCACCATTTCGTAAGTCAAATATCCGACCAGTCCGCCCGCGAAACGAGGCAGGCCGGGGGACGTGCCCTGGCGATAGCGTTGCGACAGGCGGCGCAGGGTGGCCAGGGGGGTCCCCCCATGCGGCAGGCGTTCCTCCCGGATGCCGTTGCGCACCACCACTTCCTCGCGGAAGACGCTCACGCGGGCATGCTGTGAAAGTCCCATGAAACTGTAGCGGCCCCAGCGTTCACCCCCTTCGGCGCTTTCGAAGAGAAACAACGGCGCCGAACCGGATACAAAACGTCCCAGCACCGTCACCGGCGTTTCGGTGTCCGCCAGCACGGTCACCCCCAACAGCACCGCGTACTCCACCAGCAAGAAGACCGGGATCACCTCAAGCGAGATCCGCCGCGCCAACACGCCCATCACGCCGGGGATCAGGGCCATCCCCACCCCC
>CAZIUM010000083.1:0-11909 GCA_964542285.1 uncultured Lentisphaerales bacterium
CCTTCGCCGCCTGGGCGGAGTCATACAGTCTGGTCGCCGGGCAGGACGGACCGTCCGACACCCCGGCGGGGGACGGTGTCAGCAACCTCGAAAAATACGCCTTCGGGCTGATTCCCACGCAAGTCTACAATCCGAGTGACCTGTTCGGTATGCGCATCGATGTCGCTTCCGGGCGTATCATCCTGCGCTACGAAAAGTCGAAACAGGCGTCCGATGTGCGGATCGTTCCGATCTGGAGCGCGTCGCTCACGGAACCGGTCTGGAATACCACGCTCATTGAAACCGCGCGGGTCGGCGAGACCGATACGCATGAGATTTGGGAAGCGTCCCTGCCGATCGGTGCGGGAACGCGTTTCATGAGACTACGGTTCGAACTGTAGTCCTCGGATGCACTTCCCTTCGCGGAATGGGCGAACTCGCATGCCATGGGACATTGCGATTTGCGATGGCCCTGCGCGATTGGGCGGCATTTGTTCCGTTCCGTTCCGTTCTGTTCTGGTCTGGTCGGTCGATTGTTCTTGCACCCTCGGCAGGCCGTATGCTATAAACTTCAGCTATTTTACCAGCCCAATCTTTTTGGAGAGTGTCATGCCGTCGGACGGCAAATCCAAACTCGACTTTGCCACGTTTTTCACGGCAAAAGACATTGTATGCCGGACCGCCAATACGACTTCGGAAGCCCTTGTCGAAGAGATGCTTGAACGCTTGTGCGTCAATCATCCCGAAATCGGTGACCGCGAACGGATTCTAGCGGCCGTGGCCAAGCGGGAGGAGATGGCTCCCACGATCCTGGCGCCCGGTGTGGCGTTGCCGCATGTGCGCTTGCGAGGGATTGCGCGGCCCTATGTCGCGATCGCCACGTCCGAGGATGGGGTGCTTTTCAACCATCATCAACCCTCCGTACGGTTGGCCATTCTGGTGCTGATTCCGCTGGAACAGCCGGCGGTATACCTGCAAATTCTGCGCTCGCTGATGCCGGTGGTGCGGAATGAATCCGAAAACCGGGGCATCAGCTCACTCGCCAGTGCCGAGGCCATTCGCCGGTACTTCGTGAGCGGCGGGCTGCGTCTGCCGGATTATGTCTGCGCCGCGGACATGATGACCGACGATCCCGCCACATTGCTCGAAAACGACAGTCTCAAGGCCGCCATTGATCTTTTCGCGGATCGGATGCTGAACGAAGTGCCGGTGGTGGACAAGGATGGCGATTTAGTCGGCGTGGTCAGTGCTTCGGCGCTGCTGCAGGTCTGTCTGCCGGACTATCTGCTATGGATGGACGATCTGTCGCCGATCCGCAATTTCGAACCATTTGCCGCCGTGTTGCGATATGAATCCACCACGTCGTTGAGCGAAATCATGTCGGAGCGTTATGCCTCCGTTCAGATCGACGCCCCCGCGATTTCCGTAGCCGCCGAGTACTCGCGCCTCAATACCACGCGTTGTTACGTGTTGGATAAACACAAACTGATGGGGGTGATCACGCTGCAAAGTTTTCTCAACAAGCTCTTCAGGGAATGAACATGACGGGAATCAACTCAACGCGGCGAATCGCTCCCCAGATGCTGGTCAAGGTGGCGGGGATTTTCGTGATTGCAGGCTTGGTGGGGTGGCTGGCAAATCTAGGCGGCATTGCTACGGAGCCCCGTCAGATGCTCGCCGTCAGCACCTTCCTGGTCGTCATCTGCACCACGCTGTTCTTCTGGCAGTATCGACTGGCCGCGGCCTTTCTCGGAATTGCCGTGCTGATTGGAACGCGTGTGCTGAGTCTGCGGGGCATGATCATGTCCACCGAACTGGATATCATCCTGTTTCTGGTCGGCATGATGACGATTGTCGGTGTGCTCAAGGATTTAGGACTCTTTACCTGGATTATCCAGCAGATCATCGGCGTCGAGCGCATGAACGGGTGGCTGTTCACGCTGATTCTAAGCTGCTTATCGGGATTGATGGCCAGCCTGGTGGACGAGGTGACCTCGATCGTTGTGGTCCTGGCGCTGGTCTTCCAGGTGTGCGACACGTTGAAAATTAAGTCGACGCCGTTTGTGTTGATCGCGGTGATGGCCACCAACATCGGCTCCAGCGCCACCATGTTGGGCAATCCGGTCGGGATTTTCATCGGCACCAAGGCCGGCTTTACCTTCGGTTATTTTCTCAAGCATGCCATGCCGGTGGCGGTGGTGGCCTTGGTGCCCACGTTGTTTCTGTTGTTCTTTTGGTATCGTCGCGAAATTGGCGAAATGTCACAGCGCATGCGGCAGCGGCGCGAGGATCACCGCGGCCTGGGGCCGTTGTTCCGCATTCCCTATCGTCGCGGATTGTTCATTTTGCTGGGGACCGTGACCCTGATTGCTTTCCACCGGCGCATCGAAGAGGCGCTGGGTCTGGTGGGACCGGAGGACCACAATGCGTTTCTGATTGTCACTCCCCTGATCGTTGCGGGGGCGTTGATGTTGTACCGACCGCATCGGGCCAGGCATTACATCGAGCACGACGTGGAATGGTGGACGCTGTTGTTTTTCATGATGCTGTTTGCGATCGCCGGAGGCCTTTCGCAACAGGGGGTTACTGATGCCCTGGCCGAAAAACTGCGCGGACTGGCGGATGGCGGGGTCAACGCCATGATTCCCTTTGTGCTGTTCCTGGCCTCCGTGGGCAGCGCCTTTGTCGATAACATCGTTTTTGTGGCGGCCTTCACTCCCGTTATCCAGGTGCTGGAAGCCGGATCGCCGGAATTCGGCGTGTTGTGGTGGGCCTTGCTGTTCGGAGCCTGTTTTGGCGGCAACATCACCGCGATCGGATCCACGGCCAACCTCGTGGCGCTGGGGATGGTCGAAAAACGCTACCACGCGCATATTCTTTTCCTGGAATGGCTCAAGATCGGAGCCGTCGTCGGGCTGGTGACCTTCCTGATTGCCTGGGGCATGATGCGGACCAACCTGTTCGATCCCGCGGCCCTTTCTCCCGGGGCCTTGCAGCGGGCGGCGCAAGCGGCCGGGCGAACTCCGGGCCCCGCCCCGGCGCCCTCGTCCACTCCTCATCTCTCGTTACAAGCGGAGGAATTCTGATGGCATTGAATCTTGTAAATCGAATTGACGACCGCGTGCCGATTCGCAACGTGCTGATCAGCGTTTCGGACAAGTCGGGACTCGATCGGCTGGTCGAAGGGTTGCGAACCACCGTGCCCGACGTGAAGATGTATTCGACGGGCGGCACCTACCGTGCCCTGGCCGACCTGCTGGGAGCCGGGAACGCGGAACGTCACCTGGTGGCGGTATCCGACTATACCGGCCAGCCGGAAATGCAGGGAGGACTGGTCAAGACCCTGGATTTCAAGATCTACCTGGGCCTGTTGTCGGAAACCTACAATGCCGCCCACCGGGCCGACCTGGAGCGTACCGGGGCCGTGGTTTTCGACATGGTGGTCGTCAATCTCTATCCCTTTCAACAGGCGGTGGCCGATGCCGGTGTCACGCCGGAGGAGGCGCGCACCCACATCGACATCGGGGGGCCCTGCATGGTTCGGGCCTCCGCCAAGAATTACCTGCGCGTGGCATCCGTGACCGATTCCTCCGAGTACGGCTCGGTGGTGGAGGAAATGCGTGCTCATGACGGCACATTGGGACTGGAAACCCGATTTCGGTTGATGCGCAAGGCTTTCCAACATACGGCGGAGTACGACGCGGCCATTGCCGCGTTCTTTGCCGGTGCATCGTCCGAGAGGGTGCGTCAAACGTATCGTTTCGAGGACTCATGCTAGACCTGCACACTCATTCCACCTTTTCGGATGGTTCCGATCGTCCCGAGGCGCTGGTACGGCAGGCTGTCGGGCTCGGGTTGCGGGCGCTGGCATTGACCGATCACGACAATGTCCGCGGAGTGCCGTCGTTCCTGGCCGCCTGTCGTGCCGAAGGGATCGCCGGGCTGGCGGGAGTGGAGCTCAGCGTGGAAGTGTCCAGCGGCACCCTGCACATGCTGGGATTGGGGATCGATCCCGATCACGACGAACTCAATGCCAAGTTGTCCCTGGTGCTGGAAGGGCGAGACGGGCGTAACCGGCGCATTCTCCGAAAACTCAATGCGCTCGGGTGCGGACTGGAATGGGCCGAAATCGCCGCGTTGGCAGGCGAGGAGGTGGTGGGACGTCCTCATTTCGCACAGGCCATGGTGCAGCGCGGCCTGGTGCATGACCGGCAGGAGGCTTTCGACTGTTTTCTGGCCAGGGGCCAGGCCGCGTATGTCGATCGTTTTCGACTCACTCCCGCCGAAGCCATACGCCTCATTCGCGACGCGGGGGGCGTGTCGGTGTTGGCTCATCCCTTCACCTGGCACAAAGAGGTTGCGTCATTGGCTCCCGCCCTGAAGGAGTTAAAATCCCAGGGACTGGGAGGGCTGGAAGTCTATTATCCCGAGCATACGGCGGAAATGACACGCGACTACCTGGCGTTGACCCGTCAAATGGGCCTTGTGGCGAGTGGCGGTTCGGACTATCATGGACCCGGACGCCCGGAGAATCGTTTGGGCATCGGGGATGGCCGGTTGTCGGTGCCGGACAATCTGCTGCCGCCGTTGCTGGCGGCCATGGGGCCGCAAGCCTGCCTGCACCTTGTTTAGCCGACGGATGTTCCCTTGATACCAAAGCGCCATGTTCGATCGTTGGAAATTTTTATTGCTGGAAATGATCCGCCGGGCCGCGACGAATCTGCCGGAGGATGTGTTGGCGGCGTTGCGCCGCGCGAGGCAGGCGGAGACGGACGATCCTCGTGCCGCCGACATGCTGGAAACCATGCTCGAGAACGTCTCGCTGGCCCGCAACGCTTCCACGCCGGTCTGCCAGGATACCGGCACCCTGACTTTTTTTGTCCAGGCGCCGCGCCATGCCGATCTGCTTGGCCTGCAATCGGCCGCCCGGACCGCGGTTGCCGAGGCCACCCTCCGTGGCTATTTGCGGCGCAATACCCTGGAGGCCCTCACGGGGCGCTCGCATGACGACAATCTGGCGCCCGGTTGCCCGGTGATGCACTTCGAACCTTGCGATCGCGACGATCTGGAAGTGCGTCTGCTGCTCAAGGGAGGGGGGTGCGAAAACATGAGTCGGCAGTACAGCCTGCCGGATGCCGATCTCGACGCGGGGCGCGACCTGGCGGGGGTGCGCGCCTGCGTGCTGCATGCCGTCTGGCGGGCGCAGGGCATGGGATGTTCTCCCGGGATCCTGGGGGTCTGCATCGGCGCTGACCGCGCCGAAGGGTATTGCGAGGCCAAGCGCCAGTTGTTGAGACCGCTGGACGATTCCGCGTCCGACGACACCCTGGCGCAGATGGAACGTCGTCTGCTGGCCGAGGCCAACAGCCTGGAGATCGGGCCCATGGGCATGGGGGGGCGCACCACCTTGCTGGGCGTCAAGATGACAGCCCGAAGCCGGTTGCCGGCTTCCTATTTCGTTACGGTTGCCTACATGTGCTGGGCCTGTCGACGTTGCGCGTTGCGGGCCGATATTACGGGTGCGAGCATGGAGTGGCTGTCCGCATGAACGTCAGGGTTCAACCTCTGTGGCATCCCTTTCGCGAGAGCGATGTGCGCGAGTTGCCCCTTGGGGGCCTCGTGGCGCTCAACGGGATCGTGTACACCGGGCGTGACCGTCTGCATCGTTTTCTGCATGACGGCGGCGAGACGCCGGTGTCCTTGCGCGACGGCGCCATTTTCCATTGCGGCCCCGTGGTTCTGCCGGACGACGGGGGATCGGAATGGCGTGTGGTCGCCGCCGGCCCCACGACCTCGGCGCGCGAGGACCCCTACATGCCCGCGATCATCGCGCGTCACGGGCTCCGGATCGTGATCGGCAAGGGGGGCATGGGTCCCGCGGTCCAGACGGCCTGTCGCGATTGCGGCTGTGTCTACATCCAGGTTGTGGGGGGGGCGGCCGCCTGGCTGGCGCGCTGTGTGCAAAGGGTGCGGCAGGTCTGGTTTCTGGAGGAATTCGGCGCCACCGAGGCCATGTGGGCCTTCGAGGTCCGGAATTTGACTGGCATCGTGGCCATCGACGCCCGGGGCCGGAGTCTTTACGACGGGGTCAGGCAACATTCGCAATACGCGCTGCGACGCCTGCTGGGACGCGAAAGCATTCCGGGGGAGGGCTGATGCGCATCGTTTTCATGGGGTCCGCCGACGTTTCCTGTGTCGTGCTCGAAGCGCTCTTGCGGGGGCCGGATTTCGAGGTGGTCGCGGCCGTCACGCAGCCCGACCGGCCTTGTGGCCGTCATCGCCGAACGCGGCCCTGTGCCGGACGTCTGGCGGCGGAACGCCTGGGTATCGAAGTCCTGTCGCCCCTCAAGCTGAATCGGCCCGAGGTGCGCGATCGACTGGCGCAATGGGCGCCCGATGCGATCGTGGTGGTGGCGTATGGCCAGTTGCTGGGGGCGTCGATCCTGAACTTGCCGCCGTTGGGGTGTCTCAATGTGCATCTGTCGCTCCTGCCGCGTCACCGTGGAGCGGCACCGGTCCAGCGGGCGATCGCCGCGGGTGACCGCGAGACCGGCGTTACGATCATGCGCATGGACGAGGGCATGGATACCGGCGATATTTTGATGCAGGAGCGGGTGCCGATCCTGGCGGAGGACACCACCGTCAGTTTGCAGGAGCGGCTGGGAAGAATCGGGGCGCAACTCCTGGTGCATTGCCTGCCGGAGTGGAAGCGGGGGCGCATCCAGGCTACACCGCAGAATCATGCCGACGCCACCCTGGCTCCCAAGCTGCGCAAGGAGGAAGGCCGGATCGATTGGCAACGCTCCGCCGTGGAAATCGAGCGCCTCGTCCGCGCGTTCGTGCCCTGGCCGGTATGTTACACGACCATGGCGCGTCGACGCGGCGATGCCCTGGTCGAGGAACGACTGAAGGTCCATGCGGCGCGCGTGGAAAACCGTGTCGCCGACGGGCAGGCGCCGGGCACCGTGGTGGAAATCGCCGGCGAAGGACCGCTGGTGGCTACGGGTCGCGACGGGATACGCCTGCTGCGGGTGCAGCGCGAAGGCGGTCGCGAGGTGCGAGGATGCGAATTCGTCAACGGTTGCCCCCTGGCGGTCGGACAACGACTGGGATGAGGTACGGCATTTTCGAGAAAAGGCCACTATGAAAATACCACCAACGTTTCCGCTGGGCTGCTTGCTGGGATACGTTTTGTTCGGGATGGTTGCGGCGGCCGACGACGTTTCCGGAGTGGAACGCTATCATTACGACATTCGCTGGCAATCCTTAACGGCAGGCAAGGCCCGTGTGACGATTACGGCGACCAACGAGCATCACCTGGTTTGCGCCGAGGCCCGCACCGAAAACCTGGCGCAGCGGTTGCTGGCGGCCAGCTATCGGGGGCTGGCGCGCGTGACGCCCGACATGCGCGCCAGGGATGTGATGGAAGACCGCACCATCCGCGGTCGGCGTGTGGCCACCTACACCCGTTTCCAGCCCGATGGCATGGTGGACATCCGGCAGGGCAAGGTCAAGCCACGCCACTATGTGCGCCTGCAGGAGTTGCGCCTGGAGGAGGGCGCCGAGGCGATCGACGCCTTTACCGTCGTGTTGCGTATGCGAGCCTTTCCCTGGGACAAGGGGCGTGTGTTCGAAAGCGTTTTGCTGATCGGCGACGAACTTTACAATCTCGAGTTGACCTGCCGCCGCGCCACGCGCATCAAGATCGACGGCGAGAAACATTCCGTTTGGGAATTGCGTCCCCGGTTGCAACTGTTTGTGGCGCCAGGTAACGCCATGCGCGACGACATCGAGGATCGCGAGGATACGATCCGGGCCGTGGACAAAGCCAGAATTTATCTTTCGCGCGATGAAGAACAGCGGGTTATGAGTATCGAAACCCGCACGAAGGTCGGACGGTTCAATGTCGTTCTGACCGGTCAATGAGCCGTCGTTGCCCCCCCAGGGCTTCGTTCGACCTTCGCCCTTGGATGTCGGCATCGCCGCCCGGATTCCAGCCCTTTCAAAACGCGGCGGCCATCTCACCGTTTGGTCGGCGCGTCTTTTTCGACCACCTCGCGCGGCAGCAGCAGACGTGAAGGATGGTCGGACAAGTAGGGCGGCACCGTCATCAGGGGGCGTTCCCCGGCGCAGTGTTCCATTTTCCAGAAGGTGCCATCCCGGCCTTCCTCGACCGGGACGCTGTAGTAGCCGACCCGGTCCATGGCGGTGAAGTCGAAGACCACGTTGCCCTCATTGTCGACCATGCGTCCGGTGCGATTGGAGTTGAAGCCTCCCACGACGCGGGTGCCACGGGGCACGTAAAAGTACAATGACCAGCGGCCACCGAGCTTTGCGCGATTTTCCAGGCTGGATTGAACCGTCAGCGGCAAGTTGGTGGGAAATGCGATGCGAGTGCGATCGCTGCCGTCGGAAATCTCGAGGCTGTGCAGAGCGGCGTAGGGGGAATGCAGCACGACGGGGTAGGTTTTGCCGTCGGGCGGCACGCTTTCGTCCAGCGCCACCGCCTCCAGTGTGGCTTCCTGGTCGGCAAACAGGCTGATCTTAACGTTGCCGCGGTCGCGGTAGTGCGCGATCAGCCCGCCGGTGATTTCGAGATCGATCGGACCCGGTTGCTCCAGCCAGGTCAGGAATGTGCGGGTGCCGCGTCCGGTCAACGGCAGGGATGCGACCGGAAGATTGGTGGGAATGGCCAGCCGGGTGGCGGGGACCAGGTCGTCGCTGAACTCGACCGGATCGAAATCGATGACCACCGGTTGGTTGGCCTCGATCCCGGCGCTCAGGATGGTCTCGATCTCACGGGGAGCGAAGGGGGTGCTTTCTTTCCAGGGATGTTCTTCTTCGGGCGTGCCCCACTGCGCACCTTCGGGAAGAGAAACGCTGCGGTCGCGGTAGCGTTCGCGGTGGCAGATGGCCACGGTGGAGAGCATCATGCGGTCGCGCATGCGGTAAGCATGGCGCCAGAGGGTTTCGAAGGCTGCCTGGCGCGTGTCGCCCGAGGCCTCGCGATAGTTGTTGTAGAGTTCGACATAGCGGGTGTACAACACCAGGTCGTCGAGCCGTGCCATGACGTCGGGACGCGGCGTCGCCAGCTTGCGCGCTTCGGCCAGGTGGCGGTACATCATGGCGGCCACGTGTTCGGCCGTGTAAAGTTTCCGGTCCAGGTTGATCAGGGTGTAAAACGCCCGCATTGGTTCCCGGGCCGGGCCGAAGGCCTTGTCCACGAAATCGTCCATCATCGCGTCGAGGTTTTCCGCCTTCGAGACCCGCCATAACATCCTTGGGGTCATCCAGTAGCCCAGTCCGTTGGCGCCCCATGAATCGCTGTTTTCGGAATTCATGTAGCGGGCGCCCTGGCTGTAAAAATACGGGATCGTGCGTTGCAGGTATTGCAGGTTTCCGCCGCGGGCGCGACGCGGCATGTCGTGGCTCCAGGTGAACACGTCGTGGTAGTCGCGCACACCCAGGGTGGCGCCTTGCGCGCGCCAGCCCTCGATCAGTTCCTCCACCGTGTAGCCGCCGCGAATGAAGCTGGTCGCGACACTGACCACGACGTTACTGTGCACCGGGATGGAGGGGGGAGGGCTGTGCTGGTTGTAGGCATACATGCCCACATAGCGCGGCCCCAAGCCCAGGTTGTTGATGGCTTCGGCCACCTCGTTGGCCAGAGTCAGTGCCCGGTCGCTCACGCTGCCCATGGCAAGGCACTTCTCGCATTCGCACCATCCTCCCCCATCGGAAGGGTCCATGGAAACGCTTTCCATGGCGGGGTTGTTGGTCATGGCGCGCACGGCGTGGTCCACCACCAGTTGTCGCAAGTCCGGATTGGAGACGCAGAACTTGGAGCCGCGTCGTTCGCCGTTGACCAGCGCGCGGTACTCGGGATGCTCCTCGAAAATCTTGCGGTTCGCGCGAATAATCCCATCGTAGGCATGGCCGGTGCTGGGGGCAAAGGCCGAAAGTACCCGGTTGCGTTTGCGCCAGCGATTCCAAAGCGCGCGATTGGACCAGGGGGCGCCGCGGGGCGCCAGCCGCGAAACGTAATCCGGCGCATCGAATTCGTTGATGGCTACGCTCAGTGTCGGGGATTCAGGCACGACTTCCCAGGTGTCGGTCATGAAAAACAGACGGTATCCCAGACGATCCAGAAAGCCCCAGATGGCTCGATCCACCGCGATGTCGGTGGCGCCGATCAGCCAGAGACCGTCGGCATGGGAACGGATCAGATGTTCCTCGCGACGGGTCGGCATTTCCGGCGCAAAGGGGATCGGCCCGACCACGGAGGCAAAGTTGGAATGGACCCCCACGACGATTCCCTGGGAGCCGTCACCCTCGACAATCTCGAAAGTCGCTCCGGTGATGCGGTGCAGCATCCCGGCCAATTCCATCGCGTCCGAACGCACTCGCTCGGAGGCCGCGGGCGAAACCACAATCGGTTGCAATGCCTTCCCTTCGGCGGCCAGGCGCGCGCTAGGGGCCTCCCGCGGGCGACATCCCAGGGTCGTCAGGACCGACACGGCGGCCACGGCCGATAGCCACCGGCCCGAGCGAAGGATTGATTGGATGGTCGGATGGGTTCCCATTGAATTCTCCAAAACCTGTTGATCGTCAGATAAAAATTACAGTATACCGATTCCGGGTGAAAAACCCCACCAATTTTTTTTCGACGGGCTGTTGCACTCTACGACATCTTTTGCTAAGATGACCAGCTTTTCGTTTCGCCAAACCAATAGTTAATAGTCACTCCATGTCAAAACGCATTCCCATCGATCAAATTCGCAATATCGGCATCATGGCTCACATCGATGCCGGCAAGACCACGACCAGCGAACGCATCCTGTTCTATTGCGGAGCGAACTATAAAATCGGAGAAGTCCACGATGGCGCCGCCACGATGGATTTCATGATGCAGGAACAGGAACGCGGGATCACCATTTCCTCGGCCGCCACGGCCGTGGAATGGAAGGAGCACCAGCTCAGCCTGATCGACACTCCGGGGCACGTGGACTTCACCGCCGAGGTCGAACGCAGTCTGCGGGTGTTGGATGGCGCTATCGCGCTCTTCTGTGCGGTCGGCGGCGTGCAGCCCCAGACGGAACAGGTTTGGCGGCAAAGCGAAAAATATGCCGTGCCCAAATTGTGTTTCGTCAACAAGATGGATCGTATCGGGGCCGATTTCTTTGGTACCCTGGACGAAATCCGCGAGACCCTCCGCTGCAATCCGGTCATGATGGTGTATCCGATCGGTCGGGCAGAGTCTTTTGAAGGGGTGGTTGACCTGATCGAAATGAAGGCGATCCACTTCGACGAGGCCACGCGCGGAATCAATTTGATCCATTCCGAGATTCCCGAGGAACTGCGCGATGCCTGCGAAGAGGCGCGCGGCCAGATGATGGAACTTGCCGCCGAGCAGGATGACGCCCTGCTGGAAAAATTCTTTGCGGAAGGGACTCTTGACAAGGAAGATATTCTGGCCGGTTTGCGCAAGGGATGCCTGGCCCGCAAGCTGATCCCGGTATATTGCGGCACGGCCTTTAAAAACAAAGGGGTGCAGCCGTTGCTCGACGGCATTGTGAACTTTCTGCCCTCGCCCCTCGACAGTGGAGTCATTCATGCGACAGACAATACCGAGGACATCCGCGAGCCTTCCGACGATGCTCCGTTTTCCGCGCTGGGTTTCAAAATTGTCGCCGACAAGCACATGGGACGCATCCTTTACATGCGCATCTATTCCGGCACCTTGAAAGTGGGGCAGACGGTTTACAATTCCGTGCTGGAGATCGAAGGCCGCATTGGTCGGCTGTTTCGCATGCATGCCGACCGTCAGGAGTCCCTGGAAGTGGCCCATGCCGGCGATATCGTGGCCGTGGCGGGGCTGAGCCGCACGCGCACGGGCGACACGATTTGCGATCCGGAACATCCGATTGTGC
>CAZIUM010000084.1:0-11902 GCA_964542285.1 uncultured Lentisphaerales bacterium
GTTGAGGCCCAACACGATCGACCCGACATAGCGCAGACGTTCCTCGTCCAGCATGCCCAGAAGGGCCTGCTCATGTTCTTCTTCCTCGCGCCGGATCTCGTCGGACTTGTCGATTTCAGGAGGCAAGGCGCCGTAGTTGGCCTGGGCGCGTTCCTCTCCGCGCTCCATCAGCTTGGCGCCGAAAGTAAAGCCCAGGATGCGGGAAATCCACACGTAGCGACGCACCTTGCCCCAATCGGGCGTAACGTCCTCGCCGGTGAGGGTGCGCCAATGGGCGGCATGCCGCTGCTCGTCGTTGGCGATGCGCGTCAGCACCTCGCGATTGGCCTCGTCGCGCTGCAACGCGGCCAACTGCCGATAGATGTGATATTCCGTAATTTCACTGCGCTGGTAACGCAGCAAAATTCGTTGGTAGCGTTCGCCGATCATGGCAAAACCGCCTTAGTGGTCACAGACGTTCTCGCCGGTTTCCAGTTTCCCTTCCAGGTAGTCCAGCGCCACCCGGTCGGGGTCGCTGCCCTGGGCTCCTACCATCACCAGGATGCCGTTGTCGGCGAACAGCGCCTGGGCGCGCTGCCCCATGCCGCCGGCAATGATCACATTGGCCCCCTGCTCGTGCAGCCACTTCGGCAGCACGCCCGGTTCATGCGGTGGCGGGGTCACCATTTCACGGGAAAGGATACGCCGCTGTTCACGATCGACCTCCAGCAAGGCGAATTGCTCGCAATGACCGAAATGCAGGCACAGGGCACCCTGGGCCACGGGGATGGCGATTTTCATGTGATTCTCCTTGTTCCGGGGTTTGACAGCGTCGCCCGTGCCGGCCGACAAGGCCAGCAACGGTTCGGCCACGGTGGCAAAGGCTTCCGCCGTGGCGGTTTTGTTGTAATGGTAGACAAACGGCAGACCGTCGTCGCAGGCGGCGCCCACCGCGGGATCGATCGGAATGCACCCCAGGAACGGGACATCGAGGTCCCGCGCCATGGTCTCGCCCCCGCCCTTTTTAAAGATTTCGGTAGTTTTGCCGCAGTGCGGGCAGACGAAACCGCTCATGTTCTCGATTACGCCCAACACCGGCAGGTTAAGCTGCCGGCAGAAGGCAATCGACCGCCGCACGTCGGCGGTGGCCACATCCTGGGGCGTGGTCACCACGACCGCCCCGGCCAGCGGCTCGGCCAGTTGGCACACCGACAGAGGCTCATCCCCCGTGCCGGGGGGCGCATCGATGATCAGGTAATCGAGGGTCCCCCATTCGACTTCCTCGAGAAACTGCTTAATGGCGCTCATTTTCAAGGGGCCGCGCCAGATGACCGGGGCATCGCGGTCGCGCAACAGCAGACCGATCGACATCACCTTGACGCCCGCCAGTTCCACCGGCTGAATGCGTCCCTCCACCGAATGCACCTCGGCCTCCTCCAGCTTGAGCATCTTGGGAATGCTGGGACCGTGCAAATCCACATCCAGCAGTCCGACACTGCGTCCCTGCAATGCCAGCGAAATGGCCAGGTTGGTGGCCACGGTGCTTTTGCCCACGCCGCCCTTGCCGGACATCACCATGATCTTGTGCCTGATCTCGTTCACCGGCAGAGCGCGCTTTTCGTCGGCATCCTTGTTGCTTGCCGCGGTGCCTCCGCATGCCGCGCCACAACTTCCGCCGTCGCAACCCTGTCCGCTGCCGCCCTGTTCCTTTTTCTCCAATGACATGTTTTTCTGTTCCTTCTTCATTCTTCGATACTCAACGTTTCACCCGCACTGGCCATGCGAAAACGATCCGGGAATGCCTGCCACATTCGATGAACAGCCGGGCCTCCGCTGCAATGCAACGGCACCAGCAACCCGATATCGAAACGCCACAGGGCTTCCATGGTCCAATCGAGCCGCTCCCGACCGGCGCTGCGCAAATGGGTGCCGCCGATCACTGCCAACAGGGGCCGGTCCCCCGACAGCTCGACCACACGATCCAGCGTGTTGATCACACCGGCATGCGCGCACCCCAGCAACACCACCACTCCGCGGGAGGTTGCAATCGCCAGCGACTGGTCGTCCCGCAAGGGGTCCGGATGCAATCCTTCCGGATCGAGAGTGAAATTTTCCCGTCCCGTTTCCTCGGAATGACGCCGCGGTATTTCGCCGGTCATGGTCACCCCCGGCACTACCCGGCAGGCGTCACGCGACCACCGCAAGTCCACCTGTCGGTCGGACAAGGCCGCGCGCGCGGACGCCGGCAACCCCACGGCATGGGGCTTGCCTTCCCGAATGCGATAGCGTTCCAGAAGGCAGTCGGGATGCGCGTACACCGGCAACCGCCGCGATTGACACCGAACCACCTCCGCCACGGCGCCGGTATGGTCGTAATGACCGTGACTGAGAACCATGGCATCGAGATTCGAAAGGTCCCGTCCCATTGCCGCGGCATTCTCTTCCAAGACCAGTCCCTGGCCGGTATCGAACAACACCCGATGATGGCCGGTTTCCACCAGAAAAGCAAGCCCGTGTTCGCCACGAATGCCCCGCCCCACGGCGGTGTTTTCGGAAAGAATCGATATCTTCACGTTTCGGCCCCCAGCGATTTCGCAACCAGGGCACCCACTGGCGCGCCAATTTCCCGGCCGATGGCGGGACACTTGACGGTTAACAAAAAGTAAATATTGGCGGGATGGTCCGACAGGGTTTCGAAGTTTCCCTGCCCCTTGGACACGATCAGGTCCGATCGATCGAACAACCGGCGGAACTCCTCGGAGGTTTCCTCCAGTATGGTGCCGGGGGCATCCGACCCATTGCCCACCACCGTGACGAGGTTGGTCAACCCGGCAATTTCCGCGTCGGCGATGGTGGCATCGTTCAGCACCGGGAAGCCGCGCACCGCGACGGTCACGCGCGCGGTCGGCAAGGCGGCCACCAACAACCGGTCGAACACGATTTCCCCGGCATTGTCCGCCAAATAGAGAATATGCCGCGCTTTTTCCGCGGCCGCAAACAATCGATTAACGCTGCCGACCAACGGCATTTCCCAGACCTGTTCGAGCATGGCGGGCAGTTCGTCGGGCTCCAGGCGATTTTTCGCGCCGGAATCCAACAAGTTGCCGGCGATCGCCAGGCGCACCGCGGCCTCGCGTAGATCGCGCTTCGTGTCCCCCGTTTGCGTCAATCCGTCGCGCAATTCCAACGCCACGCGGTTCATATGCTTCTTGAGCAGCGCATAGGGGTCCTGTTTGCCGGTTACCGAACGCACCAGCCGCTGCATGCGTTGGGTCACCGCCACGGGGGTTTCCCTCCAGTCGGCATCAGCAATTTCACGCAGCAGTGTTTTCACAAGCTGTTCGCGCAACGCGGAGTCGGAAGTACTCATCGTCACCGATTCCACGACCTGCCGAGCAAGGCACGGCACACATTCGAGCGTAGTCACCATCAATCGTTCTCCGGAAAGGTCATGGCGTCGGCAAAAGCCTCCTGAAAACCCTCCAGGGTGGAAAGCTCCACATGCCGGGTACGTCGCGCCATCGCTTCGCCACGACGACGCATTTTCGTGGAAAGCAGCACGGTTCTGGCGCCGGCCAGGGAAACATTGCCGACATAACGAATGCGGTCCAGCGCCGTCCCGCCAGGCAGCAAGCCGATGCGCTGCGCACTGCCGCGCCGGATATAATACCCGAATCCGCCCGCCACCAGGACCAAACCCAGATCCGTCTCGTCGAGGCCCGCCTCGCGCAACAACATCCGCATCCCCGCTCGAATGGCGCCACAGCCCAACTGAAGTTCCCTTACATCACGCTGCGTGAGGGAGACCTCCCCCACACCGCAAGCGCCGTTCTCGGGCACCAGGACAAACCGGGTCGCTCCCTGGCCGTCCCGGCGAACCCGCGCCGCCAGTGGCGGAGGAAGTTCAGGCGGCAGATCTTCGGGCGGCAGCAACTGTCCCGTGGAGGTCACGATACCGTAACGCAGAAGCTCCGCCACCAGATCGATCAGCCCGCTGCCGCACAGACCGACCGGCTCGGTGTTGCCGATGACCTCCAGCTTGGCGTCATCGTTGAACAACACCTTTTCGATGGCCCCGTGGGTCCCGCGCATGCCGCAGGAAATTCTCGCTCCTTCGAACGCCGGCCCGGCCGCCGTCGAGGCCGCGTACAACTTGCCGTCGTGGAACAGTACGATTTCCCCATTGGTGCCGATGTCCACCAGCAGCGCAGGCTCTTTTAATTCGTCCATGCCCGAGGCCAGCATTCCGGCCACCGTGTCTCCCCCGACAAAGCCGCCGATCAACGGCAAGACATACGCGCGAGCCCCGTGATGAATCGGAAGTCCCAGCTCGATGGCCGACACGAGCAACCCCCGCGCATGCTGCGGCACGAAGGGAATGCTTCCCAGTTGCGTCGGATCCAGCCCGCACAGGATATGTTCCATGGTGGTGTTGCCGGCCAATGACGCTTCGTAAATGTGCTCACGGCGAATCCCCGCAACCTGGCAAAGCGCCTCGATCATGGCCGCCAATTCGCGCGCCACCGCCTCCCGCATTTCTTCCAGGGCGCCGGCGCCCGAAGCGGCATAGCGGATACGCGACAGAACATCGTCGCCAAAACTGACCTGGGGATTCATGCGGGAAACCACGCCCAAACTGCGCCCGTCGCACAAATCCAGCAGTTCTCCCACCAGAGTGGTGGTTCCCAGGTCGAACGCCACGCCGTAGCAGGAATTGCCGGTGTCTCCGGACTCGAAATCGATCAGGCGTCCATCCGCCAGTACGGCGGTGCCCCTGAAACGGTCGCGGCGCAGGCAAGCGGAAAGATGCCGAATCAACGGCAGGTCGATTTTAAAGGCCCCGATGCGTTGCTCCAAACGCAACACATCGGCCGCATCGTCCGTCAACGACGGTTCCGTCAGTTCGACGTAGTCCTTGCGCACCGCCGCGCAAACCTCACCCTCGGCCGTGGACGTAGCCTCGGACAGAATCTGGTGCTCGGTCCCGAAAAGTGAACTCGCGGGAATCGCCACCACCATGCCGGTCGCGACATCGTTGCGACAGGCCAGACGCCAGCCAGCCCGCAACTCCTCGGCCGAAAACGTCTTGCGGTCGTGGGATGTCGGCGCTTCCGCCTTTTGCGTAATGTTTACACGACATTTGCCGCAGGTGCCGAGCCCCCCGCAAGGCGTGTCCAGCACCAGGCCCGCACGGGCCGCGGCCTCCAGTATGGAGGTGCCGGGCAGGACGAACACCGATCGTCCCCCCGGCTGGAAGGTGATTTTAAGTTGTTGTGGCGTCATGTGAACTTATCCGGTGATCTCCTTGGCGCCGGAATAAACCGCATCGACCCGCAGAACCGCCGCGCCATGCCCGGGATGCGATGGCGGATTCCACTTTTTCATGTGATCGAACACCGGTCCGTGATCATGATACTCAAGGCGGCCCTTGACTTGATAGGCCTTTTTGTCGGTGGTCATGAAAAGCAACGCGCCACGCGTTCCGGCCTTGAGGTTGCGTCGGGTCTTGTCGAAATAATTGTCGGCCACCACCAGGCACTCGTCGTCGAACCGGCCCACACAGGTGGCGTAGATGATGTTGGGCGTCCCGTCAGGATCCACCGTCGCCAGCACGACCGGGCCTTCACGATGTTCCCAGGCTTCCTTGACCATTGCAGGTATTTTCATTTTTTCTCCGTATTCCTTTGATTCATCGAATGACCATGCAGCATCTCGCGGATGCTTTCCCAAATTTCCCGGACCGCCTTCACGGCCTCGCCCTGGTTATAATCCACGATGGTCTTGCCAGCCATCAAGGCGTCGTTGACGCAACGATCGAAGGGAATCCGCCCAATCACTTTGGCCCCGTGCTGTCGGGCCATCTCGACGATGCGCCGGGCTTGTTCCTCGTTCAAGTCCGCTTTGTTGATGACCACGGCCGAAGGCACGCCAAAATGGTCGGACAACTGTAGCACCCGCTCCATATCGTGCAAGCCCGAAACTGTCGGCTCGGTTACGATCACAACCAGGTCACACCCCGTCACCGAGGCGATCACCGGACACCCTGTTCCGGGAGGGCCATCCCCAATAATGCGCGCCAGGCTTGTTTCTTCGGCCAGTTCGGCCGCCCGCCGCCGGACTTGCGCCACCAGGCGTCCCGAGTTTTCCTCGGCGATGCCCAGGCGCGCATGCGCCATCGGCCCCCACTGCGTGGACGAAACATACCAGCGTCCCGTAACGTTGGGTTCGGCAACAATCGCCTGCACCGGGCAAACCATGGGACAAAGTCCGCAGCCCTCACAGGCCAACGGATCCACACGGTAGGTGGCCTCCCCCATGCCGTTGTCGGGACCATCTTTCATAATGGCATTGAAATGACAGGCCCGGGCGCATTGACCGCAAACCACGCATTTGGCGCTTTCAATGCTCGCCTTGGTGCCGCCCACGAAATCATGCGCCTCCCGCACGACCGGGGACAAGAGCAAATGCAGATCGGCGGCATCGACATCGTTGTCGGCCAGGATCGCCTCATCCGCCAATTGCGCCAGGGAGGCTGTCAGGGTCGTTTTGCCCGTACCGCCCTTTCCGCTGATAATCGTGACTTCCTTGTAGTGGTCCGCGGTTCCCTTTTCCCATCGAACTGCGCCGGAAACGGCCTCTTCTTCCAACTCCGGCGGCGCCGGCGGGGTCGCCGTGGTCAAATGGTCGAAGATATGCAGCAGGTTGTCGCGCAACTCGGGAAATTGCCGCGACAGGATGTTCCCGTCCGAATACGCCTCGGCATAGGCCCGCTTGAATGGAATGCGTCCCGCGATCGGCACGCCCACCGAACGGGCATACTCCTCGATGATACGATCCTCGCCGTCGGAGCGATTGACGACAATGGCCGTCGGCACCCCCATTTTCAATGTCAGCCCCAACGCCAGCTTGAGGTCGTTCAACCCAAACGGCGTCGGTTCCGTCATGAGAATGGCCGCGTCGGACCCTCCCACGCCGGCCACGACGGGACAGGCCGTACCGGGCGACGCATCGATCAAGTTGATCGATGCGGGGTCCAAATGTTTCTTAACGCCCTCGACCACCGTCGGAGCCAGGGCCTCGCCGATGTTCAAGATTCCATGCGCAAAAAAGAAGGGCGCATTGTCCGCGCCCGATTCCCCGTCGGCCTCGGCGAATTGCACCTGCCCGATCTCGGAGGGCGATTCGGAGAGCGCATTCTCCGGACACACGTACGAACAAACTCCGCAGGAATGACACAACTCATTGAAAATCAAAACCTTGCCCTTTACCACCGCAATCGCATTGTAATTGCAGGCTTCGGCGCAGCGCCCGCAGGCCGTGCATTTCGCGGCGTCCCATACCGGTTTGGGCACGCTCACGGCCTGAGACCCGCGAAACGTCGGTTTCACGAACAAATGGTCATTGGGCTCCTCGACATCGCAATCGAGCAATCGCACTCGCTCCCCACGATCGGCCAAGGCATAGGCCAAGTTGACGGCAAACGTTGTTTTGCCCGTACCGCCCTTGCCGCTGGCAATAGTTATCGTCATTCCTCAATACCTTTCATGGGTTTTGTCATTCTCTTGCGGCCGTATAGTACAGCTCGTTCTCGCGGCGCTGGGAGACGATGCGAAACGTGCGCATCAGTTTCCCGATATACTTCGACACCTCGTTGCGGTGCATGCCGAAAACCTTCCCGATCTGCTCCGCCGTGCAGGGCCTTCGTCGCACCATCGACAGAATCGATTCTTCGTTGGTCGCCACTTCCACCGAAGCCTGGGAAGGATACTCTGCGATCATTTCGGCCCGCGGCCGAAATAATTCACGCATCGGCTCCAGAAATTTCCGGGGCACCGGCATCACAAAATCCTCTGCCGGCGGTCGAACGGCCGTGTTTAAGTGAACCTCGTCGGCGCCGATCTCGTTGACCAACGCCGCCATGCGCTCCACATCCGCCGGCAGCGAATTGGTGCCCCACA
Organism: uncultured Lentisphaerales bacterium; assembly: GCA_964542285.1. Classification (GTDB taxonomy): domain Bacteria; phylum Verrucomicrobiota; class Kiritimatiellia; order RFP12; family JAAYLN01; genus CAZIUM01. The sequence continues at coordinate 7,938 of CAZIUM010000084.1, forward strand.
CGAGAAACACCTCGACCTGCAAATGACCGCGATATATTTTTCGAAACATGTGGTACCCCGCTACCATGCGTTCCAGCGACAGGCCTTCGTGCGGACGATTGACGTGTCCAAACGACGTCTGGTCCCAGGCGCTCAACGACACCTTGACCAGGTTTGCGGCGCTGGCCGCTTCCCGCACCTCGGGATCAAAAAACAACGTGCCGTTCGACAGCAGCGCCACCGGAACATCGCCCAGTTCGCGGACATGGCGGATTACATCTCCAAAGCGCTGGTGCAGGGTCGGTTCTCCCGACCCTGCCAGCGTGACATAATCCGCTTGTCCGTCTTGCGCGAACCAGAGGTCCAATTCGCGCCGCACATCATCGAACGGCACCCATTCCCTGCGTTTTACCGTCAGGTGGGTCGTGCGACCGAGTTGACAGAAGATGCAGTCCAGACTGCAAGTCTTGCAGGGCGTCAGATCCACCCCCAGCGAACGTCCGAGACGTCGCGAGGGCACCGGCCCGAACAGATAGCGATACTGCACCCGGGCCTACCGCTTCTGTTCTTTGTCCGCCTCGAGTTCCGCAATCCGTGTGCGCATCTGCTCGAGCTCGGTTTCGGCATATTCCGTCTGACTCTTGAGCGCGGCCAGCTCCTGTTCGCGTGTGGGAGCAACGGGTGGGACCGCTGCCGCGGGATATCCCCAGGCGCCCCCGGCGCGTTGCCAGCCGGTCAGGCCGGTGGCGTAAAACTGATTGCGCCAACCGCGACCGCCGCCCCCGAAGCCACGACCGAATCCAAAGCCCGCACCGCGACCAAAACCGCGGCCAGGCACCGGGTTTGCATATCCCGGCCTGTCATATCCCGCGCAGTATCCGGCTGCGCGCCCCGTCATGGGCCCCATTCCCATGGGACCGGTTCCGTTTCCACCTGGCATGATACACCTCATTTCCCGTGGCCAACCCTGTCTCGGTTCCGAACGCGGCCACGATTTCGTCCGAAACTCCGTAAAATCTCAGGCCCAATGGCCGCCGACATTTGCATCTGTCACCGGCTTCAATTCACCGGATTTGAACCGCGCCAGTGCCTCGGCCACCGTGCCCTCATTACACAAATAAATTTCGATGCCGGCTGCCTGCAACGTGCGAAAGGCCTTGGGCCCCACGTTGCCGGAAATAACCGCCTGGACATCCAGGTCGGCCACATTCTGCCCCGACTGGATTCCCGCGCCCTGCGCCGCACCCAAATTCTGTCGATTGTCATGGGCCTCGAAAGCATCGCTTTCGCTGTCCACGACAATAAAATTCCTTGCGCGGCCAAATCGCGGATCGATCTTACTTTCAAGCGTCTTGCCGGTTGCCGTGATGGCGATTTTCATTTTGTCTCCTACCTTTTCCTGATTAGCGTTTATTCTCATGGCGTCCTGCGGTAGCCATCCCGTCCACCGCGTCTCCGACCGCGGCACCAGCCCAACCGGCGGCCGCCGCAGCCCGGCATGGTCATAACCGGGTTGGGTAAGTTGCCGGCCAGCCAGGCGGCCAACACCTCCCCGGTTTCTCCGGCCGTGAAGGGCAACAAGTTCAATCCCGCCGCACTCAGCAACATGGCCAACGGACGGGACAAGGCCCCGCAAATCAGCACCTGGGCACCCAAAGCCTGCAAGGCATCCGCCTGCGGTTCCGGTTCCGTACCGGGCAACACCACCGTGCGGTCCACCCGCGCCTGACCCCCAGAAACTTTGAACAACTCCGCTTGGCGGGCAACGTCAAGTACGGGCGAAATGCGTCCGTTCCAAGTTGTCATGGCCACTATCACGCCTTGAATAGCAACATAAACCGTGCCAAGCGCCCGCACCAAAACATTTCCATGCGTATACCTTTCGCCGGCAACAACTTGCTAGTCACATGCGCCGTAAAAAATCCGCCAGCCTAATGTCGCATTTATGCTACGTTTTCTTCCATTACCGTAGCATTATTGCTACGGTAATGGAGATTGACGAAAGTCGATCCAGCCCGGTCGCGATTCCTTCCCCGGCGGCTTGAATCAAGGGTTGAAGTTTCCGGACTCGAGATACTTTTGCGCATCGAGCGCGGCCATGCATCCGGTTCCGGCCGCCACCACCGCCTGCTTGTAAACGGGATCGCAAACATCCCCACAAGCGAAAATCCCCGGGGCCGATGTGCGGGTTGACCACGGCGCCACCTTGACAAATCCGTGTTCATCACACTCGACCAGATCCCGGAACAAATCCGTCTTGGGATCATGTCCAATGGCAACAAAGATCCCGTCGCAGGCAACCTGTTGCGTCTCGTTGGTTTTCGTGTTGCGAAGTTTCGCGCCGTTCACAAACTGGTCTCCGGAGACTTCCTCCACGGTCCAGGGGATCATCCATTTGATTTTTGGGTTGCCGCGGGCTTTCTCGATTTCGATCGGAGCGGCCCGAAGGTACTCACGCCGGTGAACAATGGTAACGGTGGAGGCAAAACGCGTCAGGAAAACTGCATCTTCCATGGCCGTGTTGCCTCCTCCGATCACGATCACGTCCTTGCCCCGGAAGAAGGCCCCATCGCACGTGGCACAACCGGAAATGCCTTTCCCGTAAAACTTTGCTTCGGAAGAAATCGGCAGGCGTCGCGCAAGAGCGCCGGTTGCGATGATCACAGTTCGGGTCTCAATGTCATCCGCCCCGCGTTTCAAAACATATCCGCCCTCTACGGCCTTTATGTTCGAAACATCTCCGGTCAGAAATCCTGCTCCGAACCGTTCCGCCTGTTTCTTGAAAAGATCCATCAGTTCCATGCCCGACATCGTCGCGGGGAATCCCGGATAATTTTCGACTTCCGGGGAAACCACCAACTGTCCCCCGGGCGTGGCCCCTTCCACAACCAGGGGCCCGAGATCGGCTCGGGCCGCATAAATTGCCGCGGACAGGCCGGCTGGCCCCGTACCAACAATAACTACGTTTTCCATTTAAACATCCTTTCGTTTTTACTTGTCCCACCATCATCGGAAATATGGCCTGGAACAGGAACACTCTCATGAAACCGCGGCCGGGAACCGTCCCCGGCAAGACGGCTGGGGTTAAGATTCCAGGGCCATTTCGATGGCACCCAGCAGCTCCTCCTCGTTCGTGATTCCTACGAAATGCTGAACCGACGTGCCGGATTTGAACAGAATCAGCGTGGGAATCGCGCGGATTCCCAGCGAGTTGGCCGCCTGCGGAGCTTCATCCACGTTTACCTTGGCAACCGTCGCCTTGTCACCAACCTTTGCCGCCACCTGTTCTATAATCGGGCCCTGAAACCTGCATGGCGCGCACCAGGGTGCCCAAAAGTCTACCAGTGTAACGCCTTCCTTAATCGTTTCAGAAAACGTGCTGTCGTTCAGTTCATTTACCTTCATCATGTTTGTCCTTTTTTGCTGTTTATGTTTCCGTTCAACACACAACGCTATGGTGGTCCGTATGCCGGTGCGCTTTCCTCGAGAACTGAAAGCCCATTCCAGAAAGATTTCCTGTAGTTCGTAGCTCTGAACTTTATTATAAGTTTCGAATCATGTCAATGCCTCAGAATGCGTCGCCCGACCGGTCGGGATCAGCGCAAATCGATGCGCATTCCCAAGGGCAAGATTGCGCAGGTGAAACGTCTGCTAGAAGCAGGAAAACGGCAGCGGTCGATGATCCGTCGATTCGCCATCGCCGATCGATTCGCTTACGCGGTCATGACGATGCTGCCATCGGGGTGAATTTCGTGATGGGATGCGCGGACGACTGCCGCCCGGTGTTTGGCACGGGGGTCAACGGTCGCATGGCATTAACATCTGCCTGGTGGGCGGCATGATCCCATGCCGTCCTGCCTCCGGCAGCCAAACCCCCTCCGGGGGTTCTCATCCCCCCCCTAAACCAAAAACGCCAGCTTACGCTGGCTATTGGCGGAGGGGGAGGGATTCGAACCCCCGGTACCCGTGAGGGTACGCATGATTTC
>CAZIUM010000085.1:0-11862 GCA_964542285.1 uncultured Lentisphaerales bacterium
GCACCTGGCCACCACCGATCCGTTCGTGACGGACCAGGCCTTGGTGTACGAGGCCGCCAAGCGCTACTACGCCGAGATCATGATGCCGTTCCGCAAGGTAATCGTGAAGAATCTTACCAAACTCGATGGGCTGGATTTCGACATGATCGCACCCAGCCATGGACCGGTTTACGATCGTCCCGGCTTTATCCTCGACGCCTACCGTGACTGGGTCTCGCCCGACATGGCCAACGAGGTGGTGTTGCCCTACATCAGCATGCACGGCAGCACCGAACGCATGGTCAAGCGGCTGATCGACGCGCTGGTGGCCCAGGGCGTGACCGTGCGGCCCTTCGATCTGGCCGTGACCGACATCGGCAAGCTGGCCATGGCGCTGGTGGATGCCGCCACGCTGATCGTAGGAACCCCCACCGTGCATGTCGGGCCGCATCCCGCGGTCTACTATGCCGCGCACCTGGCCAACCTGCTGCGTCCCAAGCTCAAGTATGCCGCCATCGTCGGGTCCTATGGCTGGAGCAGCAAGGCCATCGAACAGATTTCGGGTTTGATTCCGAATCTGAAGGTCGAGGTGCTCGGAACGGTGCTCTGCAAGGGACTGCCCGCCGACGAAACCAACGCCGAACTGGATGCCCTGGCCGCGCGCGTGGCCCAGGCCCATGCGGACGATCCGAACGTCAAGTAAGCCTCCGGGCCGGGTTGCTCTCGGCGGGGTTTTCCGACACGAGGGCACTTCAACGGGTCGATATCACGGGGAACATTGATGAATCCCAACCACTGGGTGGCCATTCTTGATTTTGGTTCGCAATACAGTCAGTTGATCGCTCGCCGGGTGCGCGAACAGAAGGTGTACTCCGAATTGCTGCGGCACGATGTGAGCGCGAACGAGCTCAAAAAACGCGCTCCGGCCGGGATCATCCTTTCGGGGGGGCCATGCAGCGTGTTCGACGACCAGGCGCCGGCTTGCGATCCGGCCCTGTTCGACCTGGGTGTTCCGGTGCTGGGAATCTGCTACGGCATGCAGACCATGGCCCGGGTCCTGGGGGGACGCGTGCGTCCCGGCCTGACGCGGGAATATGGCGCCGCGCGGATCAGCGTGGTGTGTCCGGAGCCCCTTTTCCGTGGCTTGCCGCCGGAGATGGAGGTCTGGATGAGCCATGGCGACCAGGTGGAGGCGCTGCCGGACGGCTTCGAGCGCCTGGCCCAGACGTCTCATTGCCCTTATGCCGCCATGGGAGACATGGAGCGCAGGTTCTACGGCTTGCAGTTTCATCCCGAGGTGGTGCACACCCCCGACGGGACCTCCCTGTTGCGGCGCTTTCTTTTCGATGTCTGCGGTTGCGCCGGGGATTGGCGCATGTCCTCCTTCGTCAACGACAGCATCGAGCGCATCCGCCGGCAGGTCGGCGACGCCCACGTGATCTGCGGACTCAGCGGCGGGGTGGACTCTTCGGTGGTGGCGGCGTTGCTGCACCGTGCCATCGGCAGGCAACTGCATTGTATCTTTGTCGACAATGGCCTGCTGCGTCATGGCGAGGCCACGCAGGTCGAAAATACCTTTCGCGAAAAACTGGGGCTCGATCTGCATGTGGCGCACGCCGGCGACCGTTTCTTGGACGCCCTCGCAGGCGTGGAGGACCCCGAGCGGAAGCGCAAGATCATCGGGCGGGCGTTCGTGGATATCTTTGCGGAACAGGCTCGCGAATTGCGCGATTGCCGCTTCCTCGCCCAGGGAACCCTCTATCCCGACGTGATCGAAAGTATTTCGCCGCTGGGAGGCCCCAGTGTCACCATCAAGAGCCATCACAACGTGGGCGGGCTGCCTGAGGATTTACAGTTCGAATTGATCGAACCGGTGCGGGAGCTCTTCAAGGACGAGGTGCGGGCGTTGGGACGCGAACTGGGCCTTGATGCGGCGTTGGTGGAGCGTCAACCCTTCCCCGGACCCGGCCTGGCGGTGCGCATCCTGGGCGAGGTGACGCGCGAGCGGGTCGAATTGCTCCAGCGTGCCGATTTGCGGGTGCAGGCCGAAATCGGCCGGTTGCCCAATGCCGGTGAAATCTGGCAGGCCTTCGCGGTCCTGCTGCCGGTGCGTTCCGTCGGGGTGATGGGAGATGGGCGCACCTACGAGAACGTCTGTGCCATCCGCGCCGTGACCAGCCTCGACGGCATGACGGCCGACTGGGCCCGCTTGCCTTACGAAACGCTGGCCCGCCTTTCGAACCGCATCATCAACGAAGTGCGCGGCATCAATCGCGTGGTGTTCGACATCAGTTCGAAGCCGCCGGCCACGATCGAATGGGAATGAGTGCGATTACACCGCGTTGCCGAACGCCACGGGCGAAGGATCGCGGTCCCAGTCCGCCGCCAGACGCGCGGCAATCTCTTCCCAGGGCGGTAGTTCACGGGCGCCGTCGGTACGTTCCACGCTGGCCGAGCCGACCGCCACGGACATTCGCAGCGCTTCGGCGGGGGGCAGGCCGCGCGTCACGCCCGCCAGGAATCCGGCAATGGTGCAGTCGCCCGCTCCGGTGGTGCCGGCGACCTTGACGGTGAAGCAGGCGCACTGGAAATTCGCCCCCGTCCAGGCCGCCGCGTCCGCCGGTCCCGCGCGTCCGCAATGCTCAAGGCGCCGGCGGTCCGTGCCGGCTTGTAGATAGGCGCCCTGTTTGCCCAGCTTGAGCATCGTCACGGCCGTGCCCATCGCCAGCAATTCGTCGCACAACGCGGCCACGTCGGAGGGGGTGCAGCCGCCCAGCGGTTCGCCCGCCGCCGTACGCTCGCGCACGCGCATGCCCTTGACGGGATCGAGCATGTAGGCGATCTCGTCCAGGCTCGGCACGAACAGGTCCACGTGCGGCAAGACGTTTTTCAGCAGCTTGCGCCAATCGAGCCGCCCCGACTCCGTCGCCGGGTCCGGCAGCGTCATGTCCAGCGAAGTCGTCAGGTTGGCCTCCTTGGCCCGTTGCAGCAGGGCGGCAAGTTCGGCGCCGTCGTTGCGATACATGCCGCGCATCAGTGGAGGATAGCCAAAATGCAGCAGGTCGCCCCGCGCCAGCAGGTCGTCGCGGATGTCGGAAGAACGATAGGTGTGGTTGGCGCCCGGGCAGTGCCAGAACATGCGATCGATGCCGGGGGGGGTGATGCAGATCGAGTAGGATGTAGCGACTTTTCCATCCACGATCATGTCGTCTCCCAGCCGGGAGCCGATGCCGCGATAGTTTTCCAGCACATTGCGGCCGAAGGCATCGTTGCCGACTTTACCGGCCAGCCGGACCGGTTGACCCAGGCGGTGCAGGGCCAGACCGGTGTTGGATACCGCGCCTCCGGTTGTCACGCGGGCACCGCCGATCTCCACCAGCTTGCCGGGAACCAGCAACTCCATCAAGCCGTCCGTAAGGGCAGGAATCTCGGGGTGAATGTCCAGGCAGACATGGCCGGCAACGATCGACACAGGTTTTTTCTCAGGCATGGCAACGTTCCCTCTGGGGGTGGTTTTCGTATTCTGGTTCCACGCCGGATATTGAACAACGGATGGGGAAGGTTGGCAACCGAAATCGGGATAGAGGATCGCGCCAAGTTTTATATTTCCGACGCTTCGCATCGGAAAGGGTAGGGCGGCGAGGCCATGGGAAGGCTTGAGGGTTGCGGTTCGAGGGTTGAGGGGTAGGGCGGCGAGGCCCTTCGCCGCTTCGCGCGGACCAGAATCTTGCCTTGCATTTTCGGGCATCCTGCCGCATGGTATTTGCCTTCCAAGTGGAGAAATGAACGCTATGAACAAATTTGATGTTGTCGTTGTCGGCGCCGGTCCCGGCGGTTATCCCGCGGCCATTCGCGCCGCCCAGCTCGGACGTAAGGTGGCCCTGGTCGAGCGCGAGGCGTTGGGCGGCACCTGTCTCAATTGGGGGTGCATTCCAACCAAGTCGCTGATCGCTTCCAGCACCCTGGTGCACCAATGCCGTGAAGGCGCGGCGCTGGGAGTCGATGTTAACAAAATGTCCTTCGATTACGGGCGCATGGTGGCGCGGAAGAACGAGATCGTCCAGCGCCTCACCGGCGGTGTGGGCCAGTTGCTCAAAGCCAACGGCGTGCAGTTGTTCAATGGAACCGCCCGGCTCGAGGGCGAGCGCCGTCTCTCGGTGCACGCCGGGCAGGACGATGTCGCCTGGTTGGAAGCGGACGCCATTATCCTGGCCAGCGGTAGCGTTTCGGCCATGCCCGGATTCCTTCCGCGTCATCCCCGGATCCTCGAAAGCCGTGCGTTTCTGGACCTGGATGCGCTGCCCGAAACCCTGATCGTGCTGGGAGGAGGTGTGATCGGATGCGAGTTTGCCTGCATGGCGGCACAGTTGGGGGTCAAGGTCCAGGTCGTCGAGATGCTGGACGACATCCTGCCCATGATCGACCGCGACGTGCGGCGTGTCCTGCGACGGAGTATGGAGGAACTGGGAATCCGCATCCTGACCGGCGCGCCGCTGGAGCGGATCGAAGCCGATGACCAGGGCGTGCGCGGACGGTTCCACGACGAGCCTGTTGCCGGCGACCTGTTGCTGGCGGCCGTTGGCCGCCGGGCCAACACGGAGGCGTTGGACCTGGCTCGCGCCGGTCTCTCGACCGACAAGGGAGGCCAACTGGCGGTGGACGCTTCGGGACGTACCGCATGTCCTTCGATTTTTGCCATCGGCGACATCGTTCAGGGCAGCACCCAGCTTGCCCACGCCGCGACGGCGCAGGGCCTTGTGGCCGCCGAAGCGGCCGCCGGCAAGCCTTCGCGCAACGAGAAAACCGTTCCGGCCTGTATCTTCACGGCACCGGAAATCGGCGTGGTGGGTCTGACGGAGTCCCAGGCCGAGGCCGAGAAACACGCCATACGCGTGGGAACCTTCAGTTTTGCGACCCTGGGCAAGGCCATGGCGTCCGGCGATACCACCGGCTTCGTCAAGCTGATTGCCGACGAAACCACGGGACAGTTGCTCGGGGCCCAGGCCATTGGGGGCCATGCCACGGAATTGATCGCCGAGGCCGCCCTGGCCATTCGCAACGAACTTACCGAGACCGAACTGGCGCACACCATCCATAGCCATCCGACCCTTTCGGAGGCCTGGATGGAAGCCGCACACGCTCTGCAGGGCGTTTGTATTCATGCCGCGCCACGAAAACGTAAATCCCGGGGCGCCTGAGCGTCGGGAACGGCCTCCAATGCGGAGACCTGGACATGCCGGGCGAGTGGAGTCAAATCTCAACATTCGGGCTCTTGGAACACGGCTGGGACAACGACAGTTGCGCCGACGGTTGGCCATCGAGCAGGAGCGCATCCACGAACACCGCCGTTTGCTGAGTCCCCGATTTACCGCCTTCAAAATGCGGGTGTTGCGGCCCTTGCTGGCTTGCGGACTGCGGGCAACGCGGATTTACGATCGCGGCTACCGCCAGTTTTGCGACCTGCGTGTCGTGGAGCATTCCTTGCCGCTGCGGCGCCTGCCGCCGGAATTCGATGGATTCGCGATTCTTCAATTGAGCGATCTGCACATCGACCTCGATCTTGCCTTGGTCGAGGTGGTTGAAACCGTGTTGCGGAAGGTCGAGTTTGACCTCTGTGTCATGACCGGGGATTATCGCAATTCCACCGTGGGGTCGTGGCATGCGGCCGTATCGGGAATGCAACGATTGTTGCGTCGAATCAACGTGCCGGTCTATGCCATCTTGGGCAATCACGATTTTCTGGATATGGTGCCTCCGCTGGAACGGGCCGGCATGCGTTTTCTCCTCAACGAGTCCGTGCGCCTGGAACGTGCGGGCTCCGGGATACACCTGGTCGGTATCGACGATCCCAACATTTATCGAACGCACAACCTGGCCCGGGCCTTGCGACACACCAACCCCAGGAACCCGACGATTCTGTTGTCGCACTCGCCCGTGATCTATCGCGAAGCCGCGCGTCGGGGAGTCGATGCGGTGCTTGCCGGGCATACGCACGGCGGCCAGATTTGTCTGCCGGACGGTCGCATCGTGGTGCGCAACGACCGCAGTCCTCGACACCTGCTGCGCGGTCCCTGGCGTTATGAGAATCTCCTGGGCTACACCTCCCCCGGCACGGGCGCCTGCGGGTTGCCCGTTCGCTTCCACTGCCCCCCGGAAGTGACGCTGCATACCCTGACGCGCCTTCCGTGAGTGGAACTTGCCGCGCCCGATCGTCGTGCGGCGAGGCCATGGGAAGGGTTGAGGGTTGAGGGTTGAGGGTTGAGGGTTGAGGGTTGAGGGTTGAGGTTTGAGGGTTGAGGGGTAGGCGGTGAAGGGCCTCACGCGCCCTACCTTTTTTCGCGCGCGGGTTTCCCGCGCGATCCCGATCCGTTCCGTGGATCCGATGGGTCTGATCTTCCCTCCTCCACGTCACCGCCACCCACTCAGATTTCCGAGATTTCCATTGCATTCTTTCCACGTTACATGTTCAATACTTGATATTGCACGTTCGGTAATCCCGCCGTGGCGGGTTTGCCCATCATTTGACAGGGATCGTGGCTCACGAAAGAGGAAACCATGCAAAACAAGATCGGGATTCTGGTAGACAACCTGCACATGGATATCGACATCGCCATTCAAAAGGCGGCCGAAATCGGCGCGGATGGCTTTCAGGTGTTCTGCACCCGCGGCAAGATGGCGCCGGAAAACCTGGATGCCGCCGGACGCAAGCGTTTTTTGGCGGATGTCAAGGCCCTGGAATTGGAAATCCCGGCCCTGTGCGGCGACATGGGCAAGGGCTTCCTCGACGCCGAAGCCAATAAGGAAATCGTGCCCCGCATGAAGACCTTCGTCGACCTGGCGGTGGACCTGGGCGTCAAGGTGGTTTCGTCGCATATTGGACGTTTGCCGGACGACGAGAACGATCCGAGTTGGGCGATCGGGCTGGAGGCCTTCGCCGATCTGGGCGCCTATGCCGAATCGCGCGGCTGCGTCATCGCCATGGAGACCGGACCGGAGGAACCCATGGTCTTGAAACGCTTCCTCGACAAGATCGACAACAAGGGCATTGGCGTCAATTACGATCCCGCCAACCTGGCCATGCAGGGCTTCGATCACATCGGCGGGGTCTTTCTCCTTAAGGATTATATTGTGCATACGCATGCCAAGGACGCCGTGCGCCTCTTCGGCCTGCTTTCCGCCGAGGGCAACCGCGCAATGACACGCCCGTTGGAAGTGCCCCTGGGGCAGGGCAGCGTGGCCTTCCCTTATTACATCTGGGCTTTGCAGCGCATCGGGTACAAGGGGTACTTGACCGTGGAGCGCGAGGCCGGACCCAATCCCCTGGGCGACATGGCCGCGGCCGTGAATTTCCTGCGGGGAGTCGAGGTCTGGGACGGCATGCGTTACAACCGGGCCGAGGACAAGCAGGTCCCCTTCGATATGCCGGTCTGACATCCGGCCCGCGGGACAGAACCATGAAATTCATGTGGAGACAAAGCCTCGTGGCGGCCGCGCTCGCGGCCGGGGCTTTCCTGGGCGCCGTGGCGGACACCACCAATGCCCCCGCCTGGCGCGATCCGTTCTGGCCCGTGGGCTACCGCCCGCCTCCGCCGGAAGAGGAAGCAAAAAAGGCCGCGCCCGAAGCCAAACCCGAACCGCCTCCCCCGCCAAAACCGAAACCCGATTGGGCGGCGGCGCGAAAATTGCTTAATGTAACTGCGTACGGTGAGAAGGATAACGATAAGAGTTGCCTGCTGAACGGCGAGTTTGTGAAAGAGGGCGACTTGGTCAGCGTGATCTACAAATCCATGCGCTATACTTGGCGTATACGGCATGTCGATCGCCATCCCGACAAGATGCGGTACGAGCAAGTGGAATTCGCTGAGCCAAAAAAATCTTCTCAAAAATGATAAACACAACCGGATGATCTGGTTGTCAGGAGATAGAGATGCAAAAAAAATTCGGGTCGACGGGTTGTTACAACTTTTGCCGCGTGGCGGAAGCGGGCAAAGGGTTGTTTGTAACAGGCTTGGTCTTGTCTGTCTGCATGGTTTGGGGACTTCGCGCCCAGGTTGCCGCGCCGGAAGCCGTCGCCGAGATTCCGCCGCCGGATGTCGCTGTGGTGCCGGACCCGCCGGAACCGGTCGAAGCCGTCGCCGATGTCGCGGAACCGCAGGCGCCGGAAGCCGATGTCGCGGAGGCGGAACCCGTGGCTGTCGAGGAGTTGGCGCCGGTGGAGGCGGAATGGGAGCCGGAAGCCGTGGAGGGCACCTTCGATGCCGCCGAAGCCAAAATTTCGGTTTCGCTGGACGATGTCGATCTGCCGGACGTGGTGCGCCTGTTCACACGGCTGACGGGAATCAATATCATCGCGGCTACCACCAATCTTTCGGGGTCGGTCACGGCCAACCTCCAGGATGTCGAATGGCAGCCGGCGCTGGAATCGATCCTGGAACGCCAGCATTTGCGCCTGGTTGAAAAACCGGCGGAATCGGGAATCTTCGTGATCGAATCCCAACCGGCGGGAGAACCCGAACCCTGGGTTACCGAAGTCTTCAAACTGGATTATCTCAAGGCCAACGAGGCGGCGGAGATGCTTCAGAGCCTGCTGGGACTGGGGGTCGTGGACAAAACCCTGAAACGACCCAGCGCCTCCCCGACCCCGGCCCGGCGTTCCGCTCGGGAAGAAGACGAGCCCGTGCGCGAAGAGATTGCCGTCGTGATGCGCAAGGAGGGCAACGTGGTCTCCTATCCCGCCGGTAATTCCGTCGTCGTCAGCACCACCAAGGACAAGATGGTCGAGGTGCGCAACGTGCTGCAAATGGTCGACCAGCCGCGGCAGCAGGTCTACATCGAGGCCAAGATCGTGGAGCTGCGCGGCGACGCCGGCAAGAAGGTCGGGATCGACTGGTCGATGCTCGATGGGTACAAGGTTGGCGTGAGGGATATTGCGCGACGATACCGTAAGGATAGAACGCGTGGCTATGACAACACCGACCATTCGGAGGGGGCAAGCCAAATGGAGTTGAATAGGCTCAGTCGGGCGGATTCCCTCACAACATACAATCCTGCATACGATGCATACGGTAATCAACTAGAGCGTGAAAAATATGAGGTTATTAATATTGGCGAAGGCATCCCTCCAATTATTAACGTTACCAAGATCCCCACTACTGAAATTCTAAACGAAAGGGAACGTGATCACGGACTTATGTCTTCGGAGGCCAGCGCTGCGAATTGGGCACGAAACAAACAGAGTTCAAAGCTTGTGAATGAGATATCAACCGCCATCTTCGAGGCAGACGCGCTGTCGCTTGTGATCAGCGCCCTGCAAACCAGTGAAGACGCCTTCTTGGTCTCCAATCCGAAAGTCATCGTGGCCAACGAGGAGCGGGCGGTCATCGACATGGCCACCAAGGAGCCCTATGTCACGGTGGAGCGGAAGATCGATGGCACGGGCGATAACACCACTTACACCTACAGCACGAAGATGGATGTCATCCCCGGCGATGCCGAGGAAAACAAGCTGCTGCCCTACATAGAGCAGGCCTTCTTCACCTACGGCATCAAGCTGGAGGTCACGCCACGCGTCAACAACCCGAGCAACATCACCGTGACGGTGTCGCCGACGCTTAGTGCTCTGCAAGGCTACTATACGCCAGGCGGAGAAGGCTCAACCCGCTTTCCCCGGATCGAGTCGAAGCACGTGAGAACAGTCTTTTCGCTGGGCGATGGCCAGACGGCGGTGATCGGCGGTCTGACGACCACCTCGGATGGCGATGTCGTCAAGAAGATCCCGTTGCTGGGCGACATTCCGATCCTCGGCAAGTACCTGTTCTCGCATACGGCCAAGGAGAAGACGCAGCGCGAAACGGTGATTTTCGTGACGGTCGGGATCATCGATCAGGCCCAGCCCAGGATGGCCCTGGCGGTTCCCGAAGCCTCGAAGCTGATCCATCGGCACGTGACGCCCGACGGCAAGCTGATCCGTCCGGAAATCGAGGCGGCGCAGGGAAGTGCCGAGGCGGCCCTTGCCGAAGACCTGAAGCGGGAGGCGCCCTGACCGCATCGATGACCCTGCACGCGACGCATGAGCCGGAACGCGCCCTGCTGGTGCAACTGATTGCCGGCCGGCGCGATCTGGCGGAAGCCGCCGATTCGCTCGAGGAGCTTGCACGCCTGGCCGACACCGCCGGCATCGAGGTCGTGGGCAGGGTCACGCAACGCCGCCCAACCCCCGATGGGGGCACCCTGCTGGGACGCGGCAAGGTGGAGGACTTGCGTGCCACCTGCAGCGCCACCGGCGCCAACCTGCTGCTGTTCGACAACCAGCTCAACGCCTTTCAATCGCATAACCTCAAGCAGACACTGGACCTGCCGGTGCTGGACCGCACGGAGGTGATTCTGCAGATTTTCGCGCGTCGCGCGCGCAGCGCCGCCGCCCAGGTGCAGGTCGAGCTGGCGCAGCTCGAATTCCTGCTTTCGCGCATTCCGGACCGTTCCGCCCAGCAACGCTTCAAGGGCGGAACCAGTATGCGCGGTCCCGGCGAAAGCCATCTGCAGGTGCGCAACGTGCCGATTCGGCGGCGCATCAGCGACCTGCGCCGCAGGCTGGTGGCGATCGACGCGCAGGAGTCGCGCCGTCGCAGCCGCCGAATCTGGCCGATGGCCTGCCTGGTGGGCTACACCAACGCCGGCAAGTCCACCCTGCTCAATCGCCTGGCGGACAGTGACGCCTATGTCGACGACCGCCTGTTCGCCACGCTGGACACCAAGACCCGCGCCGTCACCCTCGGAAACCGGCGGCGTATCCTGCTGACGGACACGGTGGGATTCATCCGACACTTGCCTCACTCGCTGGTGGCTTCGTTTCGCGCTACGCTGGACGTCGCGGTGCGCGCCGACCTGCTGCTGTTGGTGGTCGACGCCTCGCACCCGCGCGTGGCGGACCACCTGGAGGTCAGCCTGCGTACGCTCGAGGAGATCGGGGCGGGAACGGTGCCGCGTCTGCTGGTGTTGAACAAGAGCGATCGCCCCGCTGCCGCCCAGGCCCTGCTGCATCTGCCCGAGCGATTGCCCCGGGCCCTGCCGGTTTCGGCCGTCACCGGCATGGGGCTCGACACGCTGAAACTGGCCATTATGGAGGAATTGCGAGCATGCTGCACATTGTGGCAACTCCCATCGGCAACCTCGGCGACCTGACGCCCCGGGCCCGCGAGGCCCTGGCGCGCGCCGATCTCATTGCCTGCGAGGACACCCGCCGCACCTGGGCGCTGCTCAGCGCCCACGACATTCCGCGTCCGAGCATGCTTTCCTACCGCCAGGGACGCGAGGACAGCGTCGGCGCGCGCATTGTCGAAGCGCTGCAAGCAGGCGCCGAGGTCGTGCTCTGCTCCGACGGAGGCTACCCCGGCATCAGCGACCCCGGCTACCGGCTGGTGCGCCAGGTAGTAGAGGAAGGACTGGACTTCGACGTGCTGCCGGGCGCTTCGGCGCTCAACGTGGCGCTGGTCTTGTCGGGGCTGCCGACTTCGAGTTTTACCTTCAAGGGGTTTCCCCCGCGCAAGCCGGGAGCCTTGCGGCGATTTTTTGACGACGATGCCGCCTCGCCTCATACCATGATTCTGTACGAATCGCCTTATCGCGTGGGCGCCACCCTCGCCGCGGCCCTGGAAACGCTAGGAAACCGTCCCGCGTCCGTCTGCCTGGAACTCACCAAGAAATTCGAGCGCGTGGCGCGCGGCGACCTGGCCGCGCTGGCGCAACAGTTTCGCGACGTCAAAATCAAGGGCGAGGCCACCATCGTCATTGGCGGCAGGACACGGTAAGCGACAACTAGCCTGGTGGCTTGAGGGGTAGGGCGGCGAGGCCATGGGAAGGGTTGAGGGTTGAGGGTTGAGGGGT
>CAZIUM010000086.1:0-11769 GCA_964542285.1 uncultured Lentisphaerales bacterium
GCTTGCCAGCGCAACCGAGCGGTTTGCCCATCGGCACGCAGACCAAGATACCACCCCGCATCACGAGTGAAACGCCCGGAATGCCCGATGAGACATTGATCCTTGGCCGCGATGGTTTTGAACCAAACCTCACCAGTCATTGTCTCGACATTCGCCAACATGGCATAATTTGAGGCCAGCCGGGCGTACTGGGTGGCGCCGTCGAATGAGACGGCATGGGTCAGGTTCGTGGATCGAGCCGCATCCGGAAAGCTCAGGCATAAAGCCAGCGCAGCGATGGGAAAAAGAATTGTGCGGGCTATGTTCATGGAATTTTTCTCCCGGAAAACTTGTCATAAAACGCATCCGATTCGGATCGCCTTTCAATGACAGGTTATTTTACCTGAAATAATTCACCAATTCAATCGATTTTCGAAATGGCCGGCAGCAAGTCGGTTGTGGCTTGCCATATTTCATGGTTCGATGTTCAATCCCTTATGTCGCGAGCTTTCCTTGCACGAACCATGGAAAACACCTCACACCATAACGAGAGGCAACCCGGGGCGACCGGCACGGACCCTTCTTCCGCCGCAAGCCACTCCTCCCGCTTTGCCCGGGTGCTCCCCTGGCTGTTGTTCCTGGCGCTGACCCTGCTGTACCTGCCGTCGTTGCGCCACGCCTTTGTCTACGACGACCAGGTTTTGATCATCGAAGAAGCCCGACCGGAAGGCTGGCAAGATTTTGCCGCAACCTTCCGCGAGCGTCATTTTCCAACGGTTCCCTACTACCGTCCCGTGCTGCGCCTGAGCTTCCGGGTCCAGAAATTTCTGCATGACGTCACGGCCTGGCCCTACCACCTGGTCAATGCCCTGCTGGCGGGGTGGGCCGCCGCGGCCGCCTTCCGGCTGCTGAACCGGCCCGCCTTCGGGCTTTCCCGTTCCGTTGCGGCCGTCACAGCCCTGCTTTGGGCCTTGCACCCAGCCTTTTCGTCCTGCGTCTATCCGATCTGTTCCGGACGCGAAACGCTGTTGCCCTCCATTTTCATGCTATGCTGCCTGGATCGATGGATGCGTCCGGGACGAAACCGGGGGATCGTCGCGCTGATCTGGTTTGCCCTGGCGCTTTTTTCCAAGGAACAGGCGATCGTGCTGCCTTTCCTGCTCCTGTTGAGCGACAAACTCGATTTCAGTGCGGAACAGCGCCTGGCCCATGTTCGTTCCTTCGCCTGGAGGTATGGCGTGATCGGCGGACTGATCGCGGGTTACCTGGCGTTGCGCTGGACGCTCTTCGAAGGCGGAGAGTTCGCTCTCAACACCGAACACCCCGAATTGCCCTTTTTCTCGTATCTCTATGCGTTGCAGACCGCGTTCTTTCCTTTCATCCCCCTGGTTTACGAGCCGCCGGTGACGGTCTGGTTTTCCTGGCCGCGCACCCTGGCCGCCCTTGGGTTGACCGGGGGACTCCTTTACGGAGGTCGCCGTCTCGCTCCGCTTCGCACGCTGCTCTTCTGGTCCTTCTGGTTTTTGATCCTCCAGGCTCCAACCGCCAATTTCCTGGAGCAGGAGGCCCTTTTTGACGAACGCTATACGGTTCTGGCTTCGCTGGCGCTCTTTGGAATGGCCGCCGCCATTTATACCCACCTTCCTTCCGTTTCACTTCCCTTGCGCGGAAGTCTCCGATTCGTCCTGGCACTGCTGGCGCTGGGCTGGGCGGGCATCAGTCTTTCACGCGGATGCTATTTTTACAACGATCCGGCCTTCATCGCCCAGTGGATTCGAACCAATCCCGATTCCGTCGACGCCCTCGTGAACCATGCCAAGTACGCCCTCGACCGGGGAGAATACGAAACCGCCCACCGCTCCGCCGAGCGCGCCCTGCGCCTGGCGCCGGAACTGCCCAGCGCCCACTACAATTTCGGCCTGGCCAACTACCACCTCGGCAACCTGGAAACCGCCATCGCCGCCTACCGGCGCACGCTGGAACTCGACCCGGAATACGACGCCCACTACAACCTGGCCCTGGCGCTCTCGGATTCAGGATCGATTCCGGAATCGCGCCATCATTACCGCCTGGCACTGGAGAAAAATCCCCGTCATGTCGATGCTCTATACAACCTGGGCCTGCTGTTGGCCCATAGCGAGAATTATGAAGCCGCCCGGTCTTTGTTTCAAAAAGCGGCGGACCTGGCCCCGACCGAAGTCGAACCCGTCTACAACCTGGGGGTGGCGCTGGAAAGATTGCACCGGATGGACGAAGCCGAACAGGAATATCGCCGGGCGTTGCGGCGCGATCCCCATCACACCGGCGCCTTGTTCAACTTGGGCTTGCAGTGCCTGCGCCGCAAACGTTTCCAGGAGTCCGTGACCTTTTTTGAGCGCATTCTGGCCATCGACCCCAACGACCGGGAAGCGCAACGGTTTCGTGACGCAGCGGAAAAATTTGGACATCCCTGAATTCTTTTTGACTTTATGGAATCATTCTGTTTATATGGCTGCGCCTAGAAACGATTTGCATCGCAACAGGGGAAACACATGGACGCGAACAGACCCTTCACCGCATCGATTTCCGCACGAAACTATTCATCGCGGCGCTCGGCCACGACCCTCGGAAGTTGGGTTCCCCGACGGCTGGGAGCGTGGGCTCTGGGGTTGGCGCTGCTCCAGGTGTCTCGGACACCTGCCAGCGCGGAAAACGCTCCCTGGCTGCACATCATCGAAGCCGAAGCCATGGACATCCAAGACGGCTGGGAGGTGATCGAGGGCAGCGAAGGGTATTTTCCGGCCTATCCCAACAGTTGGAGCGGAAACCGCCTGAAAGCCGACGTGGGTGCGGTTGCTGAGGCGCGTCGGGGCTGGTTCGAACGCCTGTTCCAGCGTACCCGTTCCGAAAACGAAGGGGCGGAAGCCCGGGTGGAGATTCCTGCCGACGGCGAATACGTTTTGTGGGTGCGCCACGAAAGCAGCTACGGATTCGATGCCCTGTTCCGCGTGGAGATCGAACAGGAGGGCCGCCCGGTCTGGACGAAGTTGTTTGGAGACCGCAAGGATCGAAAGTATTTTAATGGCGTCTGGCGCGTGCAGGGTCCCTGGGCCTACCACAACACCGATTATGTCTACTCGCGCGGCGCCGCGCATCTGGATGCGGGTCCGGCACGCATCCGTCTGCTCCGGGGACCGGATACGCCCTTCTCAGCGGCCCGCGTCATCGATCTCCTTTGTCTGAGCGACGATCCCGGGCTGGAGCCCGGCCGCGAAATGCTGGGCTGGCGGGAGCGCCCCAACCACCTGACTCCGCCTCCGATTCAATCCCGCTGCCTGCGTTCCGCCTATCTCCGGTTGACGGTTCCCCGGGAAGCCACGGCTCCCGTCCGCGCTTCCGTGCGATACAAACGCTGGGAATCTCCCGGCGGCCAGGGGTTCGGTCCCCAACGGGTTTTCGCCTTTGACGTGGAAGGACTGACGGAGCGCTATTACTGGGAGAAACCGGAAAACGAGGCGATCGAAGCCCTGCCTCCCGGGTACGATTCGGGCTGGCGCAAAATTGAACTCAACACCTTCGCCCCGGCCTGGGCCGCAGCGACGTTGACCCCGGCAGGCGCGCGGGCGACCCTCGCGATCGCGCACGACCCCGACGGCGCGGACGCGGTATCCTTCGACCTCGCGGGAGAGTCAACACGCGACCTGGCGATCGGGGTTGGAAACGGGCGTTCCGAGAACGACCTGCTGCGCGGACGGCCCGCCGCATCGTTCGCCGAAATTCTCCAACGCTATGTCGAGGAGCTGGACGCTTATCAACCCCCGGGGCGCAAAGCCTTCGCCTTCGGCATTTCCGCGGGCGGGCATCCCCTGACGCTGGACGGGTACGACAAGCGCCAATTCACACGCGCCATGGGGTCCAGCATGGTGTATTTCCGTTGCGACCCCGAATTTTATGCGCCCGAAAATGCCGGGCTTCTTGGAATCAACCGTGCGATGGGGTACCAGAACGCGCACAATGCCGCCTTGAACCGCGCCTGTTACGAGGGCGACTACAGTCGGCTCGAACAGGGGTATCGGCGCATCTGGGAACGACTGGATGCGGATGGACTGGGAGGCATCCCGCAAAACGTCAAGATGATCGAGGAGCGTGGGCCGCCCGCCATGGCCACGCTCCGAACCTGGCCCCTCGTGGTCGAGCGCTTTCGCGACCATGCCCGAAACCAGGGATTGAACCCCGCCGACCTGCTGGACCGCGAGGCCCTGCTTGAGGCACTGCGCGAGGGTGACACCGACCCGGAGGCCCTATGGCAACGGGTCACCCTCGGCACGGGAACGCCGGACGAAGCCCGAACCCATCCCCTGCTGTTTTATCACACCAAGTGGTTCGGCAGCCTCCTGTTCTGCGACAACCTGGCCGAAGCCGTCAAACGACTGGAGGCGGTTTTTCCCAAAGGATCCGTTGCCAATTCCGGCGCCTTCTGGCCGCAGGACGGCCATGCCGTGCGCCGCAACTGGTACGACGAGTTCATGCTCTTCCGGCGGCGGGGCATGACGGCCTGGGGCAGCGAGCTGACCTGGGGACTATGCGGCATGGCGCATTACATCGGCCCCCAGTCGGAATCCTTCGAAGGCGCCCTGGCGCGCGGAGTCGCCAGGTATCACGACGCCGTGCTCGGCCCCACCCACCTGCTGGCCAGCGGATTATATGGATACAATGCCGACTACGTGGAGACGTCCGCCTTCGCCTTGGCCTCGCACGGATTCACGGCGCTGCATTTTTATGACAGCACCCAGTATGGCACCTACAACATCGATCCCGAACTCCGCAAAGCGATCAAACGGGTCAGCTTTGCCATGGGGGCGGTCGAGGACATGCAGACCCAGTCCCGCGTCGTCCCTTCCCGGATCGCTCTGGGCTGGTCCGAAACCACCGCCATCTGGGACCAGGCCGAACCCACCGATACCGGGTACAATCGCCCTGGCAACGTAATGTATGCCCTCGAACGACATTACCTGTACCTGTTGCTGCGACACTTGCAGCTCCCCGTCGACCTGGTGTGCGACGCGGACATCGCGGACGGAGTCCTCCGGAAATACGACCTGTTCGTGCAGGTGGGCGATCACATCACGCGCACCGCGGCGGAAGCCCTGCGCCAATGGGTGGAAGACGGCGGCATGTTGGTCGCCGTGGCCGGCGGGGGACTGAGGGACGAATACGACCGCCCGCTCGACACCCTGTCGGAGGTTTACGGGATCCGAGGCCAGCGGTACTACGCGGAACAGAAGGAGCAGGAATACGTCCCCGGAGCGGTCTACGAAGAAAACCCGCGCGATAACCGCCTGGAGAAACACGCCCAGTCGCTGCGCGCCAAGCTGGAATTGATCCACGCCCATCCGGCGGATTTCATTCGGATGAACGAGACGAACTTCCCGGCGACGGCCAAAATGCCCGTGCTGGGCTATCGCCAGGGCTTTACCCCGGAGAATGGACGGGTGCTGGGAACCTTTGGCAACGCCCAGGCGGCCATCGTGATGAACGAGTACGGCAAGGGACGGGCGACGATCCTGGGTTTTCTTCCGGGCATCGGCGCCATGTACCGGGCCTTCCCCGCCATTCCCTATGGCCGCGGCGGAGAAGACCTCAGTCTCGTTCTGTACCCGGCCTTCAATCCGGCCGTCACGGAAGGACTTGCCCGGCTTCTCCGTCATACCTGGCCCGATATGGGCGCGCCGGTTACCTGCTCGGAACCGGTTGTGGAAGCGAACCTGCTGCAACAGGAGAACGGCACCTTCCACGTGGCCCTGGTCAATTTCAGCGCCCGACCGATTCCGGACCTGACGCTGCGCATTCGCAGGGCCGACGTCGGACAGGCCCGCCAAGTCGAGTCCACGTTCGGCAAGGCCAGGACACAAACCGAAGGCTCGGAACTGATCGTCACGCTGCCTTTGCAAAAATTCGAATGGCTGACGCTGCGGTAGCAGTCTGCCGCAAATGAATTCCAAACCAAGAGAAACCTCATGTTTCGAATGCTGCCTGTTGTCGGACGAGTCGTGCTTCTTGGGCTGGCCATCTCCGTCGCCCGGGCCGAACCCGCGGGCGAACGAATCGCGGTAACAACCTGCAAATCCAACGCGATCTATGCCGTCGGCGAGCGCATCGGGTTTTCGGTTTCGGCGCGAGACACCAACGGTCCGGTCGCAGGGAGTGTCCTGGCCTACCAGATCTCGGGGGACGGCGGGCTTGCGCACATGGGGGTTCTGACCAGCTCGGTCGCGCCGCTTGTCGTGAACACCGCGCTGTCCGTGCCGGGATGGGTGACGATCGAGGTTCAACGAATCGGAGACAACGGCCGCCCGGTCGCCGGAGTGCGTGGACGCGTCGGCGCCATGGCCGATCCCCACAAAATCCGGCCCGGCGGAAACGAGCCGCCCGATTTTGACGCCTTCTGGAGTCACCAGCGCGAATTGCTGAACCAAGTGCCGATTCGGGTCCGGAAAAACCCGGTCGAGGTGCCCGAGCGCTACCGGAAAGACTTCGAATGTTTTGACGTGCAAATCGATTGCCTTGGCGACGTCCCGGTCTCAGGATATCTTTGCCTGCCGAAAGCGGTGCGCAAGGGTTCGTTGGCCATTCTGGTGAACTTCCACGGATATGGGGTTTTCAGCGCGCACAAGGATTTTTCCTTTGGCCCCCGCTACGCGTTTTTCAATATCAATGCGAATGGACTGGAAAACGGTCAGTCCGCGGAATACTACCGTGAAATACGCTCGCGCTTGGGCTTCTATCCGTTACGAAATGTAGGCGACCCTCAAAAATATTACATGCGCTTCATGTATCTTCGGGCGCTCCGCGCGCTCGATTACGTCAAGACCTTGCCGCAATGGGATGGGCGGAACCTCGTCGTGCAGGGCGCCAGCCAGGGCGGGGCGCAGGCATTGGCGGCGGCAGCGCTGGACACCCAGGTTTCTCTCTGCTGGTGCAGCTATCCCGCGATGTGCGATTTGGCGGGCGACCTCGAAGCGCGGCACGCCGGGTGGCCAGTGGATAAAAATGCCTTCCTGCGTGACAATCCCGACCTCCGAGCCCTGATTTTCGAGCGAACGCTCGGATATTTCGACGGCGCGTTTTTCGCGCGTCGCATTCGGTGCGAAACCTACATGGCCACGGGCTTCCTGGATACGATCTGTGCGCCCACCACAGCCTTCGCCGTTTACAACAGCTTGCCGGAAAGGATTCACAAGGCCATATCCACCGAGCCCTATGGAGGACACAGCGCGGTCAATGTGGCCGGAGACCGAAGAATCCGTGAAATCGGCGCCCGAGCGTCGCTTGCCGAAGCCAAGTAGTACACAATAGGCCATATCCTCTTGATGCGACCTTGAACGTGTTTGAATTCGTTGAATCGAAAAAGGGATAGAAGCAACAAGGAGTGAAGGATGGCTGTGCAACGCAAAACAGGGAAGCGACCATCAAACGGCAGGTTGTGTATGCTTGTTGGGACGCTTACGCTTTGGCGGTTATGAGCACGACGGCGGGCACGTACAACTGGAAGGAGGCCGCCAGCGGAAATTTCACCGATCCCGCCCGCTGGGCCGAAGGGAGCGTACCGGGGGCTCTTGACACGGCCCAGTTCAACGTGGAGGGCACCTATTCGGTCAGCTTCGACACAACGGTGACCAACAAGGAGTTTAACATCAAGCAGGGCAACGTCACTTTCCTGTTGAACGGAAGTACCTACCGGACGCTGAACAACGGAACCCCGAAGATCGGCGCCCAGGATGGTGACATCGCGGCACTGACCGTCACCGGCGGCGTGTTTCACGTCACGCCCCAGTACTATCTGTACCTGGCCTCAAACACCTCGACGAGGACGCTGAATATCGTGGGCGCCGACACGACCTGCATTATTGATCCCCCTAATTATGGAATTCGCTGCTATTCTAATGCAACCCTGAGTGTGACTGGGGCGCAATCATGCGGGACAGTCGATTTTATATGACGCTGGGCAGGTTTTACATAACGGACAGTGGCCTGATGAGCAACTGCCCGACGTTTTATCCCGGACTCAACAAAACCTTCGGCGGCGATGCGCGCGTTTGGGTAACCAACGGCGGCGTCATTAACACGGGGGGACAGTTCTGGACCGGCGGGGGCGGCAATACCTGGCTGACTCTCTCGGGCTCCAATTCAACCATTCGCGCCACCGCCAGTTACCTGGGAAACGGAGCGCCCATCACGGAACTGCACATCACCGACGGCGCCTTGTTTGACGGGGGCAACCCCATCAACATCAATCATTCCGGCGACGACGCCAAAACGGTGCTTTGCGCGCTGTCTGGTCAAGGAACCAGAATGGGCCGATTCGTGGATCGATGCAAGATCACGGTCAAGCCAGGCGGATGCCTTCTCATTGGAAAGGATTGTGAAATTGGCGTACAGGAAGCCGGCGTTTCAAGCGGCGGCAACATAACGATCGACGGCAGGATGCAATTTACATACTCCATTTCGGGGATTTTTACATTGAGCTCAGGTGCGCATCTGCAGGGTTCCGGTATCGTTGCGGGAAACCCATCCCAGCTCAACTACTTCCGCAACAGCGGCACCATCAGCCCCGGCAGCCCGGTCGGAACCCTTTCCCTGACCGGCAAATGGCAGGATGTTTTTCTGGACTACAACGGCACGCAATCGGGCAACCTGCGGATCGAGCTTGGCGGACCGGAAGAGGGGGAATACGATTGTTTTTCGGCCTTCGGTTACTCAACAAGCCGGAAACTGACCTTTGGCGGAACCTGCGAGGTCGCCTGCGTGAACGGGTTCCTGCCGAAATGGGGACAGAAATTCAAGGTCGTCGATTGGGCGTTGCTGAGCCCGGATAAGTCCTTTCACGCCGTCAACCTGCCGACGCTGCGTCCGCTTGCGAATGGGTCACGAACGACCTTTACACCACCGGCGAATTCCTCGTAGGCGGGCCGAAGCCCGCCAAAGGAATAATCATCATGATTCGATAACGGATGTCCGGAAACGGATACCCTTTGCAGGCGATCATTTCTTCCAAAGCGATCCTTGCGTTAAGCGGAGATCACACATGCCACGAAAGACAATCGGTAAACCAGCCGGAACGCCCAAAGAAACCGTCAAACCCTGGCGGTTGCCGCACCGCAACGGCAAACGCAACGTGGATACCCGGCGCGCGCCGAACTGGTGGCTCTCGACGCCCGATGCGGCCGAAGCCTTTATGCGCGATCTCAAGGGTGTGGAGGTGTTCGAGATTGGGCGCAGTGCCGGCAACCGCCCGATTCTGGCCGGCGCGTGGGGCGCGCGCGAAGCGCTGCCGGGCCGCACCAGCCGCAGCCTCTCCGCTGCGATCTCGGGCGGCTCACCCGCGGCGTTCTACGGACGCGGACGCCGCAAGCGGCAATGTTTTGTCCACCTGGGCGCCGCCCACGCCTGCGAGTTCGAGGGTTCCGTCGCGGCGCTGAATCTGCTCAACATCGTCGCGACCGGACGGGACCTGCGCGGCCGTCCCTGGCCCCGTCTGGCCGCGGTGGCACGGCAGCTGCGACTTGTAATCATTCCTTTTTACAACATCGACGGACGCCAGCGGATCGCCTGGTGCCGTCATACGATCGGCGTCGCACCCGCCGCGTGTGGCCGCCTTTCGCTGGGCGTAAAAAAAGACGGGCAGCCGCTCAAGTGGCCCGATTTCAAGCGGGAATACCCGATCGCGGTCGACGAGTATCCCTTTCTGGGCGCGACATTCAACGACAACGGCTACAACCTCGTATATGATCACGGCCTGGCTGAGGATCCCCAGCCGGAAACACATGGGCTGCTGCGCTCCTGCGCGAGTTCCGCGAGAAAGCCTATGGCGCCAAGGCTGCTCCCTTCCTGGAAGCCTACTACCGCGAACTGGTATCACGCCAGACCCGAAGCTCGCACGAGGCCGGATCGTTCTTCGCCTTTCCCCTGCTTTACGACAAAGCCTTTATCGCGGAACAGGAGAAGCGATTTGACGCCGCACTGGCAGCATCTGAACAGGAGGCTGAGCGGAAACGCATCGCACACGCGCGCTATCCGCTCAGGACACTCGATCATTTTCTCGATATGCGGGACGCCTACGCCCGTTTTGATTTCGCCTCCACGCGTGACCACTTTGAAAAGGCGCTGGCGACGATCGACGAGATCAGCGCGCAAAGCGTGCTCTACGGCAACAAGCGGGGCAAGCTCTATTTCGGCGGCTACCGGAAATTCGTGGAAGCCGCCGCGCGTTACTCCAGCGGAGAGTACCGCATCGAATACCGCCTGCCAAACCGGCTCAAGACGGCCATCGACATCAACAACCTGGGCGCCTTCAACCGCTTCTGGGGAGAAGCGATCGACGATTCTGCATTCCTGACGACAGAGACGTACTTGTCGACCTGGGACGCGCAGGGACTTGCCGGCATGCAGCAGGGATCGGTCTGGTACCGCGTGCGATTCAAACTGGAGCATCCCCCCGAGAAAAACAAGGGAGTCGGCCTTTTCGTTGGCGGCGCGGATTGCTGGCTGGCGGTCTGGTGCAACGACCGCTTCATCGCCCGCGCGACGGCGGGCCTGCGGACACCGACGGTGTTCGATCTGACCGACGCGGTCCGTCCCGATGACGAGAACCTGCTGGCGATCCAAGTCACGCGGCAAGGCTGCTGGGAACTCTTCACCGGCGGCGTCATTATGCCGAGTTTTGTCTTTTCGGGTCCGCGCGTCGCGCAGCCGGAGGATGTGGACCCGCCGTCTCGTATTCTCCCCGGTGGCGCTACCGAACCGATCGAGTGAATTGCCTGGGTCGATCAACTTTGTTCGATCACAAAGAATTTTGAAGGCAAGACCTCTGATGCCGGCATGCGAAAAGGATTGCAGGTTTGACCATTGCCGGTCACAAGTTCTATACTGATGAATATTTTTTCCTGTTGACAGTCTGGCATATTCATCATGACCCGCACAAAGCACAAAAAAGAAAAAGAAACCAATCCCGACGCGGCAACCACCGACAAGGCTCCTCAACAAACGGAACGCCCCGAGGTAACGCCCGCCAAGGCGGAAGAGGGCCAGCTCGAACGAATCGAGGAACTTCAGCAGCAACTCGCCACCCTCAACGACCGCTACATGCGGCTCAGGGCCGATTTCGACAATTATCGCCGCCGCATGGCTCGTGAACGCGAAGAAATCATCCAACGCGCCACCGAAAATCTCCTGGGCGAACTGCTGCCGGTGTTGGATCATTTCGATTTGGCCCTTGAACAGGCGAACCACCCGGACGATCCCTTTGTGGCCGGTGTGCGTATGGTTCACGACCAAATTGTCGAGGTGTTAAACAAGGCCGGTCTTGCGCCGATCGATGCCGAAGGGCAACCTTTCGACCACGATTGCCAGGAAGCCATTGCCTATCGACCCTCTGACGAAATCCCCGACGGTCATGTCCTGCTGCAAACACGCAAGGGCTACCGGCTGGGATCCCGGGTGTTGCGCCCGGCCAATGTGATCGTCTCCAGCGGAGCGCCCCCACCGACCCAAACGATTCCATCCCCGCCAGACCCAGCGTCCGGCACAACACAACCTTCTGACGACCCGGACGAAACCGCCCAGCCCGGGGGCGATGACGCTGACACTGAAGGGTGAAGGAACGTCAGCATAAAATAATCATCGATTTGCGAGTAAGATTTAAATGGCAAAAAAACGCGATTACTATGAAGTTCTGGGCGTCGCACGAACCGCAACGGCCGATGAGATCAAGAAGGCCTACCGCAAGCTGGCCATGCAGTACCACCCCGACCG
>CAZIUM010000087.1:0-11567 GCA_964542285.1 uncultured Lentisphaerales bacterium
TCCACCACCGCCACGACATCCAACTGTCCTTCGCCCTTGCCAAGCAGTTCCTGATCGCACAGGGCCTGAAAAACCATGCGGCCGATGCGACCAAATCCATTAATACCTACCTTGATTGCCATGCGCTACTCTCTTTCTTTGTTGTTCCGGGGCCGATTCATGACGGACGACGAAACCAACCGTCACGCTTTTTACCCTGATTGACAGGCAACTATACCATCCAGGGCGGCTGGCGTCAAACCCTACGGGGAGGATTCCATTGCGGAACCACAAAGAATCCAGAAGTCAGAATTTTCGCAAAAAGGGCTCAAACGCGCGTCACCTCGTCCGCATGGACCTCCACCGCAACGGCCTGTCCGATCAGGTCGACGTTCAGCACCACGCGCAAGCGGCTCGAGGCACCTCCCTTGAGGATCGCAATGTCTCCGATCAGGCCCTTCAATGGACCGGCAACGATACGCACGGCTTCCCCACACCGCAATGTTCTGACCTGGCTCAGCGTGGGGTGAACCCGCAGGGCGCGACGCACCTGCACCAACTGACGCAGCATCGATCGTTGCCTTGGCGGAACGATCATGCGAACGACATAATTGCTCTTGAGCACGATGGAGCGCTCGGACGGTCGCAGGGCAACAAACAGGTAACCGGGAAACAGAGGTTTTTCGAACGTGACCCGGCGGCGCTGGTACACGCGCGTGACGACACTGAGCGGCAGGTAACTGGGGAGTCCCTGAAGGCGGCAGAGGTCCGCGAGTTTCTTTTCGCAGCGTGGCTTCAGGTGCAGCACCATCCAGCGACGCACATCCTCCGCGCCCTCCCACGCGTCCGCCGTTCCCCCGGTCGCATGCTGGGGTTTGCTTTCATCCGAAGGTTTCATGTCGCCAACGCTTGCCTCATGTCACCGCCCGCACCCGTTGTTCGTCCAGCAGGCCTCCCTTCGCGCGTAACGACTCCTGGAGGGCCGATACCGACAATTCGTCGACCGCTCCACCGGTTTCGGCGGATGCCATGGCGGCGGCCAGTCCCGCGGCTTCGCCCGTGACGGCACAGGTCGGAATGGCGCGCGTGCAATCCCAGATGGACCTATCGGCCGACAGGCAGCGTCCCGCCGTCAATAGATTGCGGTTGGCAACCCCTTGCAGCATTCGCAGGGCGATGGCAAAAACCGGTCCCTTGCGTCGCCAATCCCCCGTGAGTGCCACGGCGTCTTCGAACCATCGATGCTTGTGGCTTTCGCGGAGCGACAGCCGTCCCACCAGCCGACGCGTGGCCCGGAAACAAGCGATCGTCGGTGGCGCGAAGGGCTGGATGTCAGCCTCGGGTTGTTTCTTGCGCAAGGCCGCCAGGTCCTCGCGAATCATTTTGCGGCTGGCGAGAATCTGCGCGGTGACTTCTCCGACCTCATCGCCCCGAAACCCCCGGTCCGTCAACGCCGCGGCATCGAAATTTCTGTCGTAGCGTCGCGACAGCGGTCGCAGGTGCAAGCGGCCATCGCGCAGGCAATAATACCATCCCGCCGCCACGTTGGAATCCAGCGATTCGGTCTCCTCCCCCGCCAGGGCGCATACATCCGCATCCCCCGTGGTGTCCACCACCGTTCGGCACCCCAAGGCCTGGCGTCCGCTCTTGCTTTCGATCACGAGATGCGTGATGCACCGGGTTTCGCGCCGGACGGCGCAAACCCGCGTATCGTAAAAAAGGGTGACTCCCGCGGCCGTCAACCATTCCTCCAGCACCAGAATGTAGGCACCGGGGTTGAAATTGACGCGAAAACGCTGCTTTTGTCGTTCTTCGGGCGTTCCCCCGGGGGTCCATCCGGCGGGAATGCCCGTGAACCTTGCGTCGGAATCTTCCCGCCGCAAATCGCGCACGGACAGGCGCAAAAGTTCCTCGCCGATGCCGCCGATCACCTGACGCCCCATGCCGTCACAGATCGGCAGCCAGGTGGTGACGTTGCCGAGCGTGGCTAAGCCGCCCAGCGCGCTTTCCTTTTCCAGCAGGCACACCGAGGCGCCAGCCCGCGCCGCGGCCACCGCGGCGGCGACGCCGGCGATCCCGCCGCCACAGACGACCACGTCAAAGGTTCCAACGATCTCCAGGGACCGTCCCGGTTCGTACAGCGTCACGGTTTTGTCTTGGTAATTCATCGATGCAACCATCTCCTGATCCGGCAAACGTATCGTCAACCGCCGCGTTGACGCAATACCTCGTAGAGCATCAAGGCGCCGGCCACGCCGGCATTGAGGGACCCGACCTGTCCCAGCATCGGCAGCTTGGCCAGGAAATCGCAGTTTTCGGTCACCAGACGTCCCAATCCACGGCCTTCGTTTCCAATCACGATGCCGCAGCGGTCGCGCAGATCGACCTCCTGGTAGGGCCTGGCATCCGGTGTCAACGCCAACCCCGTCAGCCAGCAGCCGCAGGCTTTGAGTTGCTGCATGGCCCGCGTCAGGTTGACCACCCGCACAACCCGCAGATGTTCAGTGGCGCCGGCGGAAGCGCGCACAGCGGCCGGGGTCACGCCCGCGGCCCTGTCTTCCGGCAGGATCACGCCGGCGATCCCCACCGCATCGGCGGTGCGCAACAGAGACCCCACGTTTTGGGGGTCTTCGATATGGTCCAGCAGCAACACCAAGGACCGGGGGTCCGCCTCGACAGCCCTCAGTACCTCCCCCATGTCAGCGTAGGGATAAGGGCCGCAACGCAAAGCCATCCCCTGGTGATTGTAGTCGCCCAACCGCTCGTCGAGTTCAAACCGCTTGACGTGACGCACCGTGGCGCCCGCCCGGAGAGCCAGATCCCGGACATCCTCCGGTGCCTCGGCTTCCCGATGGCCACCGGCAGGACCGGCGGCCACCAGCAATTCAAAGACGCGGCGACGTCCCGAACGCAAGGCCTCACGGACCGGTCGGCGGCCATAGAGCCATTCTTCCGAACGCCGCGCGGGACCTCCGGATCGCGGATGCCTGGGATCGCGTTTTTTTTTCAATCGCGAACCCATTCGAGCTCCTCCGCGCCGTCCCCGGAACGTGTCGGCTTCCAGCGCGGGCGACCACCGAACAGGACCGTGCCCAGGCGCACCCAGGTGGCGCCCTCCTCGATCGCCACTTCAAAATCGTTGCTCATGCCCATCGAAAGCCGCGGCAGGGAGAAGCCGCAATCCCGCTCCCAGCGGTCTCGCAACTGGCGCAGCCGTGCGAACACCGGCCGGGTCTGCTCGGGATCGGGGCAAAAAGGCGCCATGGTCATGAGCCCCTCGATCGTAACGGCCGGTTGCGTGGCCAGGAACTCCAGCAGTTCTGGGACCTCTTGCGGGGACAAGCCGTATTTGCTGGCTTCGCCGGAAACATTAACCTCGAGCAAAATACGGGGACGGGCACCCATTTCCGTCGCGACGCGGGCAAGCTGTTCCGCCAGTCGCCGGGAATCCACCGAATGAATGACGGGGAACATTTCCAAGGCGGCGCGCACCTTGTTGCGCTGCAGGTGGCCGATCAGGTGCCATTCGGGACCTCCGGGACAGGCGGGAATCTTGGCCGCGGCCTCCTGCACCCGGTTTTCCCCCAACAAGTGCAGTCCGGCGTCCCAGGCCTCGCGCGCGACATCCGGGCCAAAGGTCTTGGTCACGGCCACGATTTCCACTTCGTCGGGCGACCGACCCGACTTGTCACAGGCCCGGGCGATGCGGTCGCGCACCGCTTGCAGCCGCTGCTCCAGGGTGTTTTCGTTCATCTCGTTCATAAATTTGTCCCGTCAAATGCTACGCGACGTCGTTTTCCAGCCGGGAAAGCAGCCATTGCGCGGCCGCTCCGAAATCGGCGACCACATGGCAGGCAACCGTTTCCAATTCCCGTCGTTCCGAGGGATAGCTCGGCAGCGCAAGGACGGACAGTCCGGCGCCACGCGCCGACAGGGCGCCCGCCAGGGTATCCTCGACCGCCAGCCCCCTGGACGCCGCGACACCCATGCGGCGAACCGCCTCGCGGTACACCGCGGGGTCCGGCTTGCCGGGGCCGACCTCCTCGGAACTCAACACCACTTCAAAATACCTTCGCCACTGCTGTCCGTCGAGTACTTTCAGGATCAACGGCCGCGGCGAGGACGAAACCAGCGCCATGCCCCGCCCGCTCTCCGCGATGGCGGACAACAATCCGGACACCCCCGGCATGGGATACGGATTCTCAACCAGCAGTTGGGTGACGCGGGTCTCGATCTCGTGCCGCAGCCTTTCCGGATCGGCCCGGCACTCCGGGAAACGTTCCAGCACGGCCCGGATGCCTCCCTGGTTGTCCATCCCGGCGCAGAGATCGTACAGCGCCTCGTCGAACAAAATTCCCACCGCCTCGAACGCCGCGCCGATCGCTTCGCGCCACAGGGCTTCAGAATCGATTAACACTCCGTCCAGGTCAAAAAAAACAGCTTGTATGGACCGCATCTATCGCTTCTCGCTGACAATCTGCACCGCGGCCGCCTCGAAAATATCGATCCAGGACAAATCCACCGGCGGCGCATTCAACCCAAACGCAAACCCCATCGAACGATCGACAATCTCGCCGACATCCGAGTCGCGCGACAAGAACTCGAGACCTTCCGAAAGCGAGCCCTGCAAGCGGACATCGGCTTGCACCAACCGAGCGAAATCCTCTTGCATCCGCGTCATGGTTCCCGTTCGTTGGTGCAGTGCCTTGAGCACCAGCCGACACGTGTCGCGACTCAAGGCCCAGGCCGGATTGGAGCGTAAGGCCTGACGGTTCCACTCCATCGCTTCATTCTCCAGCCGCTTCCCAAGCGCCCGGGCCTGTTCAAGGGCCACCTGGCGATCGCGTTCCAATTGTTTTCGCTGGCCATACACCCCGAGCCGCCAGACGGCAAACGTCACCAGGATCACCAGGACCAGCATCGTGCAAAGCGACCCCCACATTTGCCGCCGAAGGTTGCGTCTGCGGATTTGCTCGATTTTTTTCAAGCGTTCCAAGCGCGCGGGCATCGCTTCGTCGATGGCTTTCAGACTCTCGTTCTGCGACAATTCCCTTGCCAGTTCGGCATCTCGTTCGGTGGACATGTCGTGGTCTCCAGTTGAGTTCAGCGTCGGCCGCTGCCGCCGCAATCGGGACAGGGTTCCGTGGAAGTATGACGAGAGGAATTGGCGGGCGCCGGCCCCGCTTTTTCGAATCGCCGGTTCAGCAACGGCTTGGTTCCGCGCAGCGAACGCGGCGTCAGCGCATATTCGTAATGGATGCTTCCGGTGCCGTTGCACCGGGGACATTTCTCGCCGGTTTCCGCCGCGGCCTGGGTCCTGCGGTGCTTTTCAGCGGCCGCCGAAGTCATCCAGGTTCCATCGACCCACACCATGCCACGTTTGCGTTGCTCCTCCGCGACGCGACGACGGTACCGTTTGCTGGCCTCCTCGCGAGTCATCCAGCGCCCCTCGTATTTCACCTTGCCGGCCGCGCGCATGGTCTCTTCCAATTCAACCTTGTCTTGCAACTCCCGCAAAGCCGCCTGCACCTCAAGGGGCACGCGTGCCGTTCGATTGGATGCCTGCGCCTGGCGCAGCATCTCCAGCGCCGTGGCGGGATCATCGGCCTGGGTTTTAGACACGACCAGGGCGGTCAACAGGTTCCGGGTCTGGCGCCCGGCGGCATAGCCGCGCTTGAAATCCGAGGATACGATCAGAAAACGATAGTTCCGCCCTCCCAACAACATCGTCATGCGGTTCGTGGTCACCATCGGCCCCAGGGCAACGCCGCCGGCAGGCTGACAAAACAGGGCGCCCTCATCCGTCAATTTCAACTCCAGATTGCCCGGCGGCAATCCCTCCAGCCGAATTCCATCGGCATAGGCGTAGGGGCCATAGCCTTGCACGTCATCGACATCCACAAGGATAAATTGACTTGCATGGCCGCTTAGCGCCGTCCCCAGCGCAACCCCCAATAGGAACAAAACTTCCCAGGCGTCCCGCCAAGCCTTCATTTGCGCACTCCTTTTCAATTGTGACCATCCGCCGTAGAAACCGCGAACATAGATTTCACGAGCATTTAACAACGAATTTCCACACTTGACAATGCGAAAATAGAATCGCGGACTTGTCGGCCGGGCATGATTCGGCTAGGATGCGCAGACATCAGGAGAAACAAGGTATGTCAAACGTTTACAAGATTGCGGTGATTGGTGGCGACGGAACCGGCCCGGAAGTTACGGACGAAGCCCTCAAGGTGATGCGGGCGGCCGCCGACCGCTTTGGGTTCAAGCTGGATTGCACGGAATACGATTTCGGTGCCGAGCGCTATTTGCGCACGGGAGAAACCCTGCCGGATTCGGCGGCGGACGAAATGCGCCGCTTCAACGCCATTTTTCTGGGGGCCATCGGACATCCCGACGTCAAGCCGGGCATCCTGGAAATCGGCATCCTGCTGCGCCTGCGTTTCGAGCTCGACCAGTACATCAACCTCCGCCCCGTCAAGCTGTTTCCCGGCGTGGATACCCCCCTCAAAAACAAGACACCCGAAGACATCGACATGGTGGTGGTGCGCGAAAACAGCAGCGGCATCTATACCGCCCACGGCGGCGCCACGCGCGTCGGCACCCCGGACGAAATCGCGACGCAACTCATGGTGTACGATCGCCGCACGGTCGACCGTTGCCTGCGCTACGCGTTCGACCTCAAACGTCGCCGCAACCAGAGCAATCCAAAGTACGCCGAAAAGCCGATCACCCTGATCCACAAACGCAACGTGCTGACCTATTGCGGCGACTTGTGGTATCGAGCCTTCGAAGAAATCGGCGCCTCCGAATATCCCGAAATCAAGCGCGACTACAACCATATCGACGCCGCCAACATGTGGTTTGTCAAGAACCCGGAATGGTTTGACGTGGCGGTGACGGAGAACCTTTTCGGCGACATCATCACCGACCTGGGCGCCATGATCCAGGGCGGCCTGGGCGTCGCGGCGGGGGGCAACATCAACCCGGAAGGGGTATCGATGTTCGAACCCATGGGCGGAAGCGCGCCCAAGTACACGGGCAAGAACGTCATCAACCCCATCGCCGCCATTGGCGCCGGCGGGATGCTGCTCGACACCATTGGCGAACGCGAAGCCGCCGCCGCCGTCGAGAAGGCCGTGATGTCCGTCACCCCGCGCATGAAGAGCCAGAATGCTGGACGCATGGGGTTCGGCACCACTGAAATCGGGGACCTGGTGGCCGAAGCCATCTAGCCTTCCCGCGCGAGGCGCATGATGTTGCCAGAAACGCTGCTGCTGCCCACCGAAACGCATGCCGTTGACGGCGGGATCCACGACCTTCCACGTGTGGTCGCGCCCTTCGGGCGTCGCGGAGTCATCGTGCATGGCTCGGCCCTGGCGTCCGGGGAACGGCTGGAAGCGCTTCTGCAAGCCTGCCGTGAAGAAGGGTTGTCACCCCCTGTGACGGTCCGGCACAAGGGCGGCGAACCGACCCTGGATGACGTGGAACGTCTGCGGTCGGATTTGCGGCGTGAGCGCCCCCAATGGGTGGCGGCCATCGGCGGAGGAAGCGTCATGGACCTGGCGAAGGCCGCCACGGGCTTGCTGAACGCCCCGTTGGCGATCAGCGCCTATTTCGAAGGCGCCTCCATTCCCGCGGCAACGGTGCCGCTGATCGCCGCCCCCACGACGGCGGGCACGGGCTCCGAAGCAACCATCGTGGCGGTGCTCACCGACCCTGCCTCGCGTCGCAAGCGTTCCATCCGGCACCCCAGTTTCATGCCGCGGCAGGTGATCCTGGACCCACAATTGATGGAAGGATGTCCTCGTTCCGTACTGGCCGCCGCCGGCATGGACGCACTGACACAGGCCTACGAATCCTATGTCAGCCGTGGCGCCACGGATTTTACCCGCGCGTTGTCCGAAACGGCGCTCGTGGCGATTGTCCGCTCGCTGCCCCTGCTGTACCACGGGACCCAGGCCGCCGCCGCCTCGATGCTGCAGGGCAGTTTCGTGGCGGGTCTCGCGCTTTCGCATGCGCGGCTCGGACTGGTGCATGGCCTGGCGCACCCCCTGGGGGCGCGCTGGAACGTGCCCCACGGGCAGGTTTGCGCCATTTGCCTGCCGCATGTGCTGCGGTATAATGCCGGCACGGCCGCCAAGGCGCACGAAGTCCTCAAGGCGCGGTTGGGACGCCCCCTGGAGGAAATCGTCCTGGACTTCAACCGGAACTTCAGATTGCGAAATCCCTTCTCGGGAACCCTATTGAAGGAGGTCGAAACCATCGTCGACGAAACTTTGCGATCCGGGTCCACGGCCGCCAATCCCCGTCTGGTGAAGGACTCCGATGTCATGACGATCCTGTTGCGACTTTTCGAGGCTTAAAATTATGACCCATCGGCAAATTCTACCCTTGCTTCGCGGCCTGATGATCGATCCGCGGGGACGGGCCCCACGCCTGACGCTTGGACGTCCGGACACACAGCACCCCACGCTGCCCGTCAAGCGCGAGCAACTGTCGCAAGCCCCCTTGGAGACCCTGCGCCCCGCCATCGAATCGCTGCCGCAGGACTGCGCCGGATTCATCCTGCCGGACCTGGGGCCGATCGAAGTCAGCCGTTCCACCGGCACCGGGCGGACCTCCGGCAAGGTGGCGCTGGTCACCGGCGCCGCACGTGGTTTTGGTTTTGAAATCGCCGCGGCCCTGGTGGAACAAGGCGCCTTCGTGGTCCTGGCCGACATCAATGCCGAGGGTATCGAGCAGGCCGCCCGTTCGCTGAACGAAAAATCGGAGCGCCTCGTCGCCCTCGGGGTGGTTATGGATGTCACCAAAGCGGCGTCCGTGGACGCGGCCGTCTCGCGACTGGTCACGACCTGCGGCGGACTCGACCTGCTGGTGGCCAATGCCGGCGTGGTCAAGGCTGGCGGCGTGATGGAACAGGCGCCGGAGGATTTCGACAGGGTCACGCGGGTGAACTACACCGGCTATTTCCATTGCGTACATGCCGTGGCGCCGATCATGGCGCGACAACACCAGGCCTGCCCGGAACGCTGGTTCGATATTATCCAGATTAACAGCAAATCGGGACTGGAAGGCTCCAACAAGAACGGAGCCTACGCCGGCAGCAAGTTCGGCGGTATCGGCCTGACCCAGAGTTTTGCGCTGGAGCTGGTAGCGCACGGCATCAAGGTCAACGCTATCTGCCCCGGCAATTTTCTGGACGGTCCCTTGTGGTCAGATCCGGAGAACGGGCTGTTTGCCCAGTATTTGAAATCCGGCAAAGTGCCGGGAGCCCGCAACGTCCAGGATGTGCGGCGCGCCTACGAAACCAAGGTGCCGATGGGGCGCGGCTGCACCACGTCCGATGTCATGAAGGCCCTGTACTACCTGCTGGAACAGGAATACGAAACCGGCCAGGCCCTGCCCGTGACCGGTGGACAGGTCATGCTGCACTAGGCGCGACAGTCTCTCCCCTTGCAGGCCGGATCCTCCCCACTCCAGCAGTAGGTACACAACTGTTCCGCCGGCAGGCCGATGGCCTTCACCAGGTCCTCCAGCCGCTGGAAGCGCAGGGAGGTCAATCCGAGGCGATGCCGGATGCGTTCCACCACCGCTTGGTAGCGATCGGAATCTGGATCGCGATACTTGTCGAGGTCGGCATCCGGACCATCCAATTCACGCGCCGTACGCCGTGCGAGCAACTCGCTTTCGGAACTGGTGCGGGAAAAATTCAGGAAGGGACAACCGTACAGCAACGGAGGACAAGCGACACGCATGTGAATTTCACGGGCGCCGTGATCGTAGAGCCTCCGGGATTGTTCCCCCAACTGCGTGCCGCGGACGATCGAGTCGTCACAGAATACCAGCCGACGTCCATGAATCAGTTCGGGAATCGGAATCAGTTTCTTGTTGGCGATCAACAAACGCATTTTTTGATCCGGCGGCATGAAGCTGCGCGGCCAGGTGGGCGTGTACTTGACGAAGGGGCGGCCGTAGGGAATTCCGGCTTCACAGGCGTAGCCCAAGGCGTGTCCCACGCCACTGTCGGGGACCCCGGCCACCACATCGGCCTCCGCGGGCGCCTGTCGCGCCAGGGCCGCACCACAGCGATAGCGCGCATTTTCGACATTCACGCCTTCGAAGGAGGAAGCAGGGAACCCGAAGTACACCCACATGAAGGCGCAAATCCGGCAGTTCGGACGCGGCAGCACGCGCTGTTCCTCGCCGTCGGCCTTGAGGCAGACCACCTCGCCGGGCCCGAGTTCGCGATACACATCATACCCGAGATTGGGAAAACTGCAGGATTCCATGGCCGCGGCCATCGCCCCCGGCTTGCGTCCCAGCACCACGGGCGTGCGCCCCCATCGGTCACGCGCCGCGTACAGGTCGCCCTTCTCCGTCAGGATCAGCAACGAACAGGACCCCTGCAAACATTCCTGGACATGCACAATGCCGTCCTCAAACCGATCCTGCGTGTCGATCAGAGCCGCAATCATTTCGGTGGGATTAATTCCACGACCGTTGCTTTCGGCAAAATGCCCACGACGCGCGGCAAAGAGCGTGCGCGCCAGATCGTTCAGGTTGCTCACGCGATTGACGGACACAATCGCATAGGTTCCCAGGTGCGATGTGACCAGCAGAGGCTGATCCTCATAATCGCTGATCACGCCGATGCCGGACCGGCCGGAAAAGTCGCGTTGTTCGCTCTCGAATTTGCTGCGGAATTGCGCATTGGTGATGTCGTGAATGCTGCGCGAAAACCCATCCTGTCCCAGCACGGCAAGACCGCCGCGCCTGGTGCCAAGATGTGAATGATAATCCGTCCCGTAAAAAAGATCGTCGACACAATCTTCGCGGGACACTACTCCGAAAAATCCACCCATGATTACTCCCCGCCGCGGCATCAAACGCGACGAAGAGACTTTAGCAAAACAGGGGCACAGGCTCCACCAAAAACATTCCGAAACCGGCGGGAAAACATTTCAAAAAAAAATACCTTCCATTTCATCCCGTCCGCATAGTATATTTTAATTCTTTTGGAAAAACGGCGCAGCCGCGGTGGCGGCGCCGGCGAGGAGAAGGTAAAATGGCAAAAATCGATTTTGGCGGTGTGCAGGAAACCGTCGTCATGCGTAAGGAATTCACCCTGGCCAAAGCCCGCAGGGTTCTGAAAAAAGAAGTGGTTGCGGTCATCGGCTACGGTGTGCAGGGACCGGCACAGGCTCTGAACATGAAGGACAACGGCATCCACGTGATTGTCGGTCAGTCCAAGCAGTTCCCGAAGGATTGGGACCGTGCCGTCAAGGATGGCTGGGTGCCGGGCAAAACGCTTTTCGAGATCGAAGAAGCGGCCGAACGCGGCACCATTATCCAGATGCTGGTCACCGACGCGGCTATCAAGAAGGTCTGGCCGATCGTGGCGCCCAAGTTGACGGCCGGCAAGGCCCTGTATTTTTCCCACGGATTCGGCATGGTCTACAACGAGTTCACGGGCGTCAAGCCGCCGGAAGACATCGACGTACTGATGGTGGCCCCCAAGGGATCCGGTACCAGCGTGCGCCGCAACTTCCTGGCGGGCGTGGGCATCAACTCCAGCTTTGCCG
>CAZIUM010000088.1:0-11560 GCA_964542285.1 uncultured Lentisphaerales bacterium
AATCGAACCGCCGACACGCGGATTTTCAGTCCGCTGCTCTACCAACTGAGCTACCTCGCCAC
Source organism: uncultured Lentisphaerales bacterium (assembly GCA_964542285.1). Taxonomy (GTDB): domain Bacteria; phylum Verrucomicrobiota; class Kiritimatiellia; order RFP12; family JAAYLN01; genus CAZIUM01. The sequence goes on from CAZIUM010000088.1 coordinate 63, forward strand.
AAAAACACTTCGCTGAATTGCGGAATGCGCGTACTTGTAGCGCAGTTATGGCAAGGAGTCAACCTGCAATTTAAAAAACGCTTCGTCGTGCGGCCCGCCTTGATGGATTGTAATTTCGGGATGCGCGAAATACATTTGCCTGCGGCCCGGGAAGTGAGCCGCCACGGGCTTTGTGTTGCCCAGTTGTCGGTAGAACGCGGCCTTGTCGGCGGAGAAGTACGGTCCTCCCGGATCGGAGAACCGATCATGGGCCAGGGAACTGGCAATGAGCCAGGCTTCGGGATATTGCCGGGCCAGCGCGATGCCACGCGTCGAAGCCAGGTACCGGCAGGAGATCGAAGTGACATCAGTACGGTCAACCGGGAGGGTATAGCGTTCGTGCAGCACAATCGCGTGGGCCGGCAGGTGGCGACGGCACCAATCGCGGGCCCGTAAGCGGGTGTCTGGGCGTGCCAGCGCCATGGAATCGCCCCAACTGTGCCATAGGAAAATCCCCAGTGCCAGAAACGTCAAGGTTGCCATGATGGGGTAGGGGGACAGACGCTTTGACTTTACCGCTGGCCGGGTTGCCAATCCCAGCCCCGCCAGGACAATTGCCCCCAGACGCAGAGGCATCAGATCGTTTGCCCTGACAATGTCGCGCCCCAGGATCATAATTACCGCTAGAAACAGCAGCATCGAAAGTCCCGAGATCCAGGGGACACGAGGCGATGTGGCATTTCGCCGGACCAGAATCAGGCCCCAGGCTCCGAGCAGCACGATCAACAAGCCCCCGTGGGTGCCCATCAGCTTTATGAAGGCCCATGCGTTCGCGCCCAGCTTGGACGGAAGAGGCAGTGGATTTTCCATGATGTTCGATTGCCATCGCATGAATTGGAACCAATGGGTGATGAAGTATCGCGGTTCCTGCTGCAGCAGGGGGGTGGCAAGCCAGACGCCCGCCATGCAGGCGGCCAGTGCGATCCCCCCCGCCAGCAAGCCGCCACGCCAACGATTGTGCCGCATCGCCTGCCATCCCAGGACCCCGGCCGGCAACACCAAGCCCAGAATTCCCTGGTACTTGATGCCAAAGCCAAGGCCGGCACAGAAGCCGGCCATGGCGGCCCAGGTTGCCCGCGACACGAGATTCCGGGCGTCGGACAGGCGAGCGGTCGCGGCCCATCCCAGTAACAGCATCGCGACCAGGGGGGCATCGTTCATGCCGTAATGATTGAACTGGTTGGTGAAGGGTTCGCAGACCAGCAGCCATCCCGTGGCCAGGAGGGGCAGGGGGGGCCACAATGCGGCCATCCAATAAAGCCACAAGAGTACTGCGCCCAGGTAAATTCCCACGGCCAGCAGGCGCAGGCGTCGGGCCCACTGGAACCGGTGCACCCGGCCATAGTCCTTGCCGGTTACCCGCGATGCGAAGCGGGCGGCATGTCCGAGCCCCCAGGACATGCCGTAAGGATACAGACTGTGCGTCAGTTCGTACTTGAACGTGCGGGCCGGATTGAATTGCCCCGTGTAGACCTGGCTCCCGACCAGCGCCTGCTTGGCAACATCCGGATGAAAAATCCGATCGGGTGCGCCATGGTCGATCCCCGTAAGACGCAGGGCCAGACCCAATCCCAGAACGGCCGGCAGAATCATTGCACGACCCCATGCCGGGGTACCGTGCATGCGTTCCCGGGCGTTGCCGACAGGGATGCCAACCGGACTTTCGGGGGGCGCAAACGCGTCGTGTCGCCTGGCGCCGCGACCTGCCAGCTTCATGGGGTTCTTTGGGTTCATAACCCCCGGAGTATACAAGGACGTCTGCGACGGGAAATCATTAATTATCATGGTGCAAAATGTGGACTTGTGTGTAAGAGTGTGCAGGTGTTATTATGAATATTTGTCCTTGGTGGGTGCCAGGGATCGGATGGAATGTCGACGCCGCCGGGAGCGGTTTCGTCCGATTGACTACGCGAATAAACGAACAAACAACTGAAGAAAAGCGCCGATACCCCCCGTTGGAGTCCAGGGCTCATGACAACAGGGTGGTCTTTGGACGGCAAAACCCAATCCCGGTCTTTTTGCCGTCGAAATCGATAAACGTTCGGCGACTTGGCGGAAAAACACATGGCGAACAGAAAAACGGTAACCTTCGATGTCAAGACGGGTGGCGATTACGATCTGATGGAGGCGGCTCTGGCCTCGTCGGTCAAACAATTCAATCCCGGCGCCATTGTCAAAGGTACCGTATTGGCCCAGCGCGGCAACGAAGTGCTGATCGATATCGGCTACAAGGCGGAGGGGAGCGTCTCTCTGAGCGAGTTCAAGGGAGTCGAGGTCAACGCCGGCGATGAAGTGGATGTGCTGCTGGTCAGCCTTGAACGCGAAAACGGCATGGTCGAATTGAGTAAGACCAAGGCCGACGAAAAAATTCTGTGGGAAGCGTTGCTGCAGAAGTACACCGAGGGCTGCACCCTCAACGGTGTGGTGCGCGGTCGCGTGCGCGGCGGTCTGGTCGTGGACGTGGATGGCGTCGAAGCCTTCCTGCCGGGCTCTCAACTGGATGTCAACCCGGTTCACGACGTGGAACCCTTCATCGGGGAAACACTGGAGTTCAAGCTGATCAAGATCAGTCATGAACGCCGCAACATCATTTTGTCGCGTCGCGAATTGCTGGAAGACCGCATGGCCGACCAGAAACGCGACCTGCTGGCCTCGATCCAGATTGGGCAGCATCGTACGGGCCGCGTCAAGAACATCACCGATTTCGGGGCCTTTGTCGACCTGACCGGGCTCGATGGTTTGCTGCACATCACCGATATGAGCTGGGGGCGTGTCAAGCATCCCAGCGAGGTGGTGCAGGTGGGGCAGGAACTCGAAGTCGTGGTGCTGGATGTGGACATGGACCGCGAACGCGTATCGTTGGGACTCAAGCAGATTCAGCAGAACCCCTGGGACGGAGTGGAAAGCCGTTATCCGGTCGGCAGTCGTCTGCGCGGCAAGGTCGTCAACCTGGTCCCCTATGGCGCGTTCGTCGAAATCGAACCCGGCATCGAGGGCCTGGTGCATGTGTCCGAATTTTCCTGGACCAAGCGCATCGCCCGGGCTTCGGATGTGCTGAATCTCGGCGACGAAGTCGACGTGGTGGTGCTGAACATTAATTCCCAGGAACAGAAAATCGCCCTTGGCATTCGGCAGACCGAGGCCAATCCCTGGGACACGGTGCAGGAGCGTTATCCGATCGGCAGTCGCGTCAAGGGCAAGGTGCGAAACTTCACCTCGTATGGCGCCTTTGTCGAAATCGAAGATGGCATCGACGGCATGGTGCATGTCTCGGACATGTCCTGGACGCGCAAGATCAACCACCCCAGCGAAATGTTGCAGAAGGGGCAGGAAGTCGAAGCCGTGGTGCTCGAGGTCGATCCCGGCAACCAGCGCATCAGCCTGGGCGTCAAGCAGGCCAGCGACGATCCCTGGCACACGATTTCCTCCCGTTACGCCATCGGACAGATGGTCAAGGGCAAGGTCTCGAAACTGGCTTCGTTCGGTGCTTTTATCGAACTCGAGGAAGGGGTTGACGGCCTGGTGCACATCTCGCAGATCAGCAACGATCGGGTCGAGAAGGTCAAGGACGCCCTCAAGATCGGACAGGAAGTCGAGGCGCGCATCGTGCGTATCGACCGCGACGAGCGGCGCATCGGACTCAGCATCAAGGCCGTGGACATGAACGATACCGAGGTCGAGGAACTCAGCCGCGAGATGAGTCAGGTTGATCTGAAACCGGGCGAGAACCTTGTCGGACTGGCCGCGGCTTTCGATGACGCCTTCGCGCAGAGTGAAGAGTGGCAGCCGGGGTCCGGGGATCGCGCGGAAACGGAAGAAGAATCCGCCGAAGACAAATCCGAAAGCTGATCTCGTCAGGAAGATCGATGAACGTGCTGCATACGCTGCGAGATCGCCATCTGCTCGAGGACGTGACCAGTCCGGAACTCGAGAAGGCGCTGGAACGTCCCGTGACGGTCTATGCCGGGTTCGATCCCACCTCCAGCAGCTTGCAGGCCGGCAATTACGTGACCATCATGGCCCTGGCGCATTTCCAACGCGCTGGCCATCGCGTGATTGCCCTGGTCGGTGGGGCCACCGGGTTGATCGGCGACCCCTCCGGCAAAAGCACGGAACGTCAACTGCTGGACGCCGGCCAGGTTGAATCCAACCTGGCCGGCATTCGCGAAAACCTGTCGCGGTTTCTGGATTTCGATCCCCATTCAGCCAATCCCGCGCGGATGGTCAACAATTACGACTGGTACAAGGACTTCACCTTCCTGTCGTTTCTTCGGGATGTTGGCCGGTACTTCCGCATGGGGCCCATGCTTGGCAAGGACAGCGTGCGCAAGCGCATGGAGGCCGAGGACGGGATGAGCTTTACGGAGTTCTGCTACCAGATACTTCAAGGGTACGATTTTCTTCACCTGCACCGCACCTACGGCTGCACGCTGCAGATTGGCGGTTCCGACCAGTGGGGCAACATCACCTCCGGGACGGAGCTGGTTCGGCGCATTGCCGGAGCCGAGGCGTATGGCATGACCTTTCCGCTGGTCTGCGACAGCGCGGGAAAGAAATTCGGCAAAAGCGAAGGCAATGCCATCTACCTCGATGCCGCCAAAACCTCGCAATACGAATTTTACCAGTTCTTTTTGCGCACACACGACGCGGATGTGGCGCGGTATCTTAAAATTTTCACGTTTCTGTCGTTGGAGCAGATTGCGGAGCTTGAGAAAGCGCTTGCCGAGGCGCCGGAAAAACGCGTCGCCCAGCAGGCGTTGGCGACCGAGGTTACCCGTGCCGTGCATGGCGAGGATGGCCTGGCGGTCGCACAACGCGCCACGGCGGCGTTGTTCGGCGGCAGCATCGAGGGGCTGTCGGCCAGCGAGCTGGAGAAAATCTTTGCCGACGTGCCTTCCGCAAGGTTGCCGCGCCGGGCGGTCGAAGGGCATCCGGCCTTTGAAGTCATGGCCGCCGCCGGAATGATGTCCAGCAAGGGCGAGGCCCGGCGACTGGTGCAGCAGGGGGGGCTGAGCATCAACAATTGCAAGGTTTCCGGCTTGGATCGCAACCTGGAAGCCTCCGACCTGATCGATGGCCGCGTGGCCGTGCTGCGTGGCGGCAAGCGTAATTACTTTCTATTGAAGGTCGATTGAACACAGGAGTTGAACATGACGCCGAATTCTCCGCATGCCTACATCGATGCCCGCGAAGCCTGGGCCGACTTGAAAGTCGATGTCGAGGCCGCGCTCGAAAAATTGGCGGCCACGCCCCTTTCGGTTCATTGCTGGCAGGGCGACGACGTGGCGGGATTTGAAGCCTCCGGATCGCTGGACGGCGGCATCGCGGCTACCGGCAATTATCCCGGGAAGGCGCGCAATGCCGATGAACTGCGCGCCGACCTGGAGCAGGCGCTGGAGTTGATCCCGGGCCCGCACAAGGTCAATTTGCACGCCATCTATGCGGATTACGACGGTCCCACGGTGCCGCGTGACGAACTGACCCCCGGCCATTTTCAGCGCTGGATCGATTGGGCGCGTTCCCTGGGGGTGGGGCTCGACTTCAACCCGACATGCTTTGCCCATCCGATGGCGGCGGATGGAATGACGCTGTCCCATCCCGATGCCGCGGTGCGCAATTTCTGGATTCGGCATGCCAAAGCCTGTCGCCAAATCGGCGCGGCCATGGGACAGGCCCTGGGAATTCCTGCCGTGACCAACATCTGGGTGCCGGACGGATCCAAGGACACTCCGGCGGATCGTCGCGGGCCACGCGAACGGCTGGCGGAGTCGCTGGATGAAATTTTCCGGGAAGCCCTCGATCCGCGCCACAACCTGGATGCGATGGAAAGCAAACTGTTCGGAATCGGACTGGAAAGCTTCACCGTCGGTTCCCATGAATTTTACCTCGGCTATGCCGCGCGTCACAACAAGGTGTTGTGCCTGGATGCCGGACACTTTCATCCCACGGAAACCCTGGCCGACAAGGTCAGTGCCACCATGATGTGGGTGCCGGAGCTGCTGCTGCATGTCTCGCGTGGCGTGCGCTGGGACAGCGATCATGTCGTGACGCTGGGCGACGACCTGCGGGCCTTGATGCAGGAGGTGGTGCGCGGCAACTATCTCGACCGCGTCCACCTGGGCTTGGATTATTTCGATGCCAGCATCAACCGGGTCGCGGCCTGGGCCATCGGTGCGCGCAATGTGCGCAAGGCCCTGCTGGCGGCCTTGCTGGAACCGGTGGAGATGTTGCGCAACCTGGAACGCGACGGGGACCTGACGGGACGCTTGGCCACCATGGAGGAGCTCAAGACCATGCCGCTGGGGGCCGTCTGGAACGAATACTGCCGAAGGCAGTCCGCGCCGCCGGACGGCGCCTGGATGCCGATCGTGCGGCAGTATGAAAGCGACGTGCTGTCCGCGCGAGGGCAGGGGTGACATCGCCCGCGGCAGCTCCCGCGCGACCATTGCGCTTGGCCGCTCTGCAACTGGATGCGGGGTTGGACCGCCGGGCCAACCTCGAGTCCGTCGCCCGGGCCTTGCCGGCCCCGGACACCTGCGACCTGGCCGTGTTGCCGGAGGTGTTTGCCGGACGCGGCAACGACGAGGATTTGAAGGCCTCCGCCGAACCATTGGACGGACCGTTGTGTCACTGGCTGGGCGAGCAGTCCGCCCAACGCCGCTGCTGGCTGCTGGCGGGCGGGTTGGTGGAAAAGGATGGCGGTCTCTGCCGCAACACGGCCGTGCTGTTCGATCGTCGGGGTCGGCAGGTGGCGCGGTATCGCAAAATGCACCTTTTCGAAGCCACGCTGGATGACGGTCGCCGGATTCGCGAACGCGACGTCTTTGCCGCCGGCGACACCCCCTGCATGGTCGACATCGAGGGGTGGCGCTGCGGCCTGTCGATCTGCTATGACCTGCGCTTCCCCGAGCTTTACCGTTTTTATTCCGCTTCCGGCGCCCATTTGCTGTTGGCCCCGGCTAATTTCACCCAGCGTACGGGACGAGACCACTGGGAAGTGCTGGTGCGCGCCCGAGCCATCGAGAATCAATGCTTTGTCGCCGCCGCCGGGCAGTGCGGCACGAATCCCCGTACCGGTGTGCCGAGCCACGGGCATTCCATGGTGGTCGGTCCCTGGGGAGAAATCCTGGCGATCGCGGGACAACAGCCCCAAACCCTGACGGCCAGTCTTGAACCGCGGGACATGCTGGCCACCCGTCAACGGGTTCCCGCATGGAATCATCGGCGCATGTGAGCCGCCCCCCATGAAAACAACGCGTCCGTTGCGCATCGCCATCGTGCACCAGCTTGTCAATTCCGGCGCCGTCGCCGCCGAGGAGGATGTCCTGCGGCAGGTCGCCGCCGTCGAGGCTGCGCTGGCGCGCAACGGGCACCATGTACGGGTGTGGGCGTTGGGACTCGACCTGGAACGCCTGGAACGGCACCTCGATGCATGGCCGCCGGATGTGGTGTTCAACCTGGTGGAATCGCTGGGGGGACATGACCGCTTGCTGCCCTTTGTCCCGGCCCTGTTGGAAAGTCGCGGCATCTCCCATACCGGCAATGCGCACGGCGCGCTGGCGCTCACCACCTGCAAGCCGCTGACGAAGCAATTGCTGCGAGCCGCCGCCTTGCCGACGCCCGACTGGATCGACTCCACCGGGAGGCTGCATGGCGGCGACAACGGTCCGCGCGATTGGTTGCTCAAAAGCGGATGGGACCATGCCTCCTGCGGCGTCAGCGGCGACAACCTGATCGAAAATGTCCGTGCCGAAGTTGTGCGAGAACGTCTTCTCGATTTCCCGGAATCCGTCGCGGGGGATTGGTTTGCCGAAGCCTACATCGCGGGTCGCGAGTTTAATCTCGGACTGCTGCCTGCCGGGGAGGAGGGGCTGACGACATTGCCTGTGGCCGAAATCCGCTTTGTGGATTTTCCCCCCGGCATGCCTCATATTCTCGACTATGAAGCCAAGTGGAATCCCGAGGCTTTCGCCTATCGTCACACGCCCCGCCGCTTCGATCTGCCCTCCGGGGACCATGCGCTGGCGGAAGAATTGCGGCTTCTGGCCCTGGCTTGCGGCCGGGTGTGCGGGTTGACAAGTTATGCTCGGGTTGATTTCAGGGTCGATGACTTCGGTCGTCCGTGGATTCTGGAGATCAATGCCAACCCCTGCCTGGCGCCCGACGCCGGCTACGCGGCGGCTCTGGCGCAGGCCGGAGTGACGTTTGACACGGCCATGGAGCATATCGTGCAGGCCGCTCTGACCGGTCCGGCGTCCGGGTCGAAGCGTCCGCGCCAGGCCGCGGGTTCCGGTGGTTCATCGCCGGGACATGGTCTTCCTCCGATCGACGGGTTCGTCTACCGGCGCGACCCCCGGGCGGAGGATGTCGAGGCCGTTCGTGGCCTGGTGGAGTCCACCGGTTTCTTTTCCCCCGCGGAAGTCGACATGGCCGCCGATCTGGTGCGCCAGCGCTTGAAATTCGGCCCCGCCGCGGACTACGAATTCCTGCTGGCCGAGGATTCGAAGGGTTCTCTGGCGGCCTACAGTTGCTTTGGCCCGGTGCCATGCACCGAGGGCAGTTTCGATTTGTACTGGATTGCCGTCAATCCCGGGTTCCAGGGTGGCGGCCTGGGACGTGACGTGGCGCGGCGCACCGAAGAAATCGTGCGGTCGATGGGCGGCCGCCGGCTTTATGCCGAGACCTCGGGGCGGCCTCAATATGCCCGTACGCGCGCTTTTTACGAAAAAAACGGATACCGGCGGGCCAGCCTGCTCGAGAATTTTTATGCGCGGGGAGACGACCGCGTGACGTATGTCAAAGAATTCGAGGGTCGAGGGTCGAGGGTTGAGGGTTGAGACTGGAGGGAGGTCCGTGCGCGGGGTTTTATTGTTTCGACGCTTTGCGTCAAAAGGGTAGGGCGACGAGGCCCTTCGCCGCCGCGCGCGGATTCTCCGCGCGATCACGCTCCGTCCGTGCCCGTTTCCCCAGCGAATCCCTTGAAATTTCAGGAAACATACTGAACGTTTGCGGCTTCCGGTGCGTTTGCATGAGTACACACAGGGAGATTGTCCGTATGAAGTACTTGTCGCGTCTCGTCGCATTGTCCATCGCCAGCCTTTCGTTGCGGGCCGCCACGAATAATGTTCCCCGAGCATTTGACCTGGGAGCCATTACCGTCGAAGGCGCGCCGATTTCACGCTACCGGGTCGAGCAGGTCAGCACCGCCACCTGGACTCCCGTGGCGCCCGAGGAGGTCCCCCTTTCCGTGGATGTCTTGACGGAAGATTTCATTCGGGAGATGAACCCCAGCGATCTGCACGACATGTTGCGTCACCAGGCGGGGGTGTACACCGGGGGCAAGACCATGCTCGATCGCACTTCGGGTCAGTATGTCCTCCGCGGCATGTCGGGCAGCGACGCCATGCTCGACGGAACCCTGGGACTGGCCGGTCCCATGGGAACCTTCATGGAGCCCGAGGCCTTTGAGCGCATCGAAATTTCCAAGGGACCCGTGGGCGCGCTGATCGGCGGGGCCAGCTCCACGCTGGGTCCCTACGGCAGCGGCGGATCGATCAACCTCGTGCTCAAGCAGCCGCTCCCCGACGCCGCCTTTCGGGAAATCGGAATGCGCGTGTCGCTGGGCGACGAGCTTCTGCGTTTTCGGCTGATGTTCGATTGGAACCGGCCCCTGACCGAAGAGCTCGCGCTGCGCGTTCCCGCCAGCATCGATCGCGGCAAACCTTTCTGGCTGCCCTCGGGGGCCGATTGGCGCCAGTCCTGGTTTGCGGCGCCGGCCCTCCTGTGGCGACTCGATGATTCGTTGCGCGTGGGCTTCAACCTAACCCTGCAATATACCGAGCAACCGGGGTACCAAGGCATTCCTTTGTATCGCGGCAGGCCCCTGTCGGGTTTCGACTGGGACAGCCACATTGGACGGGAGGACATGCGGGATCGCTATTTCGGATTGACCGTGCAGCCCTGGATCGAGTGGGAACCGGATTCCGTCTGGACCCTGCGCACCGGAGCGGGACTGGCGCAGGCCAATATCCGCTTCGAACACTTGGGATCCGCTCCCTTTGCCGCTCCGGATGGAACTCCCTTCGCGCCGTCCTACCTGGAACAACCGTATGAACTTTCCAGAAGCGACACGACCACCCGTCGTTACAGCCTGTATCAACGCGCCATCGCCGATTTTACGACCGGCCCCTGGTCGCATGTCCTGGTGGTTCAGGGCGACCTGGCTCGCAAGGAATCGGATGGACGCAGTTTCTTCGAGTCGGTTCCCGACCCTGCCGCCCATCGTTCCTGGAGACCCCAGGACGAGCGGGACTCCGTCTTGACGCGTTTTGGAGTGATGGCGCAGGAACAGGCCCGTTTCGGTAGCCTGCGCCTGCTCGGGGGCGGGCGCTTCGACCGGCACGAAAGTGACCTGAACAACCGGGCCACCAGTTTCAGCCCCCGTGGCGGATTCACCTTCCTGCTCCGCGACGACTTGATTCTATTCGGCAATCTTTCGCGCACTGCCGCGCCCAATTTCGGGTATCTTGAAGGTCCCGATTCGGAACTGACCTCATCCTGGCGCGCGACGCAGTACGAGGGCGGCCTTCGGGTCTCACCCTTGCGCACCCTCTGGCTGGCGACCTCTCTGTTTGAAATCCGGCAGCGCAACACGCCTTCGATGATTCCCGGGAGCACCTACTACGAAACCGAGGGCGCCGGCACCACGCGCGGGTTGGAAGTCTCGTTGAGCGGCAACCTGCGTTCCAATTGGTCCGTCTACGGGTCCTATGCCTGGCTGGACTACCGCGACGAAAGCCAGGGCATTTCCTTCGACCGTCATCCGCCGCATGCCGTGACCCTCGCCAGCTCCTGGCGCATCGAAAGCGGACCGCTCGAGAAGCTGGTGGTCGGCGCCGGGTATCGTTTCCGGCACCGCTACGACGCCACGATGCGCGGTCGATACGTCGGGGAAGATTACTTCATCGAGGATTCGCATGTTTTCGACGCTTCCCTGACGATCCCGCTCGGGCGACGCGGCGACGCTTCGGCGTCCCATTTCAAGCTGGCCGTGAAAAACCTCTTCAACGAGCGGTACGTGGAGTCCAATCGACACTACTATCAAGGGTTTCCCGGCGATCCCCGGACGCTGGAACTCAGCTTCACCCGGCAATTCTGACGTGAACGTTACTTTAAGTAGGGCAGCATGGCTCGCAGCGCGATCAGCAACAGGATGGCATAGGCCACGCGGCGCAGGGTGTTCTTGGAAAACCTTGCGCCCACGCGCAACCCCACCATGGATCCCAGCAGGGTCACGGGCGTCAGGGCCAGCGCCAGGAAAAATCCCTGCCAGACTTCCCACCCAAAGACCGAATACAAAACCAGCAGTTGGATCGGCACCAACCCCATGAAGGATGCGAAAAGAAATCCACGCGTCTTGGCCGGCGCCCAATCATGCGCCATCACCCACAACACCAGGG